>PBOU01000141.1 GCA_002724415.1 Planctomycetaceae bacterium
AGCGTGATCATTGTAGCAAGTCCATCCCCCTGCTTGCGAAGATCGGCAGTGATCTGGTCAACGCTTGAACGATCACCGAATTTCAGGGGACGGCCCAGCGCGTAGGTCATCATCTTGTGGACCATTGCCCGGGCGAATTGATCCTGTCGATTTGCCAGCAGGAATCGCTTCAGTCCGTCCATGCCGTCGAGTTTCTGCTTGTTGAACAGCAGGCTGGAGGCATCGACCGGTTTTCCTTTGATCTGGCTGCGCCAGCTTCCCACGGCATCGTAGTTTTCAAAAGCGATACCCCACGGGTCAATTTTCGCGTGGCACGACAGGCACGCGGCGTGGTTGCGATGGTCCTCGATCCGTTCCTTCAATGTCAATTTGGCGATCTCGGGATCGGCCAGGTCGATCTCGGGAACGGCCGGAGGGGGTGGTGGCGGTGGATCGTTCAGCAGGCTTTCCAGCATCCAGATGCCACGTTTCAGCGGATGCGAATCCTTGCCGTCGGAATTCATGGCCAGCAGGCCCGCCTGGGTCAGCAGTCCGCCTCGCCTGTGTCGCGGTTCGAGTGTCACGCGGCGGAAGTGGTTTCCCCGGACGTCGTTCAGTCCGTAGTGCCGGGCAAGCCGTTCGTTGGCGAACGTGTAATCGGCATGAATGAAGTCCAGCACGCTGGTGTTGCGGTGCAGCACATCGTGGAAAAAGGCGATGGGCTCCTCCTGCATCGCCTCCTTGAGTGGCGCGTCGAATTGCCGATACGCCTTCTTGTCGACGTTCAGGTAATCCAGCAACTGCATGCCCAGCCACTGTCGTACGAAGTGCCGCGAGAATCGCCGGCTTCGCGAGTCGGCCAGCATCCGCTTGACCTGTCCGACCAGGATCTCGCGCTTGGCCAATTCTCCCTTCGCCGCCAGGCCCAGGAGTTCCTCGTCGGGCGTGCTGCACCACAGGAACATCGAAAGACGAGTGGCCAGTTCCCAGGCGGCCAGTCGGTCTGCCGTTTTCTCCTGGTGTCGTCCTGGAGGAACCAGGTACAGGAACTTGGGCGAGGAGAGTACCGTGGCCAGGACCTCGACCATGGCGTCCTGGAAATCGTTGCAACTGGGACGGATCCTGGCAAACAGGGCCAGTTTCTGGTCGATCTCGGCAGCCGTGGCCGGGCGTCGCCAGGCACGGGCCATGAAGCTCGACAACACCTCCCTCGCGTAGCTCGTTTCATTGTCGCGGTTCTTGCTGTCGACGAAAATCCGCGTGTGCGAGGCTGGTGGCCATTGCTTGTAGATGGGGGCGGTGATCTCCACGTAATCAACCTGGATGTCGCCCTGTGAGATCGAGCTGTTGACCAGTTTCACGAACTCCGAGGGACTGGGCAGGGCTCCCATTTTTTGCGTTTTCCGCATCAGGTTCCGCGGGTAGATCTCGCTCAGTGGAATGTCCCACTGGTAAAAGCGTGCCTTGCCCGGAGCGGCATCGATGGCAAGGTCGAGGCTGCTGATTCTCACCGACGCGTGCGAATCGTTGCTGGCCTGCCAGCCGAATTCCAGTTGCAGGCTGGGTACCTGACCGGCTTGGTTGGAGGTCCTGGAGGCACGGACGCGAACGCGGAGGGTCCCCCGGTCTGGAACCAGGTTTCCGAGTTCGACGATCAGCTTCTGCCCCCTGGGTATGACGGCGACATGATCAGAAACCGCGGGAATCGTGGGCCTGGCGGTGGTCGGTTTCCACGCGTATTTTGCCCCCCCGTAACTCCAGGACGCCCGGGCAGTCACGCCCGTGCTCAAAGTCTTGTAGTGAGTCCCGTTGGGGCGGGCACGGAACCGGTTGGCTTGTCTTTGAAGTTCCTGCTTCAGCTTGTCCGGATTGTCCTTGTGTTTCTTCTTGATCTTCTCGACTTGTTGTTGCTGCTTGGACCACAGGTCGGCCGAAGCGGCCTTCATGGAAACGCCCCAGAAGATCAGGTCCGGGCGTTTCCCTCGGACCGTGGCCCTCTCCAGGGCCTTGCGGCCCAGCTTGCGATACGCCCCGAACTGGATGACCGACATTTGCAGGTTTTCGGAGCTGTTCTGGAAACCGTCATCCGAACGGGCCTCCGGTGGCAAGTCCTTGGCAAAGTTGAAGGGGAGCTGCAAAAGGTCCTGCAGGGCGAAGTTGTATTCGTAACGGGTCATTCGTCGGAAGGACGAGTGTCCCTGCTTGACGCGGCGCACCGCGGAGGCGACCTGGATTTCCGAGGAGAGCCACTCGATGATCCGGCCACGATCCTTGTCACTCAACGGGACGGCGTCGGCTGGAGGCATTTCGCCATTGGTCAGCACGGCCGCTATTTCGAGCCACCAGTCCACGTCATCCCCGTTCAGGAGGTCGGGATCCAGGTTGTCGATTCGAATGTTCCCTTCCTGTTTCTTGGGGCCGTGGCAACCGATGCAGGTTGTTTTCAGCAGTGGCTGGATGCCTTTTCGAAAGGCCGCGAGTCGCGGCTTGGGAACACCGGTGACGACAGAACGTCGCTGGCGCTTCCGGTAACTGGACTGGCGCGCGCCCGAGACTTTCAACTCGTCGAACGTCGGGAGCCTCGTGTCGCCTTCGGCCGTTGGTGCAGCAGCGGACTGTTGGGAGTCGGGTGTCCGGGTGCCTTGGCCCATTGCCACGGAACCCATCGCGCACAAGAGTGCCATGAGCCAACCGGCACTGTTGTCAGGCAACTCGATGCAGAGTCTGGTCATTTCTTTTGGTCTCGGCGGATGACGTCTCGGTCATTCCGTTGGTGATCGTCGTCTTGCGGCGAGTTGGCATCCCGGATGAACCCACGGTGGCTCCGGTTCGTTGTCGATCGGTCGCCCACCAAGTATAGCCATTTTGGTTTCTGTTGGGGTCTACAGCTCCATGTGCTCCAGCGGGTGCCGCGACAAAGCGGGACAACGGCATATGGGCAATCAGTCTGTTTTGAATAGAATCCAACCGTGGCCCTGGGCCATGGAACGAGTCCGTGCCGGACGATGCGTATCAATCCGCTTCGGGAGTCAAACCCAATGCTGGCTGACTGGCTGTTTGTCTTGTTGGCGCCCGGTGTCATCCTCGGATGGTTTGCGATTGTCGGGGTGTTGTCGTTTTCGGGGGGATGGAATCGGTTGGCCCGGGTCTACCGTGACGACATGTCGGAGATGACGGTCGGTCACACGTGGGGGATGCAGAGCCTCTCGTTGAGAGGGTGGTGCGGCTACAACAACTGCATCGTCGTCGAGGCGACCGAGCGAGGTGTGAAGGTCAGGCCCTGGACCATCATGCGGCCCGGACACCCCCCGCTGTTTCTGCCGTTTGACGAGATGATCATGGCCAAGTCGCGAACAATGTTGGGTGTTCGGTTGAAGCAGGTCCGCATGCAGAAGGAACCCGGGATCAGCCTCGATTTTCGTGGAACACTTGTCGACGGCATTTGCGCACGAATGGGTGATGTCTGGCCCGCGGATGCCACCGAAGAGGTTGATTCGGAAACCGGCACCGCCTGAGGTTCCAGTGGCACCGTGGCTACTTCGCCAGCGGTTTCAATCCCGAGTGAATGATCGGCACCAGCTTGTCCCAGCAGACACTGTTGCCGGGAATGCGCTGTCTCATCGTGATCATCACCAGTTTTTCTTCCGGTACGATGTGAAACTTGGTGCTGGCGTAACCACCCCAGCGGTAGGCGGTTGCACGCCTGGTGCGAGGCTTGCTGCCGAAATCGTGGTCGACAAGTCCGAACCCCAGGCCGAACCGACGTGATTCGGTCTTGGGAAGCTGGTTGTCAAACATCAGGGCAATGGTGCTGGCCTTGAGGATCTGTCGTGTCCCAAGATGTCCTCCGTCCAGGATTGCCTGGCAGAAGTTGGCGTAGTCAGAGATCGTGGAGACCAGGCCACCACCACCGGACTCCCATTGTGGTGGGTGTCGATAGGGACTCGTGTCGGCTGCCGAAATGCGATAGAAGGCCCCATTTTTCTTGTCGTGGACCGGCCCGAATCGGGCCAACTTGCTGTCGGGGACATGGAACGCGGTGTCGACCATCTGGAGCGGTTCGAACATGTGCTGCTGGAGATAGACCGAGAGTTTCTGGCCCGAGCAGATTTCGATGAGTCGGCCGAGAATGTCAACATTCAGTCCGTACGTGAATTTCTCGCCTGGATGGTGAAGCAGCGGCACTCGTCCCAGCCGCGTCATGCCATCCAGCAGCGAGCATCTTGGCGGGGACATTCCCTCGTACCAGTAGACCAACTTGTTGGTTTCGTAGAACCGGTTGACCGGTTCCACCAGGCTGCCTCCGTAGGCGATTCCGGTGGTGTGTCGGAAAACATCACGGACGGTGATTTGTCGACGCGAGGGCACGAATCGGTGACGGGGCTTTCCCTGGCCGTCCTTGTCGGTGACCAGGACCTTCATGTGTCGAAAGGAGGGGATGTAGTCGGCGATCGGATCGTCGAGTTGGAAATGTCCTTTTTCCCAGAGCTGCATTGCCGCGACCGACACGATGGGTTTGCTCATGGAGTAGATCCGCACGATGTCGTCGATCCGGGCGGGGATGCCCGAGACAGCATCGCGGTATCCGTAGGCCTTCAGGTGTGCGATTCGCCCCTTGCGGAGTACACAGACGGTCACCCCGGCGATTTCCTGCCGCTCGACCTGGCCATTGACCAGTGCTTCGGCGCGGGCGATCGCCATCGGATCGATTTGCAACTCGGCCAGCGACGCCGGTTCGAGTTCTGCAGCAAAAACCGGTTGGGTGGTGACAAGACAGGCGAGGAACCAGAACAGGCGGAGCATAATGGAACTTCCAAGAGCCGGGGGAAATTGGCAATCAAGGGCACTGGGTCAGCGGATCAGACTTCACTCTTGGCAGATTCGCAACAGTTGGCAAACGGGCATGACGGTATCGGTTGCACGGTCACTTTCGATTGGCGCCCGCAGGTGAAGCCGGCGATTTCGAACTGGAGAACCGAAATGAATAGAGATCTGCGTCTTTCATGAGAAACCGGAGGCGAACCGGTGTCCCCGCCAGAGAACTGACATCCGGTCCCTGGTCCCATCGGACTTCCTGCCTGATCGAGTCGCCAAAGAAAACCAGCGCGTTGTCTCCGGCAAAACGGTCAATGGCTGTTCCGTCGGAGTTGAGGATCTCGACGCGGACACCGCCACTGGCGGAGGTCGATGCGTTGATGAACAACCGGTCTCCGTGGAACACCAGTGGCCTTGTTGTCATGCGGCCACCGGCGTAGGGGGCGTTGATTGATGCCACGCCATCGACCCGCATCACCTGTCGCCTGACACGTGGGACGGGCAGCCGAAAATACTCGAGCGTGTAAACCGACATCTCGGTTGGCCCGGTGGGAACGAGCCCCATCGAGGTGTGGTTGCTGCGGTCGGTCCACTTGAGTGGGTCGAGTCCCGGGCGGATGAATGCTTCCAGAAACCGGCGATCCCAGTGGAGGCCGTCCCGGCTGCTGACAAAGACAGTGTCAGAAACACCGACGCCGAGTTGCTTCTTGAACTTGGCTGGCAGTGGCGCATTCCGCCAGCGGACATATCGCATGGGGAAAGCCAGGTACATGTGAGGAGCGCGGAAGTAGGGCCGGGCTCCGAAGGTGTAGAACTGGTCCGGGGGGGATGGCTTCATGTGCGTCCATTCCGGGTAGGACCAGTTGCGGAGGTCGGTCGATGTTGAACGCCGCACTGCCCTCAGTCGCTCGCCAGTGCCGGGCAGCACTCGCTGGTCACGCACATAAAGGATGTACCGTTTCGTGATGGTGTCCCAGAACAATGAATGGTCACTGTCGAGCAGGTTGGCCGGTGGGTAGTAGGTGCTCGGATTTTTCGTTCCCAGTCCGTTGATGATGGCGGTCTGGCTGACCTGGCGCCACCGCACGCGATCCGACGAAGCGAACAGGAACAACCGGATGACCTCGCCATCCTTGGTTCTCTGCACACGGGCCCCGGGAGCCAGGTAACGATGCTCGCGTGGAGCACCCGGCCTGGTGTTGGGGTACGGGAACAATAGGACCCCGTCGCCGGAGCCGAACGGTCCCGGGAAGACGATGTTGTTTTTCTTTGAACCCTGGAACTCGTACAGCCCCAGGCTGGGACGGGACCAGTTCACCCCGTCCTGGCTGGTTGCGTAACACGTGTAGCTTTTCCAGTCCTTGCCGCTGGCCGAGTTGCTCCGGCCGGAAACCGAGTGATAGTACATGTGGTAACCGTCTTCATCCTGGAAGACGCTGGTGTAGTGGTTGCCCGATCCTTCCCAGGGCTTGTCGAATGTCAGGGCCACCTCGGCCGGCCGCGGTGAATGCAGCTTGAAGGCCAGTCCCTCGAGCTTGTCGACCAGTGTGTCGTCGACCAGCAATTCCAGGCGGCTGCCAATATCAACCGGCGTCGTGCGGTCGCCGGCAATGCCGGTGGTTCCAAGAATCACAGCACACACGGCAAGGGACGACAACAGCCTGTTCATCAGATGCTCCGGTTCTCGTCAGAGAGACCACGAGAACGGGTCTCGTGGTCGGTTGGACCAGGAAATCAGTCTAGCCTTCCGGACAGGCCACAACCAATCGACTGACGCCTGACGGTCGCGGTGATCCCCGTCGAGGTGATCGTTACCGGTGATCGGTGAAGAACGTGAGGACGTGCCGTTTTCCCGGGAACGGTCGAACCTCACCATCCACCTTTCCTCGATGAACCCGGGAAAAACAGGTTATCATCGTCCGTATCACGTTCTGGCTCCATCAGGGAACCCGCGCGCACTCTCACGTGGCTTCACAATCACGGGTCGTCAAGATCCTCTTCACAGAACCACCGTCTCGATGTCATTGTCAGCCGTGTCCGTCAAACAATGCCGGTCCCAGTCGGGAGCAGACCGTTGAGCCAGGCAGCATCGACCAGGCCAACTCCCGTGGCCCAATCGACGTGGATCCTCGGTCCGGTTGCCGACCTGGTGCTGTTCGTTGCGACGCCGCTTCTGATTCTGCCCCTGGTGTTGCTGTCTCGTCGACAATTCACCGACGAGATGATCTACGCGATTGTCGGAACACTGGGTGCCACCGGCCATCACCTGCCGGGGATGTTGCGTGCGTACGGGGATCGGGCACTTTTTCGACGTTTCCGTATCCGGTTGACGCTGGGGCCGATCCTGCTGCTGGGCGTTTCGGTGCCGCTGCTCTTTTCGGACCTGCGGGGCGGTATGGAAGTCGTGCTCGTGCTGTGGGGGTTCTGGCACGGGCTGATGCAGGTCTACGGTTTCCTGAGAATCTATGCGGCCAAGACCGGCCAGCCCGGTCCCCACTCCGCACGACTCGACTGGTTGATGTGCGTGTCCTGGTTTGGTGCCGGGATGGTGTGTTCAGACGGCCGGGTCTTCCGCTTGCTGGAGACGTTTTACCGAACCGGAGGGCCATTGATCCCCTCCGGATGGGTCGGTGGATTTCGGACCGCCTGGCTCGTCGGCACCGCGGTGATCACGACGGTGTTCCTGGTCCACGAGTTCTCGCAGAGGTCTCGTTTTCGGACATCCACCTGGATACGGCTGCTTTCCATGATGATCAGTTTTGGCTTCTGGTGGTTCTCGATGGTGATGGTCGACAGCATCATCGTGGGCATCACGTTGTTCGAGATTTTTCACGACGTGCAGTACCTGGCGATTGTCTGGGTGTTCAACCGCAAACGGGTGGACCAGGCTGCTCCGGTTGGTGGCCTGGTCCGCCAATTGTTTCGTCGTAGCGGACTGATGGTCTTTGTCTACATTGCCCTGGTGGCGGCTTACGGTGCGGGGACCAGGTTGCCCGAGTTCCTGGGCGGGGAATCGCTGGAGGAACTGATGGTGTCGGTCATCTGGACGTCGACGCTGATGCACTTTTACCTGGATGGTTTCATCTGGAAGGTGCGTGAACAGGAAACACGTGCGGGACTGGGCATTGGTGATTCCGCCAGTGCTCCGGAAACACGGCCACTCACCGAGGGACTGTCCCACGCACTGAAGTGGACCCCATTCCTGTTGGCCATCGGGGCCATGGCCGTTTCCCAATGGTGGAACGACTACGTGTTTGGTGACGCCACGGCTCGGGATATCCAGGTGATCGAGAGGTACAGGAAACTGGTCGCAGTCGTGCCCGACCACGCCCACGCTCACCTGACACTGGGAATCCAGCTCAAGCGGCAAGGCCAGTTGCAACAGGCCAGGCAATCTCTCGAGAAGGCTCTCTTGCTGAGTGCCGATCGGAACACCGAGGCCCACTTTCAACTGGCGATGCTGCTGTCATCTGAACGAGACATTGATGGATCGATCCGGCATCACAGGATTGTGCTGTCACGAGATCCGCGACGTACGGAATCTCATGTTCAACTGGCGTTCGCCCTGCAGGCACGGGGTGAACTCGAGCAGGCTGAGCACCACTTGCACGAGGCGCTCAAACTGAACGATGACCTCCCGGCTGTTCATGTCGGTCTTGGACGGCTCTACACCGAGACCGACCGTCAGCCCGAGGCGCAACGCCACCTGCAACGGGCACTCACGTTGCTGGAGGCCAGGACCGATACGAACTCCGAAAGCACCAAGCTGCTGGAGGTGGTGCGTGGCTTGCTGAAAAAGAGTCCAACCACTCCTTGATCGGTTTCAGGGCGAGTTGTCTCGGCGATGATAGGCTGACCCACAAGTCACCAGCTGTTACCTTTGAGCCGATCAGGGTTGGTTGGGTTCAATCGGGAGAGAACGATTCTGCGACAGCGGTTCTCGCGGCGAAGCTTCATACGGGATGGCGTTGGCCTGGCCGGGCTCACGCTTCCGACGTTCTTTGGGTTGCGCGCGGACGCAGAATCAGGATCTCCGGCCAAGTCATGCATCGTGATCTACCTGTGGGGTGGAATCGCCCACCAGGAGTCCTGGGATCCGAAGCCCGAGGCCCTGTCGGAATTGAGAGGCGAATTTCAGCCGATTTCGACCGCTACTCCGGGCGTCCAATTTTCCGAGCACATCCCGTTGATGGCGAAGCATTCCGAGAAATTGGCTGTCATTCGTTCGTTGAATCACCACGTTGGGGCGCACGGTGGAGCCCTTTACACGAGCATCACTGGTCAGAAGGCGCCCCTGGGAAAGGCCAAGGATCGGAAGAACTGGCCATCGTTGACAGCGATGGTTTCGCGGTTCTGTGAGGTGCCTGGTGGGACGCCGCCGGCCATCGCCATGCCGTACCTGAATTACGACAACGGCGCATTGATCCAGGGGCAGTTTGGTGGGTGGTTGGGCGTGGATTACGATCCGATCATGATGCGGACGCCCGCGGGGAAACCGTACGGCGGCACGTCGCGATACACGAATAGCGAACTGGCATTGAAGCTGGAACTGGGACGCAATCGGGTCGAGGGGCGCCGTACGCTTCGAGAAAAACTCGAACGGCAGGTTGGTGCGCAAGCCGATTTCAAACGATTCGACCGGTTTCGACAGATGGCAGCCGAGATGCTGCTCAGTTCTCCGGTCAAGGAAGCCTACGACCTCGAAAACGAGGATCCACGAATCCGGGTGATGTACGGTGACCACATCGGTGGACAGAGCATGTTGCTCGCGCGCCGGCTGACAGAAGCGGGAGTGCCTGTTGTCCAGGTGAACGCCGGAGCCGGCGACCTGGCCGGCGGCAGTGGCGACAACTGGGACACCCACCGCGGCCATTTTCCCAAGATGAAGAAACGATTGCTGCCGGTGTTTGATCGTTCGCTTTCCGCATTGCTGACCGACCTTGAACAACGCGGCTCGCTGGACGAGACGCTCGTGGTGGTGGTGACCGACTTTGGGCGGACTCCCAAGATCAACAAGAACGGCGGTCGTGATCATTTCCCGGCGGTGTTCACGCAGATCATGGCCGGTGGAGGCATTCGTGGCGGACAGGTTTATGGAAGCAGCGATCGCGATGGTGCGCGGCCCGCTTCGAATTCCTGCACGCCGGGTGACTTTCATGCGACGGTGTTGACGGCCATGGGCATCGATCCCCGTACGGAACTCCCCGATCGCGAGGGGCGGCCTTTCCAGATCTGTGGCGGAAAGCCTCTGCCTCTGTTTTGAAGCGAGGGACCCTGAACCGTGGTGATCGCAGCAGGACGAAACGGATCGGATGTGTGTCGTCACCAGTTGGTGGGGCGCGTGTTGATCGTCTCGCTGCTCGTGCTCTGCGATTCGTCGTGGGCTGGCGCTGACGAGACCGCCGATGCGGTCGCGGCGATCCGGAAAATTGGTGGAACCGTGAGACCGGTCGGCAAGGAGTGGGCGGTCGACTTCCACCTGCGTGGCCGACGCCTGACCAACAAGGAACTTGTTCATGTTGCCGCACTGAAGAACGTCGTGTGGTTGAACGTGAGCAGGACCAAAATCACCAGCAATGGATTGGTGCATCTCAAGGGACTCGACAAGTTGCGCTGGTTGCATCTCGAGATGACCAAGGTTGGTGACAAGGGGATTGAGCACGTGGCTGGCCTGGACAACCTGGAGTACCTGAACCTGTTCGGCACGAAGATCACCGACAAGGCTCTCGAAAAACTCACCCGGTGCAAAACGCTCAAGCGGTTGTATCTCTGGCAAACCGATGTGACCGACGACGGTGTGGCGAGGCTTCAGCAGGCCCTGGCCAAGACCAGGATTGTTCGTGGTGTCGACCTGAGCAAATTGGCTTCGAGTTTTTCCAGCGAAGTTGAGAAACCAAAAAAGAGAGTCGCGTTGAAGTGGGTCGACGTGACCAGTCGCGGCGAGGCTCCGGCGAAATCAGAGACCGGGATCAATTGCGAGATCCTGTTTGAAAACAGGTCAAAAAAACCGGTCAAGCTGTTTTGGATTGGTTACGGAAATGGAGCGTTGAAGTTCTACGCCCGACTGGCTCCGGGCGCGACACGGAAGCAGAACAGTTATTCCAAGAACGCCTGGCTGATCACCGACGACGATGATCAACCGCTGGGTTTTTTCCTTGTCACGGAGGATGATTCCCATGCGGTGGTTCCAGGGGCGAGTCCATGAGTCGTGCCAGGAAACGCGATGGGAAACCCGGACCGACTTTTTGCAGAGTCGGTTTCGCCTTTGGGAGTCTTGTTGTCCTCGGCGTCGTTTCTGCAAACGCGCTGGCGGCCGACGCTGATCCGGCAGAGCAACAGCATTGGGCGTATCGGCCGATCGTTCGTCCCCAGGTGCCTCAAGCTGGTGGTGACGGCTGGGCACGCAACGCCGTCGATTTGTTCGTGTTGCGGCGGCTCGACGCGTTGAAGCTTGTTCCATCAGCGGCGGCCGGTCGTGAGACGCTGATTCGCCGGGTCACGCTCGACTTGATCGGGTTGCCACCGACTCCTGGAGAGGTCGCGGCATTCGTCAACGACACGCAACCGGGTGCTTTTGAGCGAGTCGTTGATCGCCTGTTGGCATCACCACACTATGGAGAACGCTGGGCGCGGCCCTGGCTCGATGCCGCTCATTACGCCGACAGTGACGGTTACCTGACTGACCAGTTGCGACCGGTTGCGTGGCGGTTTCGGCAGTGGGTTGTCGAGGCACTCAACGACGACATGCCCTTTGACCGTTTCACGATCGAGCAACTGGCCGGTGACCTGCTGCCGGACGCGACGATCCAGCAGAAGATCGCGACCGGTTTTCTCCGTCAAACGCTCAGCAATCGCGAGGGTGGGGCCGACGTCGAGGAGTTCCGGGTGATGCAGGTCAAGGACCGGGTTAGCACCGTTGGCACCGTATGGCTGGGTTCGACCATTGGTTGCTCGGCGTGTCATGACCACAAGTTCGACTCGATCACCCAGCGAGAATTCTACGAATTGTATGCGTTCTTCAATTCGGCCGACGAAGTGAACATCGACGCCCCCTTGCCGGGCGAACTGGAACCCTACTTGAAAAAGCGACCCGACTATGACCGGCGTCGACGCGAGTTGATGGGGCGTCGTTCCGAGGAAATCCAAGAGTTGCAGCGGCGATGGGAGTTGCGGCTGTTGCGGGCGGATGCGAATCCCGGCGAGGACTACCGCTGGGACAGGCGTTGGGAAATCCTTGGCTTGATCTGGCGGCAGGGACTTGGCGAGGGGCAGTTGGAGGGGCAGGAGATCGTCAAGCTGGAACCGGCGAAGCGGTCGCAGTGGCAACGTGACCAAATCTTCGAGTACTTCCTGAGGTTCGGGTCCGACATCGATTCTCAACGCTTCAGTGAACTGGGCTTGAGCCAGATCAAGAGTGGAATCGATGCGTTGAACCGGGAATTGCCCGGTGTGAGCAGGGCGGCCACCATGCGTGAAACGCAGAACCCGCGGAGAGCGTTTTTTCAGAATCGCGGGGTTTACAACGACCGTGGTCCGGCGGTCGAGCCGGGGACTCCCAGGTTTCTTCCGCCACTGGGCAAGCCGGTTTCGAGAGATCGGTTGGCACTGGCGCGGTGGCTTGTCTCGCGAGACAATCCGCTGGTGTCACGGGTCACGGTGAACCGGATCTGGCAGGAGTTCTTCGGACGTGGCCTCGTTTCAACCTCAGAGGATTTTGGCACCCAGGGAGAACAACCGACTCATCCCGACCTGCTTGACTGGTTGGCAAGCCGGTTCGTGGCTTCCGGTTGGAGCACCAAGTGGCTGCACAGGCAAATTGTCTGCTCGGCGGTTTATAGGCAGTCGTCTCATGTTCGGCCTGAACTTCAGGATCGGGATCCCGAGAATCGGTTGTTGGCCCGCCAGTCCAGCTTGCGGCTGACTGCCGAGGCGATTCGCGACAGTTCGCTGGCGGCTGGTGGGCTGCTCTCCAGGACCCTCGGGGGACCCAGCGTCCGACCGCCCCAATCGTCCAGCACGGTGATGGGCGGATTCGGAAAGAGCGGGTGGTCGGTCAGTGGTGGTGACGCCCGGTTTCGTCGCGGGCTGTATATCTTCATCAAGCGTGCCACCCCGTTTCCTCAACTTGCGACCTTCGATGCTCCCAATGCCCGTGATTGTTGTACCCGGCGCGAACGGTCCAACACGCCGTTGCAGTCATTGACGTTGCTGAATGATCCGATGTTTTTTGCGTGCTCGAAGGCGCTGGCCATGCGGGTTCTCATTGAATGCGATGGCAATGACCAGCAACGAATGGACCGCTTGTTCCGTATCTGTATCTCACGGCTGCCCAGTGCCCAGGAACGGCACGAGTTGCTGGCCAGTTATCGTCGGTTGGTCGAGGTGCTGAGGCGCGATCCCCGGTCGGTTGCCGAGTTGGTGGCGGACAATCCTGGAGGGGGCGATCCCATCGAGTTGGGTGCGTGGACCGGGGTTTGTAGCGTGGTGTTGAACCTGCACGAGTTTATTACGCGGGATTGAACCATGAGTGGCGCAGTTCTTTCGACTCTTCACGACCGCCGCCGGTTTCTGCGTGATGGCACACTGGGAATCGGAACCGTTGCGCTGTCGGGGTTGTTGGCACAGGACGGCCTGGCTGCCCAGGACACGGACCCGTTTCTGTTGCGACAGCCACACCACGTTCCGACTGCCCGGAACGTGATTTTTCTCAACATGTCGGGTGGTCCCAGCCAACTGGATCTCTTCGATCCCAAGCCACGACTGCAGCAGTTGCATGCCAAGGCGGTTCCCGAATCGTTCCTGGAGGGGTTGAATGACCCGGTGATCAAGGCGGGTGCCACCGTGATGGCGACGCCGCGGACGTTCTCCAGGCACGGCGAGTGCGGGATGGAGTTTTCGGACCGATTGCCTCACCTGGGCGGTCTCGCCGACGACCTGTGCATGTTGCGTGGAATGGTGACCGATACAGCGAATCACCACCCCGGCCAGTTGCTGCTCAATTGCGGAACACCGATGTTTGGACATCCCAGCATGGGGGCCTGGGTCAGTTATGGGCTGGGCAGTGAGTCGCGGAACATGCCCGCGTTCGTGGTGCTCACGTCGTATTCCAAGCCGGCTTCCCTGGTCGGGCCGTCATTGTGGACAAACGGGTTCCTCTCCTCGTCCTATCGTGGCGTGGCTTTTCGCAGCAAGGGCGAGCCGATCCTGCATCTCGAAAATCCTGCGGGGGTCAACGACTCATTCCAGCGGGTGCGACTGGATGCCATACGGCGACTCAATACCATGAGAATGGCCGAGACACGGGATCGAGAGATCTCCTCTCGTATCGCGTCTTACGAACTGGCCTACCGGATGCAGGTCGAGGCTCCCGGGCTGTTGGACTTTTCCGATGAATCGGCCGCAACACTCGAACTGTACGGTTTGAACGACAAGACCACACAGTGGTACGGCACGAATTGCCTGCTGGCCCGTCGCATGATCGAACGGGGAGTGAGGTTTGTTCAACTGTTTCATTCCGACTGGGACCACCACCTGGATCTCGACAAGTTGCTGAAGGTCGATTGCCAGATGACCGATCGGCCGGCAGCCGCGTTGCTCACCGATCTGAAGCAGCGGGGACTGCTCGATGACACGCTGGTGGTCTGGGGCGGTGAGTTCGGGCGGACACCGATGAACGAAGTTCGCCGCGGCAATTCACCCGGTCACCAGGGCCGAGACCACCATCCGTTCGGGTTCACGATGCTGATGGCCGGGGGTGGGGTCCGAGGTGGCCAGGTGATCGGTCGGACCGATGAACTGGGGTACCACGCTATCGAGGACCGGGTGCATATTCATGACCTGCAGGCCACGATATTGCATTGCCTGGGACTCGATCACACGCGGCTGACCTATCGCCACCAGGGACGCGATTTCCGGTTGACGGATGTGAGTGGCAACGTGGTCAGGAAGGTGCTGGCCTGATGATTCGCAACAAACCAATGGCATCTCCGGGAATTGAAGTGATCCGTCCATTGTTCGTGTTGGTCCTGGCTCTTGTTTGCCTGGATGTTGGTCGTGTTGCGGCTGAGGAAATTGGATACAGCGACTGGAAGGACCGTTGTCTGAAAACACCCTCCAACCGGACGCTGCGAGGCCGGTTTCCCAGCAAGGACCAACTGCCGCTCAAGGATTTTCGGGCCGTGCAGCAGCTTGTCGAAAAGTTGTTCGTGCAGACCAGGCAAGCCGCCATTGCTCAACCGTCCAATTGGGTCGGGGAGAAACCGGTTCCCGAGGAATTCTTTGACACAAGGCGTGCCTACTTCATGCGGTCGGCGATCCGATTCCAGCCGTTCGCACAGAAACTCGTCGCCGAACCGGGGGCGGAACTGGTCTTTCACGGCGATTTTCACGGCGACATTCGTTCGTTCATTTCGACTCTCGAGTGGTTGAACCGCAGCGGCCGTATGTCGGGATTCCAGATCAAGCGTCCGAATACCTACTTGATGTTTCTGGGTGATTACACCGACCGCGGGGCGTATGGCGTGGAGGTGATCTACACGTTGCTGCGTCTCAAGCTGGCCAACCCCCATCGCGTGTTTTTCGTTCGTGGGAACCACGAGGATTTCCGATTGACCGCGCGGTACGGGTTCTTGAAGGAGGTTCAAACCAAGTACGGTCGTGACACGATGCCGTTGTCGATCTGGAGGATGTACGATTTCCTGCCGGTTGTGATCTATGCGGGAGTCGGCGACGATTTCGTTCAGTGCAACCACGGGGGCATGGAGCCGGGATTCGACCCACGACCGTTGCTCAACGCGAGTGGTCCCCGGAAATTTCGGATGCTGGGTGAACTGTCGCGAGCGAAATTCCTGTCCGATCATCCCGACTGGCTGTCGACGCCGGACGCAAAATTGAAGAGGCTTCTCGACGCGAGGATGGTGGATTTTCGTCCCCGGTCGCCCACGGTGCCGGCAACGATTGGATTCATGTGGAGCGACTATTCGGTGTTCGCCGACGATCCCGCCCTTTCCTTTGATCCGCGACGTGGGGCGTTCGTCTTCGGGCAATCCGCGACCCGCTACCTGCTGGGTTTTGCCAGCGGTGGTCGGGCAAAGCTCCGATCGGTCTTCCGGGCGCACCAGCATTCGAGTGTTCCGAATGCCATGATGAATCGGCTGGTTGCCTCCAATGGCAGTTTTCGGCACTGGCAAGCCACCGATGGCAGGCGACGCGCCACGAGCACGAAGACGGATCTGAAATCGGTGATCGAAACAAAACGGCAACGGCCGGTGCCCGATCGATCGGTCTGGACTCTCAACGTGGCCCCCGACAGCCTTTACGGCATCGGCAATTCCTACGCCTTCGACACGATCGGGATTCTCAAGACGTCCCGGTCCTTTGAAGACTGGCGACTCGAAGTCGTCAATGTACCGGTTGAAATGGAGTGACCTGGATGAGCCAGTTCTACACCGACAGGCAACTGGAACAACTCGCCGGTGAATTCGACGAGCAGGGATTTCTCCGGATCGAGGATGCGGTCGACGCCGACCAATTGCTCCACTTCAACGCTGCGATTGATCGGCACCGACTGGCCTTCCCGGACCGCTGGGTCGAGTTGAGTGATTCGTTCTGCGAGGGCACCAACGTGCTCCCCGACACGGCGGACTTCGACGAGGCGATCGAGAATCCGAGGGTGCTGGATATCCTGCGGAGGATCATTGGCGAGGAGATCACCTTCGAGGAATTTGCGATCATGCTCCGCGAGCCGACCGCGAATCTCGACGAGATCAAGGGGTGGCACCGGGACATTGTTCGCGAGTACGACCGGAGGATGGAGATCGATGCCGTCTCGGTGATGGTGTATCTCAGCGACGTCACTGAACGGGACCACTGTTTTTCGATCGTGCCCGAGACGCACAACCGACTGGTGGACCTGGATCCACTGGAAGTGCCACTCGATGCCGGAGTGGATGTCCTGGGGCCTGCCGGGACCGCCGTGTTCTTCCATGCCCGCGCGATTCATGGCGGGCGATTGAAACCCGGCAGCAGTCAGCGTCGCACCCTGCAGTCCTACTATTCTCGTTGGCGAGATCAACGGACAGCGGAGTGGTCCGAGATTCCCGAGCGGCTGCACGGGAAGAGCGACCCGGCATTGCCGCCGCGGTTTTATGCGAAATGGAACGAGACCAATATTCTCGAGGGGGTTGGCAAGAGGCCGGCGGACCTCTCCCCGGACCTGTCGATCAGCGAGGTGATCCGGGAGGTCCAGCGTCGAGGTCGCGAGAAGATGTGATCTCCGATTCCGCGGTCTTGCGTCTCAGGCACGACGACGCATCAGTCGAACGTGGTGCCACGTGGTCGTCGCCATCAGGATGAGCCACACAAACAGGGCCACCAATGAGACCGTCGCGCCGACCCGGTAGATCGGTGGTCGGAAACTGAAGGTCAACTCGAATTGTCCCGATCCGGGAATCTCCACACTTTTCCATCCACCGAATGCTGGTGCGATGGGCACCCGGCTGGATTTGTCCGACGTCGTGAGCACCGCTTCCCAGCCAGGGTATTGGAGATCCGACAGGACAAGCACGGACCTCGAGGACGCGTTGCCGCGGACGACGACCGTCTCACCCCGGTCGGTGATGTCGGTCAGCGGCACCGCCGGTTGCGAGTCCAGCATGTGCCTCCTCGCCGGGGGGGGGCGGAGGTACAGTCGCGGATCGGTGCCGGCTTCCGGCGGAGTGCCGACAGGGAACAGCCAGGCCCGGGCTGAAACCACCGTGTCGTCGAGTGTCCAGAGCGACCAGGTGGAGTCGGGGAGAAAGGTCGATGCCAGGAATCTCCCAAAGTACTGTCGCGTCAACCATTCGTCGCGGATTGTCTCCGACGTTCGTAGGGGGAAATCCCTGTCGAACTGTTCGCTGTCGAACACTCCGTACAGCAACCTGATGTTGGCCAGCCTCAGGAACTCGATGTCGTCCGAGTCCATGTGGCCGGGGCTGCTCTGAAGTCGGACGGCCATGTCGTTCCAGCGGGTTGTCGAGGGGATGGTCGCCAGCGTTTTCCTCCAGAGATGTTCATGTGGTGGAACCCAGTTCTCCCAGAACCGGTTGATGTCCGCGGTGCCGTCGTTGGTGAAGTTGGCGATTCCCAATCGCATCGGGCTGTTCCCAAAGCTGCCGGCGGTGCGCTGTTGCTTGTGGTTGGCCAGCGATTCCAGCACCGGGCTCTGTTCCACCGGGCTGACACGTGGTTCCCAGGACATCGGTCGCAACAGTCCTCCCGTCCAGCCCAGATCAACTGCCACCCAGACCAGGGCCAGTGCGATCCACCGCTGTCGACGTGACAGGACGCCATACAACGCACCGCACGCCAGCAGTCCAAGCACTGCCAGGTTCAATGCCAGGGGAGCCAATCCCGGAAGCATGCTGCGGAACTGGCTGAACACCCGGGCCAGTTTCTCCGTGTTTCCACCGTCCTCGACCGCGGTCAGCGAGATGACGACGAGGCCCACGACGACGAGAACGGGGGCGGTCAGCGCGAGTCGGCCACTCCACCGCTGGATCACCGCGTGCGGCATCTGGTCGAGCCCGCGTCCGGCCAGTAGTGCCCAGCACAGGCCACTGGCGACGCTCCATCGCGCCGGTGCCGAGAACCAGTCGAAACCCGGCAACGAGAGCAACCAGGTCGATCCTGGCACGAATCGGCCCATCGAGAACAACAGGGTCAGGACCAGTACGCCACCCAGCAACTTCACATCTCGGTCGTGTCGGCAGGCAACCAGGACCCAGATCGCCAGCAGACAGGGCAGCAGGCCCACGTAGCAGAGACTCTCTCGTGAAGAACTTCGAAAGGGCACCCAGGTCAGCGGTTCGGCTGCAGCGTATCCGGCCAGTGTGCCCGGGGCGAGATGATTGACGAGCAGGTGGGCTGGTGGCAGCGAGTGACTTTGCAGGTAGGCCGTTCCGCGGCCTCTCAGGTCTGCCCGCATCAATAGTTCTGCGGTTGGTGCCAACTGGGCTGCCGCGAGTACGATTCCGCTGGTGATCGCCAGCAACACCAGTCCACCACGACCGGCCGATGACCAGGATTGGCGCGGGGCTTCCGAGACGTTCCGCATTCCGAGGATCGTGCTGATGACCAGTACGATCACCACCGTGAAGAAAGCCACCTGGAAGTGACCGGCCAGCAGTTGGAGGCCCAGGACCCCGGTCAGTGTCACCGGCCACACCCAGCGCCCCTCTTGCATCCATTTCCAGGTGGCGAGCACCGCCAGTGGCAGCCAGCAGGCGGTGGTCGACGCCCAGACGAAGTCGGTCCGGGCCATAAAGAAACCCTGCCCGCAAAAGACCAACCCCGCCATCAGGCTTGCGGACCGCGACTGTCCGATTCCGCGGGCACAGCAGTAGGTGAGTGACCCCGCCAACACCGTGTGCAGGACCAGGGAGATGACGAACGCGGTGGAAGCTTCAAGACATCCGAACAGCAGTCGGTGTGGTGGGTAGAGGACTCCGAGTTGACCCTCGGCCAGTACCGGCGATCCGAAACCGGCCAGTTCGTTCCACAGCGGTACCCGGCCCGACTCGAACGCGCGTCCCAGGAAGGAAAACAGCGGCAGGTCCCCCAACGAGACCATGCCTTCACCCGGCACCCGGCCCATCAGCGTGGCTGGCCAGTACCACAGGACCACGGCCAGTATCAGCACCGCCAGTGGCCAGGTTCGCACGAGAGGTTTCTTCACCGGTCGGCACCCTCACGGTGGACCGGTTCTTCCTTGCGCATGATGGTGTGAATGACCTCGCCAGGATCAAACCCGAACCGCCTCGCATCCAGGTCACCCATCTTGTGGTAACGGAGTTCAGCCGAGACCCGGTGCGCGGAACTCTCGGGAAGGTCTTTGGCGGGAACGAAGTACCGGAACGTTCGCCGTTCACCGGGGAGCAAACGCGTGTCGGAACTCAACGGAGCACCGGGGTCGAGTCCCCGCTCACGCAGTCCCAGTTCGCGTCGCATGATCTCGACTCGTGGCCACTCGACGACCCGACGGACCGTGTTGGGCTGTGCTACGGGTTCCTCGTGTTCGGACATCGGTTCCACAAGGGGGTGAACGATCGGAGGCGTGTCGGCCTCGCGGAGGTCCGTGTACAGCGTCAGGAATCGAAAATGTTCTCCACCTGGCATCCGGTGGCCAACGCCCTTGGCACTGACCGAGACGCGGACATTGATACCGGGAGGCTGGCTCTGCCACGTTGCGGACAGGTCGAGTTCGAGGGCCTGGTTGAGCATCTCGTTGCTGTAACCGCCTGGCATCAGGTGATTGCCGTCGGGCATGTGGCATTCGTGACAACTCTCCTGGCTACCGCCGTCGCGACGAAAATCCAGGAACTCTTCCATGCTGGCCTGCTGCAACTTTCCGTGAAATTCGTCTCCGAAATGGGCACTCTTGAAAGCAAACTGATGGCATCCGCCACAGAATTCCGCGGTTCCCAACTCGGGTGCCAATCGAAGTGGGTGAGCGGCCTGGCCAGCCCTGGTGATTCGTGTCGTCAACACCTTGCCGTCGCGGACGTGGCAGGTCAGGCAATCGACCCCGTCAACGAGCCATTGTGGTTGGTCGGTGAAGAGACTTTTGAGTCCGTGTGGCACCTCGGTGGGCAATTGGCCGGCACTGGGATTGGTCGGGGCGTGACAGTTCAGGCACCACTGTCGTCGGCCGCCGATTGGCTGAGTGCACTCGACACGAAACTTCTTGTTTGTCGCGGCAGCGGCGTGTCGGCTGGCCTTCCACTCTCGGAATGCTTCGACGTGACACGTGCCACACTGGCGGTTGGTCCATGCCGCTGGCGCTTTCACCGAGACAGGCGTGAGTCCATGATCGAACAATGCCGGAGTCGCCGGCCGTGATGCCTGCAGAGCCTGTTGCACAAACAACCCGGCTGTGATGACCCCGGCGGCGATCAAGAGGATGACCGGACCGGTGATCCATGCAGTGTTGTATCGCACGTGGCGACCATCAGGGGGCATCGTTGGTTCGCTTTTTGTCGACACGTTCGGGAGTGGGTCGCTGAGGTCGTCTACTGGAACCTCGTCCACCGAACCGGCTGGGTCTTCCAGACCCACTTCGTCCGCCGCGACGACGGCCCAGGCTCTCGGCCAGCTTCATCAATTCCTGTCGGTCCAGTTTGCCGTCCTTGTCCGCGTCATACCGCAGCGCGTTTTCGACAAACTGTGCCGGGCCAGGAGGACCGCCTCCAAAACGGCTGCCCGAGCCATCAGGAGGTCTGAATCCACGAGATCGTTGTTCCCGAGAATCGGTTCGCTTGTCCGTTGCGGCGGCCAGTTCAGCCCGGCGTGCCGCAATCCGTTTCTCTGCTGGTTCTGTCGCGGCACGTGCCCACTTGCCCCACACTCGAAGGTACTCCGGGACGAAAATCAAATCGTCGGCGTTGCGGTCCAGTGCCGAGAACACCTCGTTAGCCAGCTTCTCGTCAGCCAGGCGTTTGGTCGCGTGTTTGACGAACTCCCTCCGCTCGACCCGGCCGTCGTTGTCGTCGTCCATCGCCTGGACGAGTTGCTTGGCTTCGTCGGTGATGATCCGGTTGAGAATGTACTCGGCCCTGGTCACAAACCGGTCGCCGTTTTCGTCGGCAGCCCGGAAAATTCCGGAACGGGCCTGCGCTGTCAGATACCGTCCGTTGTCGACATATTCTCGCTCGGAATGTTTTCCATCCCGGTTGGTGTCTGCCCGTTCGAATTGGCTGGAGTGGCCATCGAGTGTCCGACCCGTCGTGCCCTTCTCCTGCTGTGCTCCGAGTTGCTTGAGCACCTTGGACACGGGCACGTTGCCAATAGACAGGGACTTGCCGGTTTTTGACGTGCTGGCCTGGGAAAATGCGGTTGTTTGGGATGCACCAAGAATGATCAGCAGGCACCCAAACCCGCATCTTGTGAACGATCTCACGTTTCTGCCTCCTGGCAAACGGCACATTCGGACCACCCGATTGTACCGGACAACCTGCCGGAACAGCGACGTCCAGACGTTGTGGCAGGCACAATCCCATTGCGTCGCTTGCGGCACCGGGTCGTCGCAGTGCACGGGGGGGATTTATGCCATGATCTCGGGGATCAGTTCACCACCGAATTGCGAGAGTTGCTTGAAGCGTCCGCCGTGGAAGTAGGTCAACTTGTTGTCGTCCAGGCCCAGCAGGTGCAACATCGTGACGTGAATGTCACGAATTGGGTGGACGACCTCGGTGGCTTCAGCCCCGAGATCGTCTGTGGCTCCGACGACCGTTCCCGGGCGGGTTCCGCCACCAGCAAACCACATGTTCATGGCATCGACGTTGTGCCCGCGGCCCAGTGCCGTGACACCACCGCGGTAGTTGTTGTCAGGAGTTCGTCCGAACTCTCCGGTCCAGACCACCAGTGTGTCGTCCAGCAGGCCACGGGCCTTGAGGTCCTTGACCAGGGCCGCAATGGGCTGGTCGACGCTGGCGATGCGGGAGGAGTGACCTCGTTCCAGGTAATCGTGACTGTCCCATCCGCCGGAAAAGATCTGTACAAACCGCACACCCTGCTCGACCAGTCGTCGAGCCATCAGGCACTGCCGTCCGAAAGCGGCGGTTTCCTTGCGTTCCAGTCCGTAGGCCTGCTGCAGATGACGGGGTTCCTTGTCGATGTCGACGATTCCCGGAACGGCCATTTGCATGCGGTAGGCCAGTTCGTAGCTGGCCATTCTCGCCTGCAACTCGGCGTGCTCGGGGTGTCGTTTGGCGTGGTGGGCGTTGAGGATTGCCAGTTGGTCGAGAGCTCGTCGCTGGTGAGCCCGCGACTTGTATCGTGGTGGGTTGAGGTCGAGGATCGGCGAGCCGGTCGATCTCAGGCGTGTGCCCTGGAACCGGGCGGGCAGGAACCCGTTGGCCCAGTTGGCCGGACCAGCCTGGGGCAAGGCCAGTTCGGTCATCACCACGTAGCCGGGCAGGTTGCGGTTCTCCGACCCCAGGCCGTAGTTCACCCAGGAACCGATTCCCGGGTCGCTACCCAGCCGGCTACCGGTGTTCATGTGTAGCAGGGCCTCGGGGTGGTTCAGCGATGAAGCCTGGCAGCCGCGGTACACGCACAATTCGTCGGCGACGGCAGGGTCGGCCAGGAATTTCCAGCGGTCGCTCATCTCGATGCCAGATTCACCAACTCGACGCGATTTGAACGGACTGCCAACGTAGAACCGCTTTCCGGTGGCCAGCCCCCTGGTCCGGGTCGACTCGGAGAGATGGAGTTGAGTGAGCTTTGGTTTCGGGTCGAACGTGTCGACCTGAGAGGGACCACCCTCCATGAACAGCATGATCACCGCCTTGGCTCTGGGCGGGTGTGTCGTTTTGCCCCGGGGCAATTGTCCATTGCTCCTCTTGTCCTCGGCACGGAGGTCAGTCAGTGCGAGGGCCCCCAGGGAGGAGCCAAGGCCAAACAGGAAGTCACGACGTGGGACGGCCGTCATTCGAAGTGGCTTTCGTCTCAGTACAGGTACAGGAACTCGTTGGAATTCAGCAGCAACAGGCACACATCGGCCAATGCTCTCGTGTCGGCATCAACCGTCCAGGGTTTTGCGTCCGGGACGTAGTTCTCGTAGACGTTGAGCTTCTCGACAAATTCGAATGGTTCGCCGGTCAATTCCTCGACCAGCGACCGCACCACCTGTTTCGGATACTCGATTCGCTGTGGTCTGTGTTGGGCGTGGTAACCCTGCATTTCGGCCAGGTAGGCGTGCAGGGTTTTTTGTTCTGCTGGCGTGGGGACCCGGGCGTAGGCCAGTTGAACGGCCCGGCGAATCCAGAGGGACGTGTTCCCGGGTTTTTCTTTTCTGACACGCAGAGCGAACGCGATCGAACGATCGGTCATCACGTCGCTGTTCATCAGTGTGAAGGCCTGGGGAGAGACGGTCGCAGCGTTGCGTGACTCGCACGATTCGTTCGGATTGGGCAGGTTGAGGATCTCCAGGAATGGGTCGGCCTGGCCGCGAACCCGGTAAGCGTAGAGCGTGCGACGGTTTCGTTCGGCCGGTGTTCGCGATGGCTGGTGGGCCGGGGCGATCGAGAACTGGATCATGCGTGGCTGCAGAGCCACCTCGAGATTGATTTCTGGCATGATCGGCACCCCCCCGACCTGTCGATTCAATTCGCCACTGACCAGCAGCGTGCTGTCGCGGAATTCCTCGGCCGTGAGACGTCGGATGGGAAACGAGCCCAGCAGGTTGTTACCGGGATCGACGACGGACTGTTTCCGGGAGTTGGCCGGTCGACTGGACCGCCGGTAGGTCTTGCTCGAGAGGATCTGACGGTGCAGCCTTTTGATTCTCCAGCCGTGGGCGATGAAGTCGGCCGTCAACCAGTCGAGCAGTTCCGGGTGGGTTGGCTTGCTGCCCCTGGCCCCGAAATTGTTGGCCGTATGCACGAGTCCCCGGCCGAAGTGGTGTTGCCAGATTCTGTTGACGATGGACCGGGCCGTCAGCGGGTTGTTGTCGTTGGCAATCCAACGTGCCAGGGCCAGTCGTCGGCCGTCGAGTTGGGTTGTGATCGAGAACCTGTCGGTGGTCGGCTGATCGGAAACGAGTCCGGTGCCGCTGAGCACACCGGGTTGGACTGGTTGGAGCGGAGCCAGGAGCGAACCGCCGCCGAGGATGAAGTTCTCGGGTCTCCACTTGCGGTTGACCTGTTTCGGCCGACGCAACTTGCGGCCGTTCTTGAAACTGACAGGGCCATTGAAGACCGCCTGGGCCATCGGTTGGTAACGTTCGAGTCGACGGGTCCAGATCCAGACGTCCTGTTCCCGGACTTTCAGGATGCCCTTTTCCTCGGGTGTCAGTCCCACGTGCCGAGGCGGTTTCATGTCCTCGGGGTCACGGCGACGGGCGTTGACGTTCTTGTAGGGAAGATCGTGATCGGCGTACCACTGCCTGGCAGCGGTCTCCTGCTTGTTGAGCACCCGGTCGCGTTCGGCTGTCGCGAAGTCGAGACGTTCCTGGACGAGCTTTCGTTTCTGTACGAACCCGGTCCTGTTCTCGGTGGGCAAAAACGAGGCCGTCATTTCAGCAGGTTGTGTGCCTGCAAACGCCGCGTACATCCGGTAGTAATCACGAGTGGGGACGGGGTCGAACTTGTGGTCGTGGCACTTGCAGCACCGCAGCGGGATCGACAGAAATGCCTGGCCGACGGTGTTGACCAGATCGTCCAGGTAGATCTGCCGTGCTTCCTGGCGGGAGATCATCGCCGCTCCCCATGGTCCCATCCGCAGAAAGCCGGTTGCGATGATGGCCTCGGGGTCGTCGGGTCTCAACTCGTCGCCGGCGATCTGTTCGACGATGAACCGATTGAACGGCAGGTCGTTGTTGAACGAGCGGACGACGTAGTCGCGATAACGCCAGGCATTGGATCGTTCGTAATCGTTGGAGAATCCGGCCGTGTCGGCATAGCGGACGACATCCAGCCAGTGTTGTGCCCACCGCTCACCGTAGTGGCTGCTCTTGAGGAGCCTGTTGAGGAGATCGTTCCAAGCCGTGGTTGAGTTCTTTTCGTGAGCTTGCCGGAACAGGAAGACCTCGTAGGGCGTTGGCGGCAGGCCGGTGAGATCGTAGGTGACTCGACGAACCAGTGTCCTGAAATCGGCCGTTTCGGCCGGCTCGACTCCCGCTTTCTCCAGGCGGCGGTTGATAAACCCGTCGATTGGATTCCTGGTTCCACCGGGAATCCGCACGGGCTTCAACTGCTGAAACGCCCAGATGTCCTCCGGTTGATACCGCCGGTAGGTCCAGTTCTCCGACAGGCCACCGCTGGTATCGACGATGATGCCATCCTCGTTTTGCCGGATCGACCGCTCGAGTGTTCGGATTGTGTTTTGCGTTGTTTCGTCCGGCCACCGAGCCCCGGCAGTGATCCAGTCGCGGATCAATCCGGTTTCCGTTTTTGTCAATCGGTCGTTGGCTTTCGGTGGCATCTCCAGGCCGTTCCACAGGACTGCCTGGTACAACGGACTCTTCTCCGGGTGGCCGGGCACCACCGCGGGTTTGCCCGACTCGCCTCCCCGGAGCAGCGACTTACGGGATCGAATGTCAAGGTCGCCCCGGATCTCGTCGGGGTCGTCCCCGTGGCAGCCAAAGCATTTCACCTTCAGCAGAGGCAGGACCTTGATGGTGAACAGACGGTTTGCTGCTTTTGCCGGGGGCACCTCTGGTTTCTGCTCGTTTGCAAACAGGGACGAGGTGGCTGTTGTGGTGCAAGCGACTGCAACCACCAGGACGACCGATACGACGCGGTGCAATGACATCATGGTCATCCAGGTTCCAGAGTTCATCCGTCCGCGGTGATCGAGTGCTTGTCTATTGATAGTAGAGTGACCACGTCCACTCTAAAGGTATTTCTCAGAAAAGTCGGCAGTTGTGTTGATCATGAGTTGGCGATTCGTCGCGACGTTTTCGTACAGATGTGGTAGATTTTCTTGGGGGTGATCCTGCTTCGTGTTGGAAAACCGGGGAATGCCGTGACAATCGGCCCAGTTGATGCTCGACGTTGTTTGGGGACGCTGCCCCGCCGTGCGCTGGTGCAGATGGGGCTCTCGGGACTGGGCAGCCTGGCTTTGCCGGACCTGTTGCGGCTGGAGAGCGAGGCCGCGTCGCGAACCGGACGGTCGTTGGATGGCAAGTCGATCATCGTGCTGTGGCTGTGGGGTGGTGCGAGCCACATGGAGACCTTCGATCTCAAGCCCGAGGGGCCTCTGGGGTTTCGTGGAGAGTTTCGGCCGATTCCGACGTCGGCTCCCGGCCTGGACATCTCCGAGCACCTGCCGAAACTGGCCGCTCATGGTGACAAGTTGGCGATCATCCGCTCGCTGCACCACAACAGTCCTGGCCACGTGGACAGTACCCACACCGTGATGACCGGTTACCCCGGCAAGGACGCTCCTCCGCCCTACCGTCCCGATTACCCGGACTTCTGGGCGGTCGCCAGCAAGGTGTGTGGCGAGCGTGTCTCGGGAGTTCCGGCACACATGGCACTGCCACGTGTGCGATTCAACGGTTCGGCCTACCTGGGAGCCGGACTGGAACCCTTCCGGATTCGGTCCGACCCCAATGCCAGGAATTTCGAGGTTCCCAACCTCCAGTTGGACAGCCAGATGATTGGCCGGCTTCGTGAGCGGCGTAGCCTGCTGAAAGGTTTTGATGGCTTGCGGAACGACATCGATCAATCCGGCGTGATGGATTCGCTGGATATCTACAACCACAAGGCCGTGGAACTGTTGACCAGTGGCTCGGTTCGCGCGGCATTTGATCTGAGTCGTGAAAAACCGGAGGTGCGTGATCGGTTTGGCCGTCATGCCGTGGGCCAGCGGTGCCTGTTGGCCCGGAGACTGGTCGAGGCTGGTGTTCGACTGGTCACGATCGATTTTCCCTGCGTGCCGGGACAGAAGGCGTTCAGCTGGGACGATCATGCGAGTGTCTGGAATATTTTCGAACAGATGAAGATCCGGCTGCCTGTTCTCGACCAGGTCACCTCGGCATTGATCGAGGACTTGCACGCGCGGGGGATGCAGGATGACGTGTTGTTTGTCGTCATGGGCGAGATGTCACACACGCCCCGGGTTCATTACGTGAACGGGAACCCGGGTCGGGAACACTGGGCTCGAGCGATGTCGGTTCTGTTGTCCGGCGGTGGCATGACGATGGGCCAGCCTGTTGGCGCCACCAACAACCGCGGTTCTTTGCCACTGCATCGGCCGCTGGTTCCCGGTGACCTGTTGGCCACCCTGTACCAGTACCTCGGCGTTCCGTTGGACACACAGTTCAACGACCACGCCGGACGTCCAACGCCGATCCTGCCCGAAGGTGCTCCGATCGACGAACTGATCTGATCGGGGCTGAAACGACCGGAAGCTACTCGGGCGATCCGTCCCGGATCTCGATCCTGGCTCCTTCGCCAATGATCCTGGCTGGCCGATCCTGTTGGACCTGCAACAGGCGGATCCTGGGGACGTAGTCCGGGTGGATGGTGTCGCCGAGTTTCCCGGTGGGATTGCCGATCTGGCTATTGATCAACAGTTGCCCGGTCCGGGTCTCCTGGAGGGTGACCGAACGGACAGGTCCCTTGGTGCCGTTTCCTTCGAGGGGTTTGGTTCCGGCAGCGAATCCCAGGCAAACCGGTCCGTCGAAACGGCCACCGCGGACCAGGATGTTCTCGACTCCCCAGGCAATCGTGGTGCGTCCCACGCACTGGCAGTCCAGCAGCCGGATGTTCCGGGTGCGGATTCCTGGTCGGATTTGTGGTCCGGGAGACGTGGCGATTCGGAAACCGTCCCCGTTGACCTTGCTGACACGGCAACGACGGAACGTGACATCGTCAACCAGCACCGGCCAGCGGTAGCCATGGTGGCGGATATAGAATCCGGTCCCGGTGCCACCGAGGTTCTCAACCACGCAGTCTTCCAGCAGGATCCGCTGTGCTCCTTCCTCGACTTCCCAGGCCTTGACGCATTGCGGCGTGTCGACGGCGCGGCAGCGGCGGAACGTCACGTCGGTGCAGCCGCCGTTGACGCCCCATCCCGAGGCCCCGAAGGCGTCGTGATCCCAGTCGGTGACCGTGACATTCTCGACCAGGCAATCCCGTGTGTTGGTGGCCAGGCTCACTCCGCACCACGCGTCGTTCACCGTGATGTCGCGGATCACCACGTGGCCGGCGTGCTCGACCCAGATGCAGCGAGGCAGCCCACCGGCACGTTGCTGGGGTTGGCGGCGATAATTTCCGTCGAGCAGCAATCCCGACACCTGGATGTGCTCGGCGACCGACCGGGTTGCTCCGTCGCCACCGATGTGCAGCAGGTGGATTCGACCAACACCATTCTTGAGCTTCAGCCTGGCTTTCGGCCCGGTCAACGTGACGTGATGGCGGCGGATCCGGATGGTACTGCCCAGCAGGTAAAACGCATCTGTGGCTGGTATCACCACGCGGCCACCTCCGAGTTGTTCGGCCAATCGCACGGCCGCCTGGATGGCCGGGGCGTCGTCGTGTTTCCCATCACCAACGGCTCCGAATTCGCGGACATCAATGACAGGCAAGGTGGGAGTCGCCGGAATCGGTACCGGCTTGAACGCGCCCAGGTAACCGCCGTCGTCGGCGGCAGTTGCCAGCGGCGAATTTGTGGGGATTCTCAGGAACTGTGGATGCGACGGGTCTCGCGAGAGAAACCCGGGGTCGGCCTGGATGTCATGCTTCCCGGGCCGGCCCTCGGCGGAACCGTTCCATCCCTTTCCGTAACTGACGGCAACATGCCACAGGCAGTTGTGGTCGCCACCGGCGTGACCGGTCAGTGCCGGGATCCGCAAGGAACCCATCTGCGCGACGATCGAATTGGTCAGCCGAACCCGGCCGGCGGATTCCGAACCCAGGGCCCCGTATCGATGGGAGGCAAAAATCGTGCAGTGGTCCACGTCGAGATGGGACACGTAGGGGGAGCCGTTGACTGCTATGCCCTGGAAACACTCGTAGATCACGCAGTGGGTGATTTTCGTGTCCGTCGTGTTCCAGGCGGCCACCGCATTGGCAAACCGGCTGTGCAACCGGCAACCCGTGACGGTGACGTGATTGCACTGCAACAGCCGGATCGCGTTGTTGTCTCCGTTGAGATCCCGGCCGGAAATGTGAATCCGACAACCAGAGACCACCGAATGGCTGATCCCGATGAGATCCATTCCCGGTGCACCGTGGTTGCCATCGGCCGAGTTTCTGATTTCCAGTCCGGACAACACGACGTGCGTTGTGGGTGGTGAGCGGCTGGAACCCAGGTGGCGGACCGGTGCGAGGTTGAATCGTGTGGAAACCAGCCGTGGTCGATGACCCGGGGCGGGTCGGTAGGTGATTGGCCGGTCGATGGTTCCCGGCTGGCAGAAGTTCAACGGGCGGTCGGTCCACTCGCCGCCGGCAAGCAGGATCACATCACCCGGGGCAAAGGACCGGCCCCCCAGGAGATCGGCGTCGTAGACCCGGGCAAAAGCACTGGTGTCCTCCGGCCATGGTGCGGCCAGCACAAAGCTTCGTTCGGTTTTCGACACGTAGGCCACCGTGTGGTCACCCACCCGAAGACGTCCACTTGGCAGGAATCCCTCGGTCGAATAAACCGGCAACTGCGAGTCGCCTTTTTTCACCGCGTCGTTGATTCGTGTTGGTTGTCCGCGCGACGGGGATGCCCACGCCGTGCGTCGGGATTGTCCATCGAGGCGATCATCTCCGTCGGGCGCCACCCAGTACTCGTTCGCTGTCGCGTGGTCCGGTTGTCCGGTGTTGGCCAGCAAGATGCCGACCAGCAGGAGCAACGTGCCCCGGCTCGATGACGCGCGGGTTGTCATGCTGCTGGATCCTCGCCGTGGACAGAAGTCGCCATGAGCTGATGTTACACTTTGGTTGTCCCGAAGTGGACAACCACGACCCGTCGCCTCCGGCGGTCGTGGTCGAAACGTGTTTTCTTCCCCCCCGGGGCCGCTGGAAATGTTCTCGCTTCCACATTCGCTGGATCGCATTGTCTCACGTTGGAATTGGCAGTCGTTTCCCATCGTTGTGTCAATGGTGGTGTTGGCGTCTGCCCAGGCTCTCTCGGCCGAACCAGCGGTGCTCGAGCTCCTGCTGAAGGACACCCCGAAACCCCGGTATGGTGTTCCGGTCCCCCGCCAGATCACCGGTCGCGTTGTGCGAGAAACCGGTGGTTCGGTTGCCGGCGCGGTGGGTGTTTCGGTCACCGACGGTTACACGGTGGTCAAGACGGACCGGGACGGACAGTTCTCGATTGTTCCTGATCGGAACGCGGTGTTTCTTTATCTCACCCGGCCGTCGGGCCATGACGTGGTGGGCCAGTGGTACAAGCCGTTGTCCGAAACGGTCCATTTCACGATCAAGCCGGTCGACGCCGATGAGAACGACTACACGTTCATCCATGTCACCGACACGCACGTGTCGCGAAACCGTCGCTCGCTGGTTGGCCTGAGCCGGTTTGTCAGGGAAGCCAACGCCATGACGCCCCGGCCACGTTTTGTCGTCAACAGTGGCGACCTGCTGGACCTGAACAAGGCCCTGCTGAGCAAACCAGCATCCGGACACGCTGATTTTCGGAACTATGTAGGCATCATGAATCATCTCAAGATGCCCCATTACAACGTCGCCGGAGATCACACCGATTCGTCCTACCGCCTGGACCAGTTCCCACGGGGTGACCACCGCTGCGGCAAGGCGTTGTACTGGGAGTACCTGGGACCGCATTTCTTCTCGTTCGAGTACGGCAAGATTCACTTTGTCTCGGTGGATTTCGGGTACCATCTGGGCAAGCGGAAGATCCTGGTCAACGGCAAGAACCTGGACTACCCGACCAACCGGGTCCAGCCGGTGCACGTGAAGTGGTTGAAACAGGACATGGGCCATCGATCCCGTGGCACATTCGTGATCACCACGGCCGAGGCCGACCTGGAGAACCACTGTCCGGACTTCCTGGAGATGGCCCGTCAGCACGATGTCCGGATGCAACTGGTCGGGGACATTCATGTCCTGGCACACAAGAAACGTACGGTGCCCTATCGGGCGGGGGGGGCATTGGCCGGTTGCTGGTGGAATCCCCGGACGAACCAACTGTGCCCGGACCTCATGCCGCAGGGATACCTTGTTTACCGGGTACGTGGTGAGAAACTCGAGCAGTTCTACAAGGGGCTGGGGCAACGTGTTGCGATCGTCTCTCATCGGGTTGGTGCTGCCTGGAAGGGACGGGTCACGATCCGGGCCCACCTGGTCCAACCCCTCGAGGGAGAACAACTGGAATACTCGATCAATGATCGGGATTGGATGAAAATGCAGGAGACGGGACGTCCATTTTATCGAGCCATGTTTGCGGCCACCGTGGACACGGCGTCGGTTCCCGACGGGCTGCTCAACCTCAGGGTCCGCAATGCCAGGGACGGTGAAATCCGCTCGCGGGTCGTGGTGGTGGCCAATGGCCGGTCCGCGTCGCCGGTCCGCACCGGCGGAACACTGGGGTTCACCGTGGGTGCTCCCAGTAACGGTTGGACCAAGGCGCAGGCGGCGGCCGGCAAGGTGGACGTGCTTCTCAATGGAAAGAGTGTTGGAAGTCTCGAACCGGGCATTCGCAAGTCGTACACGTTCCCGGTGCCAGCCGATGCCCTCCGCCTGGCCAACACCCTGTCATTTCGATTTTCGATGCAAGGCGATGGCATGACCATCACCGCACCCGTTCTCAAGTACGACAAGGCGACGCTGCGAGACATCCGGGACAAGGCACTGCGATTGGTCAAGTCCGCCCACTGGGGGGATGCTGCTGCCGACTGGGGTGGCTTTATTGTTGGCGAGGCCGAGCCGCCCGATGAGAGTCCCTTTCATCGCAGGCAGAATGTCTTCTGCTTTGTCTTTGGCAAAACCCCCTGACATGTTGTCAGCGAAACAAACCTCCTGCCCGCGGCATTCAAAAACGGATCTCCGTCATGATTGATCGACGAATTGGCGTGGAACTTCTTCTCCTGGTTGGCCTGTGTGCTGGCCCTGGACTCGTCTCGCACGCGTGGGCCGGTGACGACGAGCCATCCGACCGGATCCCGGACACGGATTTGAGGACAACCCCGGACCTGTTGCGAGGATTCAACGACTCGGAACTCGAGAGGTTCACCCGGGCAATCCCGAGACGTCCGGAACCCCTGCTGAGACAGGCTCGCCCTCGCTTGGTCACCGCCACCGGCGTCGTTTTTGAAGACCGCAATGCCAATGGCAAGCGGGATTCTGGTGAACCGGGCCTGCCGGGCGTGGTGGTCAGTGACGGCGACAAGGTCGTTCGTACATCTGCTTCTGGTGAGTACCGGTTTAGGATTCGCGTGGACGAAGATCCNCATCACCGTTTCGTGGTGGTCACACGTCCCAATGGCTTCCGGCCGACGGCCGCGTTTTTCCACCGCATTCCATTTGATCAATCCGAAACGAATTACGCGGTCAATTTTGGTTTCGTGCGCGACCGGGCCTCGGCGAACCGCAAGTTCTGGTTCATCACGGCCAGCGACAGCCAGTTCACCAACATTCCCCAGATGATCCCGATCGCCAAGGACTACGCGCAGGTCACCTCGGCACCTGGCGGCCCGGCCTTCTTGACCACGGCCGGGGANCTGACGATGACCGGGTCACAGTTCGAATGGGACATGTATGACCGGATCCGTGGCGCCTCGAAGATTCCCGTCTATGAAGGGTTCGGTGGACACGATGGCAACTGCCTGGATCCGCGTTGCACGGTCAGTTTCGAGCAACGGATCGGTCCCCCTTACTATTCCTGGAACTACGGGGGGGTTCACTTTGTTCAGTTCGTGACCGAGACCTCGTACCTGCGGTCCACGGCCCAGTTGCGGCAGCGGGACTGGATGGCAGCGGACCTGAAGGCGTTGCCCACCGGGACACCCGTGATCGCGGTTTCTCATTATCCGTTGTCAGCTTCGTGGTTCGACCAGCGGAAGGCTGAAGGCATCAATGTCATCTGCCAGATTGGAGCTCATTATCACGTCGTACACGCTGGCAGCCGCCGNGGCACGCCGATCCTCAACAGCGCCCCGGCCCGCGGTCGTGACTGGGGCGCCTATTCCCGGACCTATCGTTGGGTGTTCGTCTCGCCCGAGGGAGTCCGCTCTCAACTTCGCGTGGCGGGCCAGTACAAGCGATTGCGAGTTGTCGCGCCGGGACCACGGGTTGTTTCCGGTCGCCAACCGCTGGTGGTATTGGCCTACGACACCGCGTTGGAGGTCAAGTCGGTCACATGTCGGTGGACCGATCCCAACGGAAAAGTGATTGTCACTCCGCTGGAACAGCAGGGTGATTGGTCCTGGCACGGTTCCTTCGAACCCGGGGTTGCGGGGCAGTGGCGTTGTGACCTGGTGGCAACAGATGTCACCGGGGTGGAATGGAAACGTCACCAGGAGTTCCAGGTTGAGACNGGGACGACACCCGCGGCGAAGATCGGTGGCGATTTTCCCTGGGTGCTGTCGGGCAAGACGCCCCGTCGCCTCGCGCGAGGCCCGGTCCCGCCGCTGCGGCCGCTGTGGGTCACACACACCGGCAGCGTGCATGTGCTCCACAATTCTCCGGTGACGGCCGGAGGGCGTGTGTTTGTTTCGGTCGGAAACCCGAATGCGGGTTCACCCGGAGCCGGGGTCCTGTGCCTGGACGCTGCCACGGGAAAACGACTCTGGAAGACGGAATCCCCCAGGGGAGATATTCGNGGCCCGGTATCGGTCCACGATGGAGTGGTCTACGCCATTCTCGCCGAAGGCTGGGTCGCGGCCTTTGCTGCCGACACGGGTCGGTTGCGATGGAGCCGACCACTGAACGCGTCGTACAAGGACGGTCGTCCCCTGGCAATCATCAACACGCCTCCAGTTCCGACCTCGAAGGGCCTGTTGGTCAACGACTGGCAGAAGCCACTGTGGTTGCTGGACTACAAGACGGGAAAACCGATCAAGCAACTGGCCGGAGACGTGGGCGCCTACGCGGCTTTTGCCACCATTTTTGACGATGTGCTCTACAGCGTGCGTCGCGGAGGAGGGACCGCTGTCCGTTTTCCCGGTGGTGAACCGGTGTGGACCATCAAGGAGACGTCNCGGTCGACATCGGCNCCGATCGTGGTCGACGGCAAGCTGGTCTACACNGGNTCCTCGGGAATCCGTGTCCGAGAGGCCCGCACCGGGAAACTGCTCTGGCAGAAAGGCCTCACCGGTGCCGGATACCAGGACGCAGTGCCCGTTGTCTGGGACGACGTGATCCTGGCCAATGGTGCCGACATGAGGTTGCTGGACCTGGAGACGGGTGCCACCCGTCACACCGTGCCGTGTGGTCGCGAGGCGGATCGTTTCCTGCGGTCACGCCGCCAGGCGCTGAATGGCAGTTCGACGCCGATCGTTGCCGGTGACCTGGCCTTTTTCGGCCACGACGACACGTCGGTTCGTGCAGTGAATCGAAATGGTGAGGTCACCTGGGAACACCGGTTGGGGACGCCGATCAAGACGTCACCGGTCATCACGGGCAACCTGTTGCTGGTGCACGACTACGCCGGCAACCTCTGGTGTTTTGCGGGCAGCGACAAGTGACCGGTGTTCCGGCAACCCNCACCACGCGGTCCGGATGAGTGATCAGTCGGGCAGTTTCCTGAATTCCCTGGCGTGAANCACNCCATCGCGGTCGATCACGACCTGGCCGAAGGTGACGCCACGTGGACTGCTGGGATCCTCGCCCGGTTTGAAATCGAGTCTCTCGGGGAGAATCAGCGAGCGATTCCGCTCGGCCTTGCTGNCGTATTTCATTTTCCAGCCGCTGGAGCCGTATCCGAACAACAGCACCCCGGTGCCGGAACTGCCACCCCCGATGGTGTTGGGCTGGACGCTGACATGAGCTTCGTCGGTCGTGCCGTCGTACCAGGGGGCGAGGATTGACGTGATGCCGTGCGTTTCGATTCCGGTGTGACACAATTCGATGATTGGCCGCGAGACCAGGCACGCCTGNACGTAGGTGACGATGGCCTTGTCGAGGCTGCTGAAGTAACAGTCTTCGACGGTCACGCCGTTGCCTCCCACCTTGCGACCGTCACCGAGTTGGAGGCCGATTCCCCGGGGGCTGTTGGGATAGGTGTGACCGATCCGGCACTCGCGAATGGACACCGACAGGGTGTTGGGGAGCAGGATCCCGTTGGTGAAACCGTTGACACTCACCCGTTCGATTCTCAGGGACCGTTGTGTCCCGCCCTTGGCCCGTATACCCCAGCCGGTGGACCGGCCACTGGAGGTCAGCACCAGGTCGGAGATCATGAAATTGTCCGGGTCGGTCACCAGCGTGATTCCGTCCCCGGTATCGGGCGTGTAGTCCAGTCTCACGGCACCGACGTGGATTCCCTTGAGATGAACGTTGGCACGGCCGGTGAGCCCGGTGTGCCGATAGACTCCTGCCGGAAAGACGACCACGCCGCCGGTCCTGGCGACCGAATCGATGGCGGCCTGGATATTGGCGGTGTCGTCGCCGGTGGGGCCGTGCTGNACCACGACCCGGCCGGCGATGTCCGGAGNGGNGGNCACCTGCGTTGGACGCCGCGCGGCCACCAGCGTGATTGCGGCCCAGGCGATCGCCAGGACAAAGAGATTGTTGAGTCTTGGTTTGTGGGGGCGGGTTGTCATGGGTGTTTCCTGCGGTGTTTNGNTAGATCGTACCGGGCCGAGTTTGAGCGAGAGCCTGTCTCACGCGGGCATTCAGAATACAACGTTCTGAATTCACTCACACGCTCTCACCAGTGTCGGCCAATGATCACCGTGAAAAAGGACAACGGCCGAGGTCTNTTGGTTGAACCAGGCATTCGGATAGTTGTTGTCACCTGGAGTTGTTTGATGTCGTACAATTCAGCAGAGTTGGTCTTGGAAATCACCGACAGAAAATGACTCAACCATGCCCTTGNCCCCNTCTCAATCTTGCCCGATCGCTGCGGCAGTCGGGCTGGTGCGNNGCAGGGCATTGGTGTTGAGCGTTGCCTGCTTTGNTGCCGGATTGACGGCCGGTCCGGCGATGTCTGCAGAACCGAAACCGGTTGAGTTCGCTCGTGATGTCAAGCCGGTTTTGCAGCGGTTGTGTGTCGGTTGCCACGGACCTCGCAAGCAGGCAGCCAAGTTGCGGCTGGATACGCTCAGCCCGGACATCGTGAAGGGGACCGGTGCGGAGACATGGCATGATGTGCTGAACAAGCTGAACCTGGGCGAGATGCCTCCCGAGAAAGCACCGGCTCAACCGACCGCCTCGGAGCGTCGTTTGCTGGTGCGGTGGCTGACGGCCGAGTTGCGACGTGCCGAGGAGGTCGCTCGCAGTACCGGTGGCCGTGTCGTGATGCGGCGACTGACCCGGTACGAATACAACAACACGCTGCGAGACCTGCTGGGAGTCGAGTTCGATTTTTCCGGAAACCTTCCACCCGAATCGGTCTCGCGAGATGGTTTTCAGAACAACGGATCGGTCCTGGGCATCTCGCCGATCCAGGTCGAGTATTACCTGAAGGCGGCTCGCCTGGCCCTGGGAAAGGCGATTGTCACCGGTCCGCGGCCCGAGGTGATCAAGCACCACGCCATCAAGAGTGCCAAGGTCCGCCGGGTCAAGGGCGAGGTCTCGAATCGGCTGGGGCCCAGTTCGAGGTTCCTGGTGCGGCTCGAGAAATTCCCTCGCGAGGGCGAGGTGGTGGTGCGGGTGCGGGCGCATGCGGTCGTCCCCGACAAGGCCGGTTTCCCCCGGATGAAGGTCACCCTGGGCGTCCGGGCGGACGTGCGAGCACCCGAGGAGACACTGGCCGAGATCGACGTGACCAATACCGAGCCCAAAACGTTCACGTTTCGAGGTCGCATCGAGTCGTTCCCCCTGCCGGGTCACAATCCGAAGTACCCCGGCCTGCAGGTGACCGTCTACAACGCGTACGAGGACGGCAAGCCCATCCCGAAGAAAAAGAGGATGGCGAAGAAGAACAGGAAAAATCTCCCGGTCGAGCCCGATCCGACCCAGCCGTTGCTGGTGGTCGAGTCGGTCGATTTTGAGGGGCCGGTGTTCGACACCTGGCCGCCACGGACCCACTCGCAGATCTTTTTTCAGACTTCCGGCAAGCCTGACGAACGAACCTACGCGAGCAAGATTCTCTCGCGATTCATGACCCGGGCCTATCGTCGTCCGGTCGAGGAATCGGAAGTCACGACGATGCTGGCTCTCTTCGACACGTTGCGGGCACGTTCCCCGTCTCTGGAGAAGGCTGTCGGCGATCTCCTGGCGGTCGTGTTGATTTCCCCGGAATTTCTCTACCTGGTCGAACCGCGGGATGATTCGGCCGGTCGACAGCCGCTGGGAGAATTCGAACTGGCCTCGCGGATGTCGTACTTCCTGTGGAGCACGATGCCCGATGACAGGTTGTTCAAATTGGCTCGTGACGGAAAACTGTCCGACCCCTCGATTCGGCAGGCCGAGGTGAGACGGATGCTCGCCGATCCCCGGGCCTGGCAATTCGTCGAACACTTCACCGACCAGTGGCTGGATCTTCCGGCACTGGATCGTGTTGCGGTGAATCCCGAGTTCCATCCCAGGTTTGACGACCGGTTGAAGCGGGACATGCGGAGCGAGACCCAGCACTTTTTTGCCGAGATCCTTTCCAAGGATCTCAGCGCGATGAACCTGGTCGATTCGGACTTCACGATGGTCAACCGGCGATTGGCCGGTCATTACGGGCTGCCTCTGCCTCCCGGTGGTGACATGCAGCGGGTGGACCTTCCGGAGGGATCACGCCGGGGCGGTTTGCTGACACAGGGCAGTTTCCTGCTGAGCAATTCCAATGGCGAGGATTCTCATCCGATCAGGCGGGCCGTCTGGCTGCTCGATCGGCTGCTGGATGATCCACCCCCCCCTCCTCCCCCGGATGTTCCTGACCTGGAGACCAACAAGCCGAACGTGGCCAAGTTGTCATTGAAGCAGCAACTGGAATTGCATCGCGAAAAAGCAGCTTGCAACAACTGTCACAAGCGAATTGACCCGTGGGGGGTGGTGTTCGAGAACTTTGATGCGGTGGGTCAGTGGCGAACCGTGGTGTCTGGATCGAAACGCCGCCGTCGGCCCACGCGGCCGGTTGACGCGGTGGTCGAGTTGCCCGATGGCACCGGGGTTGATGGTGTTGATGGGCGAGGTGGGATAAAAAATTACCTGGTCACGGTCCAGGGGGAAGCGTTCGCCCGGGCGCTGGTCAAGCGGTTGCTGACCTACAGCCTGGGTCGGTCCCTGGAGTATTCTGACCGTGGCGCCGTCGATGACCTGACCAGGCGTTTTATCAAGAGCGAGTATCGGTTGAAGGAGTTGATCGTGGCGATCAGCGGCAGCCAACCATTTGTCTCGAAGTGACAGCAACGACGCGAGAGGTACGTGATGTCGACGTCATCGTGGAAGATCAGTCGCCGAACCTGCCTGCAGGGATTGGGTGTCAGCCTGGGGTTGCCGTTGCTCGACGGGATGGTTCACGGTGAGCAAAAGACCCGACCACGTCCCAGGCGGATGTGCTGTGTCTATTTCCCCTTCGGTGTCGCGATGCCCAAGGACGGCACGCCGGATCGTCAGTGGGGCTGGTTTCCCACGGGCCGGGGAGCCGACTACCAACTGACCAACCCGCTGAAACCGCTTGCGGCATTGCGGAACGAGTTGACTGTCCTGGGTGGATTGTCTCATCCGCGGGGCCGTTCCATGGGGGGCCACGACACCGGCGACACGTTTCTGACCGGTGCCAAACTCTCGGGCAGCAGTTTTTCCAACACGGTTTCGATGGACCAGTACGCCGCCGCGTTTGTCGGCGACCAGACCCGTTTTCCGTCGTTGACGCTTTCCAGTGACGGTGGTGTGGGCGAGCCCACCCGATCGACGACACTCTCGTTCACCCGTACCGGTCGCCCGGTTCCCGCGCTGGCCAGTCCACAACAGATCTTCAATCGGCTCTTTGGTGCCGGTGATGGATCGACCGAGGCCCAGCGGCGACGTCTCGAGCAGTCCGGGAGCCTGCTGGATCTGTTGCTCGAGAATTCCAGGTCCCTGAAACGTCGGCTGGGGACACGTGACAAGAAAAAACTGGACGATTACCTGGCCTCGGTTCGCGCGGTCGAAAAGCGGGTGCAACAGTCGCAGCGGTGGTTGTCCATTCCCAAGCCGAAGATCGATCCCAAGTCGGTTGACCTGGCGGTCGACCAGGATGCTCCGCGCGAGTACCTGCGGGCGATGTACGACCTGCTGTTCCTGGCCTTCCAGACCGACACCACGCGGCTGGCCACCTACATGATCGGGCAGGTTGCCGGTGCGACGACGATCGCCAACGCGTTTCCGGCCTGTATCGGGTTGAAGGGCAACTGGCACGGCCTGGCCCATGGTGCTGGCAAGGCAGGTGGGGCCGAGCGGCTGGGTCGGTTCGACCAGTTCCTGGCCGAGCAGTTCGGGTATTTCCTCCAGCGGTTGCACGAGACGTCCGAACGGGATGGCACACTGCTGGACCACACCCTGGTTCTCTATGGCAGCAGCAACAGCCGTACGCATCAGAATCGCAACTACCCGCTGGTGCTGGCCGGGGGGACGGGGTTGGGCCTGAAGCACGGCCACTACCGTCGGTACGGAAACGAAGTCCCCCTGTCGAACCTGTTTGTCACGATGCTTGATCGCATCGGCGTACCGGTCAAGGGGTTTGCCGACAGCACGGCCGAAATGTCGGACCTGCTGGCCTGATCGGGTAGACGGAACACTGCGTTTTCCTGTCTGTGGATGATCCGTGGTAACACTGAGTGCCCACATTTCGTAAAGTGTTATCAACGAGTAACCACGTGTTGCGCTTTGGAGTGCGTAGTCGGTTCGCCGATGAATAGTCCGGGGTGTGAACGATCACGTGGAACGGAATCAGAAAAGAGGGCGACATGATCAAGCTCCTGGGTAGTCCGCGGAAAAACTGTGACGGAGTCACTCGGCGCGAGACCCTGCAGGCCGGTGGTTTGGCGATGCTGGGTGGCATGTTTGGCATGCCGAACATGGCGGCCGCCGCCAACAGCGCCCGGGTTGATAGACCGGGCAAGGCCAAGAGTGTGATCGTGCTGTACCTGCTGGGCGGGGCACCCACCCAGGACATGTTCGACATGAAACCCACTGCGCCCAGCGGTGTCCGTGGCGAGTTCAGCCCGATTGTCTCGAATGTACCCGGGATGGACGTCTGCGAGCTTTTGCCCAAGCACGCTCGCTGGATGAACAAGTCGGCGGTCGTGCGTAGCGTCAATCACAAGGCCGGTTGCCACAACCCGATGCCCAGCCTGACCGGATATCCCGAACCGTTGCCCTCGATTGGCGTCAACCAGGATGGGTTGCCTCCGAGCATGGGATCGGTTTGTGAATTCCTCAACGATGATCCCAGCGGGATGCCCGACTACGTGCACATGCCCTGCATGTTGGGATGGGGCCAGCACATCCGCCGCGCGGGTCCGTACGCCGGTTTTCTGGGTCGGCAGTACGATCCTCTTTTCACCGAGTGCAATCCGACTTCCAAGAAGCCGGGCACCGATTACCACCCACAGGTGACCCTTGGCAAACCGACGCTGCCCAACGCCAAGTTGCCCAAGGGGATCACGCTCGATCGACTCAACTCGCGAAGAAAACTCACCGAGCAGTTCGACGATGCCCTCCGCCAGCCCGGTGTTGCCAGCGAGTTTGACCGCGTGCAGGGCGGTGCCCTGTCGCTGTTGACCTCCAACCGCATTCGCAATTCGTTTGACGTGGAGAGCGAGAAGAGCGAGGTCCGTGACAAGTACGGCCGGACTCTCTTTGGCAACAGCGCGTTGATCGCCAGGAAGCTGGTCGAGGAGGGGGTGCGGTTCGTCAACGTGACCTGGGACGCGTTCTGGACTCGCCCGGCCAAGATCGATGGAACGATCTGGGACACCCACCAGAGGAACTTCGGGATCTGCCGTGAAACATTGTTGCCGCAATACGACCTGACCTTCTCGGGGCTGATGGATGACCTGGAGAACCGGGGCACGCTGGATGAAACGCTGGTGGTCGTGATGAGTGACATGGGCCGTACGCCCAAGATCAACAAGAACGCCGGTCGTGATCACTGGACCTTCTGCTACTCGGTGCTGTTTGCCGGTGCCGGAGTCCGTGGCGGGACGGTGGTCGGGCGGTCGGACAACCAGGCGGCCTATGTCGAGGATCGTCCCGTCAGCCCGGCTGATGTCTGTGCGACGATCTACGAGATCCTGGGAATCGACCCGAACATGCACGTGCCCGATGCGGCCGGCCAGCCGGTGAAGGTCGGGCTCGATGGCCGTGTGATCCGAGAGATTCTCGCCTGATTTGCCGTGTTTTGTGTTCCTCGGGGTTCACCCCGCGATGGGACAAAAAGGGGTGGTGCGGTGGTGTGTCGTAAAATCAATTTCCTGCTTCTGGCAGTCCTGGCCGTGTCCGGCGTGGCCGTGGCCGCAGAACCGTCATCCAAGACTGATGTGATTGGTCACCCGGTTTCGATCGATGTTGCGCCCGACACCTTCCGTCTGGATGGACCCCGAGCGACCCAGCAATTGCTGGTGACCGGTCACTATTCCGATGGATCTCTTCGCGACCTGACCGGGTTGGCTGACTTCCAGGCGACCAATCCAGGATGCCTGGAAGTCGACGCCGATGGGCTGGTCAGAAGTTCCGGTGATGGTTCGACGCGGCTGGTCATCGAGGTGGGAGGTCGGAAGGCAACGGCCGAGGCCACCGTCTCGGGGACCAGGCGGATCGAACCGGTCAGTTTCCGGCGCGAACTGATGCCCGTTTTGAGCGTGGCTGGTTGCAGCGACATTCGGTGTCATGGGGCCCCCAGTGGCAAGGATGGATTCCGTTTGAGCCTGTGGGGCTTTGATCCCGAGTTCGATTTCCAGCAGTTGACGCATGATGGGCTGGGGCGGCGTACCAATACGTTGAATCCGGACAACAGCCTGGTCCTCAACAAGGCCCTGTCCCAGGTGCCACACGTTGGCGGGAGACGGTTCGCTCCGCAGAGCTACCTGGCCAGCCTGCTCCGGACCTGGCAGTCGGAAGGGATCAGGGACGACCGGCAACCGGTGTCACTGGTCAAGCTGACCGTGACGCCCGGAATCCGTGTTCTCAAGGCGCCTGCCGTTGGGCAACGGTTGGCAGTGAGCGCGGAGTTTTCCGACGGTCGCGTTCAGGACGTGACACGGCTGACGACCTATTCCAGCAGCGACATCGCGATCGCCAACGTTGACCGATCCGGGCAGGTGGAATTCAACCACCAGGGCGAGGTGGCAATTCTTTGCCGGTTCATGGGCCGCCTGGAATCGGTTCGGATGCTGCACATCGCCGCACCAACTGCAGGATACGCCTGGCCGAATCCCCCCGAGGCGAATTTTGTCGACACCCACGTCTTTGCCAAGCTGAAGATGCTCAATATTGCCCCGTCGGAACTGTGTACCGACGAGCAGTTTGTCCGCCGGATTTACCTGGATCTCTGCGGGGTGCTGCCGACTCCGCGGGAGACCCGCACGTTCCTGGCAGCGGGTGGCCCGGACAAGCGGGCGCGACTGATCGAGCAGTTGTTGCAGCGGCCGGAGTTTGCCGACTACTGGACGAAGAAGTGGTTCGACGTGCTGCGGGTAACCCGGGATGCGATCAACCTGGAAGGATCACAGAAATTCCAGGCCTGGTT
>PBOU01000142.1 GCA_002724415.1 Planctomycetaceae bacterium
CGGTCTTTGGTGCGAATCCAGCAGAACTGGTCATCCTGGGGCAGTGGGTCAACGGTGTCTTCAATACGCCGCTGTTGATGATCGGCGTGCTCTATCTGGCCTACCAGACTGACAAGCGGCTGCGGATGTCGACGATCACGTCTTTGCTGCTGATCGCCACCGCTGCAGCCATCATGGGCTGCATCCTGATCGAGCGGTTCTCGTCAATATTTGGGTTTGGGGGCGGCGGCCATTAGGCCAACACCACCGCGTCACCAACCCCGCTGGTAACGGGTATTGAATCTCCGATGCAGCCGGTCGCGCGGCTCGACCGGGCGACCGGTCTCGGGCAACGGCCCCACCGTGCTGCCATCCCCGGTGTAGAGATCCATGTCCTTGCACCAGCCAACCGTCTCGAGCACCAGCCGCCGGGTCCAGCCCCGCGGGATCTTCTGGCGGGGAGCCTCGAACTCGACGTGGATTTCCTCGCCGGGACCAAAGATTGCCACCGCGTCGTCGGCGGTGCCGACCAGTTCGTTGACATCACCAAACCGAGTGTAGAACCCAACCGGGTCGGGGATCTCGGGCATCGGCTCTCGGGTGGTGTAGTCGAAGTGCGGGCGAAACTGGTCCCGAACCTGTCGCACCATGAAACCGCTCTCGCGGAGGTCCGCGGTGGCCAGTTTCAGTTCGCGTCTGACCAGTGACGGGCACGTCTCGCTGCGAATCACCGTCAGATGGTCCCAGTACACCTCGAGATTGGTCCTCAGCCGCAACGCCCTCGTTCCCGCTGGCAACTTCTGTTTCGGCAACGGCAATGCCATCTGGCGGGGCATCCCGCCGGGGTACCCGAAGGCCTCGGCCAGGACGACCCAGTTCCCGTCGGCATCACGAGCTTCCAGAGTCGGCGGCTCGAAGGCCGCCTTGGCCTGCCAGGCCGAGTAGGCCGTCTGGGAATACGGGAACTCGACCCAGCCGTTGGCCAGCAACACCGGCTCGCCCGGCCCCGCGTCCAGTGGCTCGGCGAATTCCATCACCAGAACATGCTCGTCGGCCAGGCGACCCAGGAACCGGTGGTCCAGCCGGCCAACCTCGGCCGCTCGACGATCGACACTGCGGACCCGTCCGGTCATCTCCTGGCCGCGTTCATTGATCACCCGGTCGGGCGCCTGTTCCACGCGGTAAGTGATCGGTTCACCGGTGGGATCGGGCAACGCGGTGGCCAGCCGTTCGTCGAGCACCATCTGCCAGCCCGGTGGCAGATCCCAGGCGATCAGGCCGACCCGATCGAGATAGGTCAACTCGGGCATCGGCTCGGTCAGCTTCAACCGAAACCGGCCGTCCCGTGGCTGGGCCAGCCCGGCCGGCATCAGGAAGTTCTCGGTCGGATCCGAGGGGGCGTAAGTGCCCGGCTCGATCAGGTACCCCAGGCCACCAACCGCCAGCAGGTCACTGACAAACCGGTAGCATTCGCCATCCCAGGCAAACAGCACCGGGCAACTGGTCGGCATCAGGTCCCCCTCCTCGATCCGAAGTCGGGCGCCCGACGCAACGTCCAGTTGCCCCTGGGTGACTCCCTCGGACCAGACGACCTTCAGATAATCCGCTTGCCGGGCTCCAGCCAACCCGATGGCCAACGGCTGCAGGCTCTGGCCCGCTCCGGAATCGGCCGGAAGCGAATCGGCTCGCAGCGTACGTCCCCCCACGCGGACCAGCACGGTGTTGCCCAGCCCCGAGGCATTGGACCGCTCACGATTCCGGCCCTTCTTTTTTCCTGACAGCGACACGGTGACAAAGGGCTGTCGCCCGGATCCGGCCGCCCAGGCCAGCAACGCCCCCTCAACAACCGTGCCGATGATCGACGGGCCATGGACATCGTCGAGCACGACGGGAATCCATGACCCCAGGGCATCATGCTCTCCCGAATCGGCCACCTCGACCAGACTGCCCTCGTTCGAGTCACCCGAAAACCGCCAGGCCGACCAGCCACTGGTCCCGACCAGCAACTCGTTGCGGCCATCACCGGTCACATCCGCCAGCGCGATGCGGGGAGGCCCCGAACCGATGACACCCTCGGCATCACCCAGCGCCAGCTTCAACTTGTCCCACGCTCCGTCGGGCTTGCGGGTCCATCGGATCACCGAGCCCGACTCGACAACATAGAGTTCCACCTGGCCATCGGCGTTGACGTCGCCGACCACTGCCGCAGCTACCGCCAACCCGGCCAACTCACCCAACACCTTGTCGGCGTGGTACCGCCACGCCCGGTCGTTGTACAGCAGCACGTTGCCGGGATGTTTGCCGTCGCCGGCCGTGTCCGGGCCCAGCAACAGGATATCGAGATCGCGATCACCGTCGAAATCGGCCACGACGGCCGATGCCGAAGCGGTTCCAGAACGACTCACGCCGACCTTGGCACTGATGTCCTCGAACGTGCCATCGCGATTGTTGTTGAGCAGTTGCGCTGGCTTGTCCCGGTGGACCAGCAACAGGTCCAAGTCGGCGTCGTGGTCCAGGTCCAACCAGACGCCGTCAACGGTCGTTGCGTCAACCCCGCCCGCCCCGGATGCTTTCGTGATGTCTTCCCACTTGCCCGCTTCCGACTGCCGCCACAACTGGTTGATTCCACGTCGGCAGAAGTACACATCCAGCAGGCCGTCGTTGTCGAAATCGCCCCACAGCGGTGCCACCACTCCGGGGACCTTCGCCAGGGCATGGTCGGTGGCTCGAGTGAATCCACCCGGTCCCTTGTCAGACCCCAGCAACACGTGGTTGCCATCGCTGGCAACCACGAAGAGGTCCTGGTGACCGTCGGCATTGATGTCGCACGTGGTCACACTCGTTCCGGAAGGCACCTTGATCGAATCGGTCGCCGAAATCTCGACCGGTGGATCGAACAAGGGACCGTCCGGAGACTTGATCGGCCGGGTGTCGCCTGGTGACAGCCCCACCCGAATCACCATCGCCTTGGGCCCCATCAGCGTGTACTTGTATGCGAAGGCCACCGAGAGCGGGTGTTCGTTGAGCAGCTTGAACTCGTCCATGTGCCGCATCGCCGCATCGAACTGTCCATCGAGTTGCCTCAGGAGATCGAAGCAGCGGTAATGAGCCGACTGGAAATACGGTTCCAGTTCCAACGCCTTCTGATGCCAGATGACCGCCTCGGCCGGCTGTTCCTCTTCCAGGCAGCGGGCCAGAAAATAGGCCGAGTGCGCATCACGGGGATCCTGCTTCACGGCCCGCTGGAAGTGCACCCGCGCCTGGGAAATTCTCGCGGCATGAAACAGCGACAGGCCCAGGCAATAGGTCGCCACGGCGTGATCCGGGTCGGCGGCGACAACTTCCTCGAGAATCGGGACCGCCGAGGCTCCCTTCTGGGTGAAGTTGAGGACCGCCATGGCCAGGTTGGCCTTCGCATCCAACCAGCCGGGATGATCATCGACCAGCTTCTGGAAGACCTTCATCGCCTCCTGGTACTTGTACTGCTCCATCAGCCCGGCACCACGGTTGTTCTCGGCCACCAATTCAGCGGTCACGCGAAACGGTGTCCCGGGCTGCCCACTGTCCCCGGGGGTCGTCCCGGCCCCGCCGTTGCCTGGAGTCGACGAATCGTCGGGACAGCCGACCAGCAGGACCAGCAGCAGGAGTGGCACAAGACACCAGCAACGTGACCAGCGGACGTCGGTCATTGATTCTCTCCCGTCGCGGAATCTGGCTCGATTCCCGATCGCTTGCGGGCCAGGTCAATCCGCTGACGGATCGTCTCACCGGTCAGCGGATGCGCGTCGGCTGGCGGCAACCAGGGCTGTCCCAGGTAGTCGTGCACTTCGCTCCGCAGATGGCTCCGCATGTCGTGACCGATCCGGCGATGGCGTTCCGCCCGCAAGGCCGCGAGGTCAATCGGAGCCACGACGACCTTCTCGCCCGGGCCCGCATCAGCCTGGGCCAGGATCCGCCCGTCAAAATCGACGACCATGCTCCCCCCCGGCCAACTGAACGGCGGGTAGTTTTCGAAGGCGGCCCCCTGGTTGCAGGCGACAACGAAGGCGGTGTTCTCGGCGGCGCGGGCCCGGTTGAACAACGTCCACCAGTCCATCGGCGGCGTCGCCCCCCAGGGATCCATGTACGCCGAAACACGAATCAGGACCTCGGCTCCCTGGAAGGCCAACTGACGGATCGTCTCGGGAAACAACCAGTCGTAACAGATCGCCACGCCCAGTTTTCCCAGTTCCGTGTCGACCACCGGAAAGGGGTCGTCGGCATAACCGTCCAGGTCGTGGGGGCTGGCGTGCAGTTCCCAGGGAATCCAGGGATTGACCTTGCGGTACTTCGACAGCACACCGTCGGCCCCGACCAGGCAGGTGGTGTTGAACAGCACCTCCGGCCAGTCCGGATCGGTCTCGATAAACGACCCGGTCTGGATCAGGCAACCGTACCTGGCAGCCAGTGCCTGGTAGGCATCGGTGTGTTCATTGGGGACTTCAACGGCCAGGCGTTTCCTGAGCATTTCCACCGAGTCGTAGATCGGCGCGGCGTGGGCAAACTCGGGAAACACCAGCAACCGGACATCATGAAACGGCTCGTAACCGACAATCGTCTGCTCGGCCATCGCACACATGCGACGAGTCCGTTGGCCGATCTCATCCCGATCCGACGGACAGGGGAAATCGGTCTGGCAACAGGCGGCGTAGTAGCGATCGGTCATGGCACGGGACAGCTGCGGGATCGACTGGTGTTGGTACGTCGCGGGATCGGCATGTGCCGGGACAATGTACGGAGATTGCTGAAAACCCCACTCAGATGATCAACCGCACGCCTCCCAGGGTCGCCTGGTCGTACTTGAACTTCTCACCGTGTGAACCGATGAACATCAGGTTCTTGGGGATCTTCCATTCATCGGAGAGTCGATCGATCAACGCCGGACTGAATGTCCCTTCCATCTTGACGAACTCGAGATCGATGTGGGGATAGGCCTCGTCGAGAACTTCCAGGTCGTGCTCGATCTTGTCAGGGATCTTTGAGACATCCTCGGCAACCGTCACCACCTTGATCCGCTTGGTCTGTTCATTGTCACGAACATACTCCACGGCCCGCCTGAGGTTGTCGACCATGTCCCCGCGGGTGAAGAAGACCACCTGCTGGGAATTGATCTGATCGATCTTCTTTTCGATTCCCGTGGAAATGCCCCCGAAGAACTGCAGCACCCACTTGCTGTGGTACTGCACGATGCCGAGCACCGTCTTGAGCAACCCCACCCGCCACAACATGACCATCACCACGGCCAGGGCGGGAATGAAGTAGTAGAGGAAGACCATGAAATACTCGGGCTGATCGATGGCAATTCCGATCAGGGCGGCGGTCACCGCCGTGGTGGCGACCAGCACAAACACCCAGGGTGCCCGATCCGGACGAGGCAGGCGTCGGCGACGGATTTTCAGCAACATGTTGCCGACGGAAAACAGCACCATCACCGACAGGAACGACAGCGTGTACACCCCGGCCAGGGCCTCGAGTTCTCCCTTGGTGACCAGTAACACCGAAACAGCCAGGACAAAGAAGGCGACGATGATCCGGTGGGTCGTCCCGAACTTCTTGTTCTTTCGCAACAGGTACTGGGGAAGGCACCGGTCCAGTGTCATGCGATGCACCAGCCCGGTGACCCCGACATAGCTCGTCAACACCGCCCCGCTGAGCACCAGTGCCGCGTCGATGGAGATCAGGTACTTCAACCAGGAACCGGCGGTCATGTCCCCCAGGTGCGACAGCAGGTGGTCCTTGTGGAATCCCACCTCATCGACGGGCAGGATCGCCAGTGTCAGAAAGGCCATGCTGGGGTTGAGGATGGAAACGGCGATCCACATGTTTCGCAACGTCTTGGGAAAGACCCCCGGCTCCTGCTCCTCGACAAAGTTGGCCGAACTCTCGAACCCCGAGATGCCAAGCATCGCCGCGCAGAACCCGAAGAACAGTCCCACCAGCAGCGTCGTCTCGGTCAACACCGCGAATTGCCGCTCCTCCTCCTTGCCTTCACCGTCACCGGCTGCCTCGGGCTGAACGAGCACCTCGAGACCACTGCTGCCAATCCGCCAACGGTGAACGTCCCCGTCGACAGCGGTCACCTCATCGCCGTCCAGGCCCACCCCCTTCTCTTCGAGGTAAGTCTTGAGAGAATCTGGCAATCGGCCCCGGGAGAGTTCTGTCTCGATGCCCGCAACAACCGCGTTCTTCTGGCTGGTTGTCGTCGCCTCCGAATCGACCATCTTGCCCGAAACGACCATCTGCCGCTGGATGGGAGCATGAAAATCAAAGTTGTCGTCCAGGTGCGCATCATGTGACGACAGCCAGATGACGCCGGTGACGATCAAGAGCCCGAGAGTGACCAGGTGGGTGATGAAAATCCCGATGGCCACCTTGGCACTCTCGGTGATCCCCACGATCGTCAGAATCATGAACACCGCCAACAGGCCGATCGTGGCGGCGATCTCGGGCAAACCGTCCCACAGGTTCCCGACGTAGTGCACGGCCTCGATGGCCGAGATGACAGCGGTGGCCATGTAGGAGAGCAGGGTCAGGCAGGCGGCAACCGACGCGCGCGACTTGCTGGTGGTATTCAGCAACGCGTTGTAGGCGCCGCCGTTGAGCGGCAGGGCGCCCACGACCTCGGCATAGATCTTGCGGAACAGGAACAGCACCGCCGCAACAATCAGCAGCGAGAATGGCGAGAGATAGGCGGCGGCCATCGTGGCCAACGCCGAGACGTACAGGCAACTGGACGTGATGTCGTTGCCGCAGATGGCCGTCGCAGCCAACTGCCCCAACTTCTTGTGACCGCCTGGAGACTCGGGACTTGCCATATCCTGTCCGAAACTCTCGAAACGGGTCGCCAATTCGTGCCGATATCACAAAGAACCGCACTCAGAGACTGCTACACTACAAAGACGACGGGGGGTTCCACAACTGCGACGCCGGTCAACAGGGATGAGACGGTACACTCGACGGGCTTGACCCACCCGGCAACCCAATGGTACCCAACACCAGTAATGATCCGTCCAGCCACCACCATATCCGACCAGTTCAATTGCCCGCCACCGAGCGTTTCGCCGGGGCCGACGTTGAGACGACGTGAGTTGTTGCGGATGAGCCTCGGCGGCCTGAGTCTGCCGGCATTGCTCGCCTCGCGGGCCGCCGCCGACCAATCGTCCGCCGGTGACCGCAAGGCGGTGATCCTGGTCTGGCTGCAAGGCGGGGCCAGCCATCTGGAAACCTACGACCCCAAGCCGCTCTCGGGATCGGCCTACCGGGGTCCCTACGATCCCATCGCCACTGACGTTCCCGGGATGGAGATCTGTGAACTGCTCCCCCACCACGCACGGGTGGCCGGAAAGTTCAGCCTGCTTCGGTCCATGGTGCACACCGGGTTTTGCCATCAGCAGGGCACCCAGCAACTGCTCACGGGACACCCGGTCCGAATTCTCAAGCAAAAACCCGATCACCCCGACCTGTTTTCCATCACGCACCGGATGAGACAGGCACCCCACAGTGGCCTGCCCAACTATGTTGGTGTCAACCCGGTTCCCTACGCTGGCGCGGCCTACCTGGGACCGGCCTACGAGCCCTTTGCCGTCACCGGTGACCCCAACAGTGGCAGTTTCCAGGTCCCCAACATCGGGCTGGATGACAAGAAAAAACTGTCGCGAATGCGAGAGCGGATCGGGCTCCGTGAGAGCCTCGACCGGCTCAGCCGCGAGGCCGACCAGTATCAACAGATGAAGGCCCTGGACGAATTCGAAACACAGGCCCTGGACGTGTTGACCGGCCCGGCCGCCAAGCGGGCCTTTGACATCAACCAGGAATCGGTCGCCACGCGAGACCGGTACGGGCGGAACCGCTGGGGGCAACAGGCGCTGTTGGCGCGGCGACTGGTCGAATCGGGAGTCGACCTGGTCACGACCACGTTCAACGGGTCGCTGTGTGGTCGCGTGGGCAACTGGGACGACCACGCGGTCAATCACAACGTCTTCGAGGGGCTCAAGCACCGCTGCCCATTCTATGACCAGGCCGTGGCTGCCCTGATTGAAGACATCTTTGAACGCGGACTCGACCAGCGGGTGATGGTCGTGGTGACCGGGGAATTCGGCCGGACACCAAAGATTTCTCACGTGGCCAGTTCCGGCAAGGGCGTCGCCAGTGCCCCCAAGGGGACCGTGCAACCCGGACGGGATCACTGGCCACGCGCCACCTCGATCCTCTTCGCCGGTGGCGGAATTCCTGCCGGCCAGGTCATCGGATCAACCGACGGCCGTGGCGAGGACGCCAAGGACCGGATTGTCGGTCGCGACGACTTCCTGGCCACGATCTACCACCACCTGGGAATGGACGCGGATCACCTGGCGCTGGCCGATTTCGCCGGTCGCCCTGTCCCCGTGCTCCGCAACGGCACACCGATCCGCGAATTGACCTCCCGCGGGTAGCCCCGCGATGCCGGAGACAGCCGGCACGGATTGATCGGATAGTACCGTCTGTGCCGCGTCTGTGGCCCCACCAGGGGAAACAAGGGAAAACCGGTACCCAGGTGACGAGAAAACTGTTGAGACGTCACCTCGCGTGTGTGAGCATGCATTGACCATGCTGACTATCTGCAGTGATCCCCTGCCGCGCACCGACCTGACCTACGCGGCGTTCCGCGCCAGTTTCCACGAAACGCTCGAACGCCTCGTTCTGTCCAGGCAGTTCGACAACGACCCCTGGCAGACCTTCGGCTTCCTGACCCAGGTGCCATTCCTGAAGTCGGTCCCGCCCCAGGTCCAACTCGACCTGCTCTCCGAGACCTGGTACCGACACGTCTGTTCGGAAACCCACGTCGCAACGCTCGTCGACGAGGCGGTGATCTTCGCCGCCTGCGAAACCGCAGCCCGCATGGCACGGGTCAATTCCGATGAGTTCACCGACCTGCTCGAACAGGGCCCCCAGACACTGATCCGCGGTGTTCATGACGGCCTGGCCGAGGCGATGAAGCAACTGCACATGGCACTGGACTGCGAAGGCGACTTCCTGGTCATTTCCCAGTTCGAAGACCTGCCGCCAGTTGAAGCACGGCAACTCAAGAGTGAACTGTGCCTGGAGGAGGAACGGCTCGACGAGTTGTTCGACGTGCTGGGCCGCTGGCGAGTGACTCCCGGGTTTGCCGATCGGCTTCGGGGACTCCTCTCCGCGCAGGAAATTCGTCACGCCTTGCAGGTCGTCGCCAACTGAACAGTTCTCACCCCGTCCTCAATCGTTGACCACGTCCCATGGCACGCAAGAAGACGGTCAAGAAGACAGCCAGGAAGACGGTCAAGAAAACAGCCCGGAAGGCGGTCAAGACAGCGACCAGCAAATCGGTCGCCAAGAAAAAGACCGCCGTCCGGAAGAAGGGCCTGGGCCGGCCACGCATCGCCGGCTCGGCCGAACTCGACATGGAGTTCAAGGGCGACTTCGGTGCCCGACAGATTTTCCAGTTCCTGGATGTCCAGACATTCAAAGAACTCGAGGAATTCAGCCCGCAGGAGATCACCGATCGCGTGATCACGCCGCTGGTGCAAGCCGTCGAACGCATACGCAAACAGTTGGCAATGGCCAATCGTCACCTGTCGGGCGACCAGAAGTTTGCCAGGACGTTCCAGGCCGAGTTGTCCAAGGTGATGAAACGCTGACCGTTGCTGGTCCGAATTGACCGACATCGACTGCGGCCGCTAGTCTGAGGGTCGGTCCACTGGATCCCTTTCCTTACGCGGGTGCTGCATGCGATTTCTTCGGCACGTCATCCCGATGATGGCCCTGTCAGCAGTGGTGCTGCCCACCTCCCAGGCCAGTGCGGCGCCGCCCCGTGCGGCGATCTACGAAACCGACATTCTGCCGTTGCTGGTTGCCCGTTGTGGACGCTGTCACGCCGGAGGAAAGAAAAAGGGGCAGCTGGACCTGGGCAGCCTGGCGGGCATTCGTCGTGGAAGCGAATCGGGTGCCGTGGTCGTGCCTGGCCAGCCCGACAAGAGCTTGCTGGTCGAGGTGCTGACGGAGGGCACGATGCCACCGGATGGAAAGAACCCACCCAGCAAATCGGAGATCACACGGATCACCGAATGGATTCGCAGCGGGGCGAAAACCCGCGCCGGAGACTTTTCCGCCGGGGCGGTTCTGACCCAGGAGGACGTGCTACCCATCCTCTTCACTCGTTGTGTCGTCTGCCACGGTGGTCGCGAACAAAAAGGCGGATTGGACCTCAGGACCCGACAGGCCATGCTCAAGGGAGGCAAATCGGGCCCCGCCATCGTGCCAGGCAAACCCGAAAAGAGCTTGCTGATCAAGAGAATTCATGACCGGGACATGCCCCCCCCGAAATTGCTGGTCGATTTCGGAATCCGGCCGGTCGAAGCGGGCGAATTCGAGACGATCCGTCGATGGATCTCAGCCGGAGCGGCTCACGTCGATGTGACCCCCGACGTCGCCACCACGACCGATGATCCACTGGTCAGTGACAAGGACCGTGACTTCTGGGCGTTCCAACCGCCGCGCAAGCCAATGGTGCCGCAGGTGATGACCAACAAGCCGGCCAACCGGATCGTCAACCCGGTCGATGCGTTTCTCTTGAAGCGGCTCGACAAGAAGTCCCTGGGGTACTCCAGGAAAGCCGATCGCCAGACACTGATTCGACGCGTGGCTTTCGATCTGACTGGACTGCCCCCAACGTGGAAAGACGTCGAGGCCTTCCTGGGAGACAAGCAACCCCGTGCCTACGCCCGGATGGTCGATCGCTTCCTGGCCAGCAGGCACTACGGTGAACGCTGGGGACGGTACTGGCTCGACTTGGCCGGCTATGCCGATTCGGAAGGCAAACGCTCGGCCGACCCGATCCGCCCCCATTCGTGGCGATACCGCGACTACGTGATCCGCGCTTTCAACAACGACAAGCCCTACGACCGCTTCCTGCTGGAACAGATAGCCGGTGACGAACTCGCCGACTTCACGACCGCCAAGACGATCAGCCCCCAGTTGCAGGACAACCTGGTGGCCACCGGGTTCCTGAGACAGGCTCCCGATGGCACCGGCAGCGACATTGTCAACACGGTGGTCGAACGGTTCGAAGTGGTCATCGACGAGATCGATGTGCTCGGTTCGGCCGTCCTGGGCCTGACGGTCAAATGTGCCCAGTGTCACAGCCACAAGTACGACCCGATTCCCCAGCGGGACTACTACCGGCTCGTCGCAGTCTTCCAGGGCGCCTACGACGTCTACGACTGGCTCAAGCCCTCATTTGTCCCCGGCCAGACCAAGAGCAAGGCGGCCGGTCGCGTCTTGCCACACCTGACCGCCGCTGAACAACAGCAGCACCGGGTGGCTCGTGCGGCGATCGAGAAACAAATCGCCGCCGCAAAGAAGACACTGGCCGACCGCCAGGTCGCCTTGCAGAAACAACACACCGAGAAGCAACTTGGCACCCTGCCGGAAGTCCTCCGACAGGACCTCCGCAAGATGCTGGCCACCCCCAAGAAACAACGTGATGCGGTCCAGAAGTACCTGTCCGGCAAGTTCGAAAAACAGCTCATCGTGACCGTCGCGGCACTCAAAAAACAAGACGCCTCGTTCAAGAAACTCACCACCGTCACGAACAACCGCGTCAAGGAACTGACAGCCGAGATGCCTGTCGAGCCCCGGATCCGGGCCTTGTGGGACCGGGGCGACCCCTCCCCCACGTGGCTGTTCCGACGTGGCCAGTACAACAAGCCCGGGCACCGGGTCGGTCCGGGCGTCCCCAGCGTGCTGACCGACGGCAAGACCCCGTTCGCCGCCAAGCCGCCGTGGCCGGGAGCCCACTCGACGGGTCGCCGGCTGGCGCTGGCCCGCTGGCTCGTCGATCCCGATCACCCGTTGACGGCCCGCGTCATGGTCAACCGGATCTGGTTCCACCACTTCGGGCGCGGCCTGGTCGAGACGCTCTCGAATTTTGGCAACACCGGGACCCGGCCGTCTCATCCAGAATTGCTGGACTGGCTGGCCCGCACGCTGATCGAAGAAAAATGGAGCATCAAGCAGTTGCACCGCGTGATGATGAACTCCGCGGCCTACCAGCAGGTCTCGGCGATTCGTCCGGCAGCCGAGGCGGTCGATCCCGAGAACCGTTTGCTGTGGCGGATGCCGTTGAAGCGAATGGATGCCGAGGTGGTCCGCGACAGCATCCTGGCCGTCGCCGGTCGACTGGACGATTCCCCTTTCGGACCACCCGACCCCGTGGATGTCCGGCCCGACGGGTTGGTGACCTCGCGAGAGGCCGGGGAGGGTTGGCGACGTTCGATTTATATCCGTCATCGCCGCAAGCACATGCCGACGATCCTCGAGACCTTTGACCTGCCGCAGATGATCCCCAACTGTGTCGAGCGTCCCGATTCGACCGTCGCCAGCCAGGCGTTGCACCTGTTCAACGATGCCATGATCCGAACTCTCGCCGATGCGTTCGCCAAACGGGTGACCCGCGACGCGGGCACCGCGCCATACAAGCAAATCGAGCGGAGCTACCAGTTGGCACTCAACCGCATGCCCAACGACACCGAACGCGAAGTTGGGCTGGCGGCTCTCGAGGAATTGACTCGCCTGTGGCAGCAGAAGCCCGGTGAAACGGGCAAGACACCTCCCCAGCCACCTGCCCAGCGAGCCCTGGCAACCTATTGCCACACGCTGATCAACTCGGCGGGNTTCCTGTTTATCGACTGACAATCACCCACACACACCGCTCCTCCCACCGGTGAGTTTGACATGACCAGTTCCATCGCCCGACGCGATTTCTTCCGCAGTGCTGCCGACGGGCTTCACGGCACGGCCCTGGCGTACCTGTTTGGCCGCGAACTTTATGGCGGGTCGGGCCTGCTGGCCGCCGATGCCCAGGCACCGTCACCGCCCAGGTTGTACGACCTCACGCCCAAGCAACCGCATGTCCGGCCCCGGGCCAAGGCGATCATCCAGTTGTTCATGCAGGGCGGACCCAGCCAGGTCGATCTCTTCGACCCCAAGCCAACTCTCACCAAACACCACGGCCAATCGGTCTTCAGGGACCTGGCAGCCGACGTGTCCAGTCCCGAGGCCGCCGGCGGACTGATGCGCAGTCCCTGGAAATTCGCCCAGCACGGACAAAGTGGAACCTGGGTCAGCGAGTTGCTGCCGCACACCGCACAACACGTCGACCGCATCGCCGTCGTCCGTTCGATGTACAACACCCATCCCAACCACGAACCGGCACTCTACAAGATCCAGTCGGGCAAGCTGCTGCCCGGCCTGCCGTCATTCGGTTCGTGGGTGGCCTACGGCCTGGGCACGGAAAACCAGAACCTGCCCGCCTACGTTGTNCTCGACGATCCCCAGTCACGGCTGCCGGTCAACGAGATCCAGAACTGGCANTCGGGCTACCTGCCNCCCGTCTACCAGGGAACCCGGATGAGGCCGACCGGNTCNCCGATCCTCAACCTCACNCCGGAAAAATCTCGACAGCGTCCCCAGCCGGTTGTCGAGGCCAGCCGTCGGCTCCTGGCCCGGCTCGATCGAATTCACAAGACGCAGCGCCCCGGCCAGTTGCGACTCGATGCCAGGATCTCCAGCTACGAACTGGCCGCGCGGATGCAGATGACCGCCTCNGACGCNNTNGACNTCGGCCAGGANACCCAGGNCACCCANNANNNNTACGGCATCGGNNACAAGNNNACCGACAACTACGCCCGGCGNTGCCTGATGGCCAGGCGACTGGTCGAGCGAGGAGTCCGCCTGGTGCAGATTTACACCCGCGGACAGATGTGGGACAACCACAGCAACATCGGCAGCAGCCTGGTCGGCGCCTGCCAGCACACCGACCAGCCGGTCGCCGCCCTGCTGGATGACCTGGNCGAACGCGGTTTGCTCGACGACGTGCTGGTGGTGTGGGGCGGCGAATTCGGACGGTTGCCGATCGCACAAATCCGGCCGGGCACCGACCCCAAGAAAGCCGGCCGGGATCATGGCCCCGCAGGATTTTCGATCTGGATGGCGGGAGCCGGCGTCCGCGGAGGAACCGTCTACGGGACCACAGACGAGATCGGTTACAAGGCGGTCGACAAGCGGGTGAGCGTTGCCGACTGGCACGCCACGATGCTNTANGCCCTGGGCATGCACCACGAGGATCTNTACTTCGATCGGCACGGTTTCCGCGAGCGATTGACCGGGACCGACNAGGTNCGNGTGGTNCGCGAATTGTTTGCCTAGGAGCCTAGCCTAGGAACGGCTCAGCANCGTCAACGCCACCGCCGCCGCAACCGAGGCGTTGAGCGAGGTGATCCCGCCGCGAGGCGACATCTGGCAGACAACGTCACAGTGTTCCAGGGTCAACCGCCTCAGACCCCGCTCCTCGCTGCCGATCACCACCAGCCAGTCCCGGTCCAACGTGTTGTCCGACAGGTTGTCCTCGCCACGTTCACTGGTCCCCATCACCCACAAGCCGGCGTCGCGGGCCTGCCGAAGTGCCCGGGCCAGGTTGCCGACCCGGGTGAAGCGAACATGTTCAAGACCACCGGAGGCGACATCGTAGGCGGTCTGGGACAGCGGTGCCGACTGGTTGGTGGTCAGCAACACGCCACGGACCCCGTAGAACGCCGCCGTACGAAAAATCGCGCCGATATTGTGAGGATCCTGCAGGCGATCCAGGGCCAGCCACACCCCGTGTTCGTCCCCACCGGCCGACGAGAACAACTCGTCAATCCCAACATCCGACCGATCGCGGACGGCCGCCACAGCCAGCGGCGTTCGCCGCCCCTGCCCCCCCTTGTCACCACTGGCAGCCCGGCGTTTCGAGGAGCCGCCGGGCATGCGACCGGTCCGCACCGGGACACCCANGCTCCGNGCCGAATCCACAACATCCTGCCAGGCCCCGTGCGGCGAGTGATCGCCAAGACGAATCTCGAGGACATCGCGAGCCCGGGTGGCCAGTGCAGCCAGNACGCTGTGAGGNTTTTTCAGNTCGAGCATCCTGNCCCGTCCTCCGCATCCCGTCTCTGGCGGTCGACCTCGTAGAGCAAAACTGCGGCGGCCACGGCCGCGTTGAGCGACTCGATCCGGCCAGACTGCTCAATCCCAATCCGTCCATCGCACACGTCCAGCACGTCCGCGGCCACCCCGTCACCCTCGTTGCCCACCACCAGCGCCACTGGTCCGGACAGGTCGCAGGCCCGGGCCGCCACCGATTCCTCGGCCGTGGCCGCCANCACGGCAACGCCATCTCGACGCAACCGCATGACCAGACCCACCAGGTTCTCCGCCCGCGCGATGCGGACATGGTTGACCGCGCCGGCTGAACTGCGAGCCACGTGCCCGTTGATCGCCGCGTGGTCCCCGGAAACCACCACCCCGTCGACACCCAGGATCTCGGCCGAACGCAAGATGGCACCGAGGTTGTGTGGATCCTGCACGGCGTCCAGCAACAGCCACAGTGGCAGAGAACCGGCGTCCTCGAGCATCTCCTCCAGGGATCCGAAGGGATACTCGCCCACCCGGGCCAACAGGCCCTGGTGCTGATCGGTGTGACAACGCGCCCGGATCGACCCGGAGTCGGCCTGCTGAACACCAACGCCCAGGTTGTCGGCCAATCGCCGCACCTCCTCGGCCACTCCCGCCTCGACACGCTCCGAGAGCCAGACATCCCGGATCGGCCACCGACCCCCCCGCAACGTCTCGATCACGACACGACGCCCCCAGATCCAGTCTCCGGGACGATTGCGACTCGCCCGTCCNCTACNCTTCCCGCCTGAGGACCGCCCGACCATACTTGATTCCCCGACCGCGATCGGCCCACCACCGTGGGCCACACCAAGTAACGATTCTGGAAACTGCCGTTTGCCGCGGCAAGCCCGTCGATGGTCTCTCCTCCCCTGCCCATTCAACCGGTGACCGGACCGATCAGCGGATCGATCCGCCCGCCGGGCTCCAAGAGCCTGACCAACCGCGCGCTGGTGCTGGCGGCCCTGGCACGCGGCACGACCCGGTTGACGGGAATGCTGGACAGTGTCGACACACGAGTGATGCTGGAATCACTCGCCACACTGGGATTTGAAACCAGCGCGGACCAGGCAATCGGCGAGACACACATCGTGGGGGGCAACGGCACGATCCCGGCCACATCGGCCACGTTGAACCTGGAAAACAGTGGCACCAGCATCCGGTTTCTCACGGCACTGACCAGCCTCGCCCACGGCAAATTCACGCTCGACGGCAATCCGCGGATGAGACAGCGTCCCATTGCCGACCTGGTGACGGCGCTTCAAGAACTCGGGGTCGATGCCTCGTGCCCGGAAGAGACCGGATGTCCCCCGGTCACGGTGGTTGCCAGCGGCCTGGGTGGCGGGCAAGCCAGGATCTCGGGCAACAGTTCCAGCCAGTATCTCACCGCCCTGCTGATGACCGCTCCGTGTGCGGCCGAACCCGTCACAATTTCCATAGACGGCACGCTGGTCTCGCGCCCCTACATCGACATGACACTCGCGTTGATGTCGCGATTCGGAGCCGCCGTGACAGAAGATCCCGCCGGCACATTCTCGATTCCCACAACCGGCTACGACGCCATCACGCTCGACATCGAACCCGACGCGACGGCAGCCAGCTACTTCCTGGCCGCGGCGGCCGTGACCGGCGGCCAGGTCACCGTCGAAGGACTCGGCCGCGAGGCCCTGCAAGGAGACGTCGCCTTTGCCGACTGCCTCGCGCAGATGGGGTGCTCGGTTCGAGAGACTCCCGGCGGGCTGCAGGTCGAGGGAGGCGAGTTGGTCGGGATTGATGTCGACATGAACGCCATCAGTGACACGGCGCAGACACTGGCGATCGTCGCCGCCTTCGCCGAGGGGCCGACCCGCATCCGTGGAATCGCGCACGCCCGGATCAAGGAAACCGACCGGATTTCCGCGACCGTGACCGAACTCGCGAGACTGGGACTTCATGTCGAGGAACACGACGACGGCCTGACGGTTCATCCCGGACCAATGGTGCCGGCCGAGATCCAGACCTACGACGACCACCGGATGGCCATGAGTTTCGCGGTGGCCGGCCTGGTTTCTCCGGGTGTCGTCATCATCGACCCCGACTGCACAACCAAGACATATCCCGGGTTCTTTGAAGACCTGGCCCGACTCTGCGGAGTTTCTCGATGACGCCACCGGTACGAACAGCACGACAGATCGCCTTCACGGTCCTCGAACAATGGCGTGACACGGGCCAGTTCGCCGCACCACTGCTCGAATCGGTCTTCAGCCGCAACAACGAACTCAGCGCCGCGGACCGCGGGTTGGCCAGCGAGTTGACCTATGGAGTCATTCGCCGCCAGGCCACGCTCAACGCCGTTCTGAAACCGCGGATGAAGCGTCCTCCCGAACAGGTCGAACCCGCCCTGTGGACACTGCTGCAACTGGGCACCTACCAGTTGCTGTTCCATTCAACCGATTCACAACACGCCTCGATTCACGAAACGGTCGAATTGACCAAGTGGTTGAACAACGCCCGGTGGACAGGTTTCACCAATGGTGTTTTGAGATCGGTACAACGGGACCTGGAGAACCAGTTCGTCGCGGTGGCCGCGGCCGATGCCATTCCCCTCGCACCGGAACACTTCCTGAAACTGGCCCGACCTCTGTTGCCCAACCCATCGACGGACCCCTCGGGTTATGTCGCCGCTGCGGGCAGCCTGCCGCAATGGCTGGTCGAAAACTGGTCGAACCGAATGGATTTCGACCAGATGCTCCGGATGTCAATGTGGTTCAACACTCCGGCGGCAACCTGGTTGCGAGTCAACCGGCTGCGAACCGACGGGGACACGGTGATCGCCGCCCTGGAGTCCGCCGGCATCAGTGCCACTCTCGAGGAGGACGGCTGCATGGTCCGGCTGGCGGGCACGGCCCACGTTCCTAGCCTCCCCGGTTTCAACGACGGGCACTTCACCGTGCAGGACCCGTCGGCCACCTCGGCAGCCCGACTGCTGGCACCGGTTCCCGGCCAACGAGTGCTCGACCTCTGTGCCGCGCCCGGAACCAAGTCGACTCACCTGGCCGAACTGATGGAAAACCGCGGACAGGTGGTGGCCGTCGACTCGCACCCCGAACGACTCGAGCGAATTGCGCCGGCAGCAAACCGACTGGGACTCTCGATCATCGAACCGGTCCTGGTGGACGAGTCGGGCGAGGACCTGCCATCGGGCCCGTTCGACGCGGTGCTGGTCGATGTGCCCTGCTCGAACACCGGGGTCCTGGGGAAACGCCCCGAGGCCCGGTGGCGGCTCGAAGCCAACGAGCCGACACGGCTCGCGCGGCTGCAGTCACGGCTGCTGGAACAGGCGGCAGAAACAGTGACATCCGGTGGCCGACTGGTCTATTCGACCTGCAGTGTCGAGCCGGTTGAAAATGACCAGGTGGTGTCACGATTTCTCGACAACCGGCCCGATTTCGAGCAGGTCCAACGGCACGAACACGTTCCGGGAAAACCGGCCGACGGGGGCTTCCAGGCGTTGCTTGTCCACAAAGGCAATTGACCGCGACCCCGCGTCGCTTGTCCACGACTCGCGTACCCGATTACACTGATGAAAACGTTTCAGCACGTTCTCTCCAAAACCACTCCTCAAAGAGTCACTCCGGGGACCACGATCATGCGCCGACTGACCAGCCTCCTTGCCCTCGCCACCGTCCTGCTCACCCTTCTCGGTGGACCGGCCACTGCCCAGGACAAAAAAGCCGACAAGAAGAAAGCCGACAAGAAGGCCCCGGCGGCAAAGAAAATCTTCACTGATGCGAAGCTCGAGGCGGTCATCAAGGCCATCCTGAAAAAGAAGCAGGCCAAGACGGATCCCATCCAGGAAGCCGATCTCAAGACGATCTTCTTCCTCGAGGCGCCAGGCAAGGAGATCACCAACCTGTCCGGACTGGAGAAGTGCCCCAACCTGGCCCTGATCAATCTCTCGAAGAACGCGATCACCGACCTGAAACCGCTGGCCGGCCTGAAGAACGTGCAATCCCTGGACCTCTCGAACAACAAGATCGCCGACGTGACACCGTTGGCCAAACTCGAGAAACTGCAGTACCTGCAGTTGGAGAACAACCGGGTCGAGAAACTCGACGGACTCGCCGGACTCAAGAAACTGTCGGCTGTTTATCTCAGCAACAACAAGGTCGTCTCGGTCGCACCACTGAAGGGACTCGAAAAACTCTCGAGCCTCTACCTGGACAACAACAAGGTCGCCGATCTCGGACCGTTGAGGGGGCTCAAATGGGTGGCCAACCTCGCCCTGCGAAACAACCAGGTCAAGGACGTCGGAGCCCTGGCGAACATGACCGAACTGCGGTACACGTTCCTGGAAGGCAACAAGGTGACTGACCTGGGCCCGCTGGTCACCATGGCCCAGAAGGACGCCAAGGGCGACCGGCGGTTTGCTCCGTACTGGAACCTCTATGTCTCGGGCAACCCGCTCTCGGATGCCGCCAAGGGTGGACAGATCACCGCGTTGAAGAAGGTCGGCGTGCGAGTCGATCCCAAGCCGAAGAAGTAGCCCCCCGGCTCAGTCTTCGCGTTCCTGGTTCCCGCCGGAGTTGGACCGCCATCCCGAGTCCGGCTTCGCGTGCGCGGCGCAGACCGGAATCACCTCGGTGAGGCTGATGTCACCGCCAAAACAGACATCCACATCGGTCCCGGTATCACGAGGCCGGTTGTAATAGTCGATCTCGTAGAGCACACCCTGGCCGGCCGGATGATAGGCCACCGGCAGCGGGTGCGGGTCCAGTGAGCATTCGACAAGCCGGGCCGATTCGGTGACATCCCTGGGGTCGGGGAAATTGACGTTGAAATAGCCTCCATCAGCCGGTCGCCGCGCGATCAACGTCTCGATCGTACTGCGGAGCATCGGGGCCACCGTCGACCAGTCGAAGGGACCATAGTGGTGGATGAACAGCGACAGGGCGATCGCCGGGACGTGAAAAAGTCCAGCCTCGCGCGTCGCTCCCACCGTGCCGGACATGTAGACATCCACCCCGAGATTGGCCCCGGCATTGACCCCGGACAGGACCCAGTCGATCTCCTGCTGCTGTTCGACCAGCCCGATCCGCACGCAGTCGGCCGGCGTGCCGTTGATCGAAAAACGATCGCGGCCATGCGTGGTGATCGTCAACGGCTTCTCGACCGTCACCCGGTGACTGCATCCGGACAGCGGACCGTCGGGCGCCAGCACCACGACCTCGCCGAATTCGGCGGCGACCTCCGCCAACAATTCAAGTCCAGGAGCCCCAATTCCGTCATCATTGGTCAGCAGAAATCTCATGACACATCACTCGAACTGGCAGACGAAAACACACGGGGCTTAGAATCTTCCCAGGTGAGTGTAGCAATTGGGACTGATGGCGGGGAGCAGGTCGATGGCGGTGCGAGTACTCGGCGACACGGACGTGAAGAACCTGATCACGATGCGAGAATCCGTCGAGGTGATGACCGAGGCATTCGGTCGCCACGCTGCCGGTCACCTGTCGGCTCCGGCCCGCCTGGCCTCGCCACTGGAATGGGGCCAGTTGATCTTCACCACCGGCGCCTACAGTGACGAAACGGGGGGACGGATCGGTTTCCGGGTCTACGACTCGGCCCACTTTGGCAGCGGGATGCGGGACGAGCTGGTGGCCGTCTTCGATTCCGACAACGGGGCCCTTTTGGGGCTGGTGGCTGGAAGCGGACTGGGACCGCTGAGAACCGGCGCCATCGGCGGAGTGGCCATCAACGCATTGGCGCGTGAAGACGCCGTGACACTGGCACTGGTGGGAACCGGCAAACAGGCCCGCACCCAGTTGCAAGCCGCCTGCGAGGTACGGTCCTTCGAGACAATCCGGGCCCACAGCCGGAACGCATCACGATGTGAAGCGTTCTGCCGCGAGATGTCGATGACAACCGGTGTCGAAATCCAGCCGGCGACCTCGGCAAAAGACGCGGTGGCAGAAGCCGACGTGGTGATCTGCTCAACCATCAGTGACACACCGGTGCTCGAGACCGACTGGATATCACCGGGGACACACGTGCAAAACGTCGGTCCGAAATTCCAGGACAGCTGCGAACTGCCAAGAGAACTTTTCGAGTCGGCCGACGTGCTCGTGACCGATGCGCCCGCCCAGTTGGCCGACTACGGAGACCGTTTCCTGGTCGCCGGAACTCCACACATCGACCGGATTGTCTCGCTCGGCAACGTGATCTCCGGCGATGCCCCTGGGCGGACCGATCCCCAACAGATCACCCTGTTCTGTTCAATGGGATTGGCCGGGACCGAGGTGGCCCTGGCGGATCGTTTGCTGGTTTTGGACGCGAATGCCGCCGGTTGACCAAAGCCGGTCGAAAACACTGGCGAGGAGATCGGTGCCGGACAGGCCGGGACCGTCCCGACGTTCACCCATCCAGTGACGTGACCACCGCCACGTTCTCGGCCAGGTGGTCAGCGTTCAGGCTTCCGACAATCAGCGTATCGACCGCAGGATGCCCCACCACGAAACGAATCGCCTCGGCGGCCGGGAGATGGCCGGAGGCCAGGCCTTTCTTGACCACGACCCCAATCCCCAGTCGATGTGCCTCCCGGATCACCGGCTCGTGCGACTGGTCCTCAGCATGGAATTCGAACATGATCACGTCGGCCCATTCCAGTGACCTCCGGGCCCCCGCGACCGTCTTGCCCGAGAATCCGATGGCACGCACCCGGCCCTCGGCCTTCAGAGACAGCAACGTCTCGACCACTCCGCTGGACTCCTGGATCACCAGGTCGTTGCCATCGGAGTGAACAAACACCACGTCGAGAACGTCTCGGCCAAGTCTCCGGGCACTCCGTTCGACGCTCGCCCGGGTCGCCTCGGGAGAAAAATCGTACCGGGACACGCCGTCCTGGTAGGTCTCACCCACCTTGGTCGAGATCACCAGACGCGACTCGTTGTCATCCAGGACGCGGCCAAGGCGTTCTTCGCTGACGCCGTATGCAGGAGCAGTATCGATATAGCGAATGCCCAAACCGAGGACCTCGGCCATCAGTTCCTCGACCTCCGAGTCGGTGGGCAACTCGTAACCGTGCTGGTACTTGATCCCCTGGTTGCGACCGATCTTGAACGCTCCGAACCCCAGCGGGGAAACCTCCAGGCCGGTGCGTCCCAGCGGGCGGATGTTCATGGTCTGATCTCGTGGCCAACGGCGTGCTCAGGCGGCCCGGCGCGCGGCCGACACGCTGGCCAATGGCAACCAGTCGATGGCCGACTCCCAGGGAGGACGAGCCACTTCCGGGCGGGGCCACTCGACCGACTGGATGTCGGTCGACACACGGTCGGGATCTCGAGGCGCAAGTTGAGCGATTGCGGCGGCGACCTCCAGGGCGAGTGCCGGTGCCAGCGCCAGCTTGGTGGGAAACGCAGTCAGCGTGTTTCCATCAACCCGCACACCCTGGGTCTCCGGACGACGGCCGCCCTCGGTCGTCGCCTCGGCCCGGTCCACGCGATACGTGTTGATCTCGAGTCCGGAAAAATCCAGGGCTGGCAGGACAGCGGCCAGTTCCGCAGCGGCATGGGAGGCCAATTCCCGCCGGGTCATCTCCACGCCGTCCTCGGCCACCTGGCCACCGAGTTGCCAGACGGTCCGGCCACGCGAATCGACGTCCGAGGTGATCGTCATGCGAGTGTGTGCCCGGTCCACCTGGTGCCCGCAGAGTTTGGGCAAGTGCGGGGGTTCACCCCGCACCATCACCATGTGCAGGGGCCGCCTCTGCATTGCCCCGGCTGGCAGTCCCAGTTGCTCGCGGAGCCTGGCATTGCCGGCCCCGGCGGTCAACACGACGCCCCGGGGAACCAGCTGCAACCTGGATCCTGGCAAACTGTCCCACGGGTGCCTGATACTCAGGCTCGTGACCCGCCCGGGACCATCCAGTTGCCAACTGGCGTGTCCAGGGTCATAGAGGAACAACCGATGCCGGTGCCGGCTGGCAAGAGACTCCAGCAGGCTGACCGGGTCGATGACCGGTTCATCCATCACCGCCACCGTGCCATGATGGTCAGCCAGGACGGCGGGACGATCGTCGTCTTCGAGAGGTCGCGGGGTGACTTCCAGCCCGAGACGTGCACCAAGAAATCCGAGCCGGGATCCCAGCGAGCGACCTCGCCACAACAGGCAGGACCGGCTGCGGACCGCGACCTGGCGCAGATCTGGTTCGCGGCGACCAGCCAGGCACTCGGTCCAGACCTCCGGCATCTGCTGGATTCCCAGTGCCGAACCGGTGGCGGTGCCCCCGAGCGAATATTTCAGGCCGCCGTGAATGATTCCCTGGGCCGCGACAGTCTGGGCACAACCCAACCGCGAACTTTCCAGCAGCACGGCCTCGTGGCCGGCCCGGACGAGTTCATCGAGAACCCAGAGACCGGCAACACCGCCTCCAACAACAACCACGTCCGCACAAGCCATGAGCCAGAGTCCTCGAGGGCAGACGACACGTCCGCCTCCGACGACCTTGTAACCCTCAGGTCCCTGCGAGGGAAGATCAGTCGCTGACCTGGACGATCGCCTCAACCTCGACAGGAATGTTTCCAGGCAAGGCCCCCATTCCCACCGCGCTGCGAGCCGCCCGCCCGTTCTCTCCGAAAACCTCAACCATCAGGTCACTGAAACCGTTGATGACCTTCGGCTGGGTGCCAAAGTCGGGAGTGCAATTGACCATCCCCAGCACCTTGACGAAGCGGGTGACACGATCGAGGCTGCCCAGGTGGGCCCGTAGCGTTGCCAGGATGGCCAGGCCCGTGACCCGCGCCGCCGCATTGGCCTCCTCCTCGCCCATCTCCTGGCCCACCTTTCCGGTGATCATCGTGCCATCCACCTGGACCGGCCCGTGTCCGGAGACATAGCAGGTGTCGCCAATCTGCACGACCGGCATGTAGGTCCCACCCGGGGACGGAGGTGTGGGCAGTTCAAGTCCCAATTCAACGATCCTGGCTTCGGCGCTCATCGATTTCTCCCGAGGGTCACGTCTGGTCAGCCTGTTCCGGCCGAGTCGAGTTCGGATTCCGAGCATACGAACTCGCGACGACCACGCAAGTCCCGCCACGTCAGAGAGTATTCGCTGCTTGCACACCGGCCAATGACACCTAGAATGGTGGCGACGACGCAGATGGCATCTCCGGCAACGGATTGCGGATCAATCGTGGAAGGAAACTGAGAACATGAATCCAGGTGAAATCTTTCTGCTCGTCGTGGGTGCCTTCTTCGGGTTGTTTTTCCTCGTCTTCCTGTGGCTGCTCTTGCCATTGTTTCCGACGTGGATCCGCTCGATGACCAGCAGCGCGAAGATCTCGCCACTGAAGCTGGTCCTGATGCGATTGATGAAGATCAATCCCCAGGTGGTTGTGGAGGCCCGGATCATGGCGGTGCAGGCCAACCTGACAGACGTGGAGACCAACAACCTCGAGGCCCATTACCTGGCAGGTGGCAACATCCTGCGAGTGGTCCAGGCGTTGATCGCAGCCACTCGGGCCCGACTGGGACTCAATTGGGACACGGCGGCCGCAATCGACCTGGCCGGTCGCGACGTGCTCGACGCGGTTCGCACCAGTGTCGATCCCAAGGTGATCGACTGCCCTGATCCTTCCCGGCATGGTCGCACCACTCTCGATGGCGTTGCCAAGAACGGCATCCAGTTGAAGGCACGAGCACGGGTCACCGTCCGCACCAACCTCTCGCAACTGGTCGGCGGAGCCACCGAGGAAACAGTGATTGCCCGCGTGGGCGAAGGAATCGTCAGCGCGATCGGATCATCCGACTCGCACGAACGGGTTCTCGAGCAACCCATGCTGATTGCCCGCACCGTCCTCGAAAAGGGACTCGACTCCCAGACGGCTTTCGAGATCGTCTCGATTGACATCGCCGACATTGACGTCGGTGAGAACGTTGGCGCGAGGCTGCAGGCGGACCAGGCCGAGGCCGACATGAGAGTCGCCCGTGCCAAGGCCGAGGAACGTCGGGCCCAGGCGGTGGCCCAGGAACAGGAAATGAAGGCGAAAACGGTGGAAAACCGCGCCGAGGTTGTGTTGGCTGAAGCCGAGGTGCCCCAGGCCATGGCCAACGCCTTTGAAGCGGGAAATCTCCGAGCCGAAGATTCGATGTAATCGCTATCATCCGGCATACGGCATCGGCCCCGAAGCCGATGACTACTCCGGGTCGACAACAGACACGAGGACAGCGGAATAATTTCAACATGACAAGTCGGTGCAGTGCCATGAACGAATTGACCCAGGTGGAACTCACGACGACACAACGTGACCTGTTGCTCCGCGGCCTGCAGTTCGTCCGCAGTTCGGTCAAGCTCTCGTTGGGCGAAAGTCGATTGCCGGATGACCAGCGATCGGATCAGCTCGAGGCGATCGAAACACTGGAACAGCAGTTGCGAGAGGATCTGGCGAGTCAGCCCTCGACCAACCTCTCCTAGTTCGACTTCCCCTCCCCCACCCAGTCACCGATCAGCCCCGCCCATGCGGTTTCAGCACGTCTGCGTCGAGGCCCTGTGCTGTCGGCTGCCCGACGAAGTGGTGACCTCCCAGGCCATCGAGGATCGACTCGCCGACGTCTACGGTCGACTCGACCTCCCCGAGGGTCGGCTCGAACTGATGACCGGCATTCGCGAGCGACGGTTTTTTCCTCCCGGCACGCGACCCGGCGACATCAGTTCCCAAACGGCCCGGGATGCGATCGTGGCCAGCCAAATCAACCCCTCCCAATTTGGCGTGCTGGTCCATGGGTCGGTCTGCCGAGACCAGTTGGAACCAGCAACCGCCAGCGGTGTGCACGCGGTCACCGGTCTGCCGGCTGACGCGTTGATCCTGGACGTCTCCAACGCCTGTCTCGGACTGCTCAACGGATGCCTGTTGCTGGCCAACATGATCGAACTGGGCCAGGCCACTGCCGGGGTCGTGGTCGGAACCGAGATCGGACGGGGCCTGGTCGAAGGCACGATCGACTCGCTGATCCAGGACGACGACCTGACCAGGCAAACGATCAAGTCCGCTTTCGCGTCACTCACGATCGGCTCCGGCTCCGCAGCGATCGTGCTCTGCGACCGGCGGCTCTCCAGGACCGGCCACCGCCTGCTCGGGGGTGTCGTCCGCTCCGACACCTCCGCCCACCAGCTGTGTGCCGGAGATGTTTCGGCCGAACATCACGGTGACCTGCGACCCAGGATGGAAACCGATTCCGAAGCCCTGTTGCATGCGGGAATCGAACTGGCCGCCACGACATGGGAAGGGACTCGCAAGGTCCTGGGCTGGGACAACAGCGACGTCAACAAGGCCTTCACCCACCAGGTCGGCAAAGCCCACCGCAACCTGCTCTACCAACGGCTGGGACTCGATCCGGCCATCGATTACTCGACAGTGGAATTCCTGGGCAACACGGGTGCGACGGCCTTACCGATTGCCGCCGCACTGGGTGCGGAGGCCGGCCACCTGGACACCGGCGACCGGGTCGCCTGGCTGGGAATCGGCAGCGGGCTCTCGAGCATCATGCTGGGGTTTGAGTGGTAGGCGGAACGACGCCAAGATCGGATGCGGTCTGGCACAGCGAGTCCCACGTCCCGGAATCCAGGGGCACTCCCCCGGCCAGGCGTTCCGCCATCATCCGATTGCTGCGATCCCCGGCCAAGCGAATCGATTCGACACCCGGCACCCGGTTCACACCTCGAACAAACTGGATCAACTTGTCGGCCTCGCCCAGGAAATGCCCCGACCCGGCAAACCGCTCTGGATCCCAGACCACCACGAGCACATTGTTGGTTCCCGGAGCCCCCTCGGAAGCCGGCGGACAACTGCCGCCGGAAAGGCCGCCCACGAGAATATCCAGCAACAGGGACAGGCCGAATCCCTTGTACCCTCCCATCGGGAGGATCGTTCCACGGGGATCGGTAAAACGGACCGCGGGATCGGTTGTTGGCTCGCCCCGGGCATCCAGCAACCACCCCTCCGGACACGCCTCACCGGCCACCTGCTGCACCAGCACCTTGCCGTTGGCCACGACACTGGTCGAGATATCAACGACCAGCGGTCGATCACCCGTGGGAACCCCGATCGCAATCGGGTTGGTACTGACGGTCGGTTCGGTTCCACCCGGCGGCGCCACGCATTTCAGCACGCCATTGTCGTTGACCGTCACCAGCGCCGCCCGCCCCCGCGACGCCACCAATTCGGCCCATTCCCCGACCCGACCGACATGCCCACAGCGAACCAGCGTCCCACACGCCACGCCCAACTGGTCGACCTTGTCATCCAGCCGGTCGATCAGCCGTGTCATCTGCACCATGCCGAAACCGAACGCGGCATCGGCACACAACATCGCGGCGGTTTCCGAGAGAACCGACAACCCGGCGCCGGCCACCAGTTCACCGGTCTCCAGCAACGGCAGGTAACGGGGAATCCGAACCACACCGTGCGAATCGTGGCCGCGAAGATTCGAACCGACCAGGCTGGTCGAGACGAGGTCGGCCTCGTCTTCGGGAACCCCCGCGGCCTGGAACAAGGACGACGCAAACCGCGTCAGCAATTCAGCGTCCACGCAAACGCCAGAAACGGCCATCTACTCTCCCGCCTTGCCCTTGGACTTGTTCTCGACCGGCGATGGTGGATCCAACCGCCACGCCGAATTGAAGAATCCCGCCCACTTGATCGACTCGTCATATTCCCCCGTCGCTTTCCTCGAAATGGCCTGGACGGCGATATCTCCCAGGCGAGGAAACAGCCACGAATTGGAGTTCTTGAAATCCGCTTCGTGGAAGGTGTGTCCCGAGTTGATGACAACGTAGCGGCGGGGGTTCAACGGATTGGGATAGATCATCGAGAGACCATGCGAACCGGGGTCGTAACTGGTCCCCGCGACCCGAATGGCCTTCCTGGACCACTCGACCGGCAACCTTTCGATCACCCGCGCCATCACCGAGTTCGATCCGGGATCGCCGAACAGCACCAGGTTGTTGTTGGCGATCATCTCCTCGTCAACCGCGGTGTCGGCCACCACACGAATGCGACCCCGCAACCACTTGTCGAATTCGCCGGCGAACCGCTGCAGTGTCCAACTGGCCCAATCGGCCTGGGCCGTCGACCAGGGAGTTCCGGTACCGCGGACACAAACAAACGGCTGCATGAAGGCATCGTCAATCGGCCCCTGCAAGTCGCGACGTTTGTTGAGCCCGACATTTTTCTGGAAGTTCCGCGAATCGTCGTAGCCCAGGACGTTCCAGTCCTTGCCATTCTTCTGATAGAAGACGCCCGGCAACAACCCGTCAGCGGCTGTCGCCAGCCGGTGCTTGACCCCGTCGATCTCGATCCGGTCAGCGACATCGCGTGCCACCTGCAAGGCGCTGACGTTGCGCGTTCTCAGTTTCAACGTCCCGTCGGCAGCCCGGGTCGCCTGCACCACTGCCGGCTGGTACAGCTTCTCCATCTCTTCGACCGTCAACCACTCGCACACGTTGTACTTGACCGTCCAGGTGACAAACCGGATATCGGTACGCCCGGGGTAGGGGCGACGTCCCGTCCGAGCGTGCTTGTCATGAAAGGCCATGAATTCCTTGAACGATTCCGGATGAAACCGATGGCCCGTCTTGGGGCCAATCAACAGCTTGATCGGTACGCCCAACCGCTTGGCACGATCCACCATCGTGGTGCTCGCCAACAACTGCTTGTCGATTTCTCCGCCATAAGTGCACACGGGAACGTTGTGAGCATTCAGCGCGTACGGGACGACGTCATAGATCGAAAGCGACTTGTGCTGGTGAGCCGGACGTTGCTCGGTCTGATTCTGGTACTTGTAAAAGTCGACAAACCCGGCACCGGGTCCGACCGAGGACCAGCGACTGGGATGATGCAAGCCCAGGTGCCAGGCACCGGCACCACCCATCGAGAACCCCCAGAGCGTGATTCGCCGGTTGTCGATGCGTACACGACGTTCCAGGTCGGCCAACGCTTCGAAAACGTCAGTCTCGCCCGCGTACCGGTACGCGTTGTTGGTGCGACCAAAGACATCCAGTTGCACAAACCCCTGGCCCTTGGACAACGCCTTGCCCTCGTGCTGGGCAATGAACCGGAGTTCATTGAGCGTGCCACCACGACCATGGAGTTTCAGGTGCAGACGATGACGAGTGCCAGAGCGGGGATTGATTCCCGGTGGCAACGAGACGGCATAGGGTTGCACCGAACCATCGATCTTCGAGTAGTAACCCCGGATCGTGCTGCCTGGCTGCAACACCCAGGACGGCTTCCCGGCAGCCAGTTCGTCGGCACGCCGTTCCCCGGTGGCCAATGCTGCCTCGGCGTAACCAATCCACGCCGACGCCCCCTTCCCCGACCGGGGCGCGTAAAACTCGTTGTGCCGTATGGCCCAGTCAACCGCCTTGGCGAACACCTCGACATCGGCCACCAGCCTCCGCCGGATCGACTCGTCCCGCTTGAGCAGCTCGATCTTTGCAACCAGGGATCTGCGACCAGACTCCAGACGGGCCGCAACATCGGTGGGAGGAGCCTGGGCGTTGGTGACCGACGCGGCAATCCCTGCAACCACCAGCACGACCCAGGCCACCCACCACGGTGTTCGGCCGGTTCGAACCAGCCACCAAGTGCCTCGCGTCATCATGTCACCTCGATCCCGGTGAAATCCACACGCCGCGACAGGGAGGGGTCAGGCTCCCGAAGCCGTCTCGGCCGACTCGAAGCCGCAATCACGATGTTTGCCGTCACAAAACGGTCGATTGGCCGAGGCCCCACAGCGACACAGAGCGAAGGTCTCCTTGCCGCCCAGATCGAATGTGTCCCCGTTGGCATCAGTCAATTCAACAGGGCCACTGACCAGGAATGGACCGTTCTCTTTCATCTGGATCTGCACGTCAGCCATCGTGTGGAATGTCCTTTTTGAGTTTCGGTAGCGGCCAACAGGCCTGTCGGCCAGCGTGGTCAGAGACTAATCAGCACTCAGAGGAAACGCAAACCGGGGCGCAAGTTGTCACCGTGGACTGGAAAACTCACCGGTTGTCCACGACAATCCGCCAGCGTTGCCGGTGTCCGGATGGCAGTCGGTTTGCCAACATCGGAGATCAGGGAGGAATCGACCGGGATGACTAACGAGCCTGCCGAGTCAACCACCGAGGACCGCTCGGGAATGATCGAACAACTGCGTTGGCAGAAGTTCGATGTCCTGGACGATGGTTTCGTGTGCCTGGTCGACGTGATGGGCGACGACGGATCAGTCGTCCAGGCCGCCCGGGTCAGCTACGGGGCCGGAACGCGAAAGGTTTCCGACGACCGCACGCTGATTCGATACCTGCTCAGGCACCGGCACACCACTCCATTTGAGATGGCCGAGATCAAACTGCTGGTGAGAGTGCCGATGGACTGCTGGCGGCAGTGGATCCGTCACCGCACCGCCAACGTCAACGAGTACAGCACCCGGTATTCGATCGCCATCGATGCCTCGCAGACGACTCCACCTGATGCCTGGAGAAGCCAGGCCCAGAGCAACCGACAGGGAAGTGGTGACCTGCTCTCCACCGAACTGGGTCAACAACTCAGCGAGACAGAACAAGAACTCCAGGATCACTCGAAACGCATCTACCAGGAACGAATCGACGCCGGGGTCGCCCGCGAACAAGCTCGCAAGGACCTGCCGCTGTCGACCTACACCGAGGCGTACTGGAAGGTCGACCTGCACAACCTGTTGCATTTTCTGGCCCTGAGAATGGACAGCCACGCACAACAGGAAATACGTGATTACGCGACGACCATCGGCGAACAGATCGTACAACCGCTGTTCCCAATCGTCTGGGAAGCCTTCCAGGACTACCGTGTCGATGGCATGTTCCTGACACGTCTGGACAAGGGCGTGTTGGCACGTCTGATGGCTCACGCTCAGGAGGCTAACCAGCCACCGCCATTGGCCCTGGAGATGTTCCAGGCCGCCCAGGACCCCAGTTGGAAAGACCTGACCCGTTGCCGTGAGCGGGACGAATGCCACGACAAGTTGGCCGGACTGGGCATCGTGGAACCCCGCGAAATCGAGTGACAGACTGAGGATCACTCGGGTTTCGACCGCTTTCGGTTGGCCACCGTTGGAAGTTCTGCTACGGTAGTTCTTCCCCCCAAAACGGATACGAATCAGACGGGAGACGACCCGTGGTCAAACTGCGGCTTCGCGATAACGAAAAGATCCAGGACGCGGTGAAACGGTTCCGCAAGCTGGTGGAGCACGCCGGCATCAAGAAAGAAATGCGGCGTCGCGAATACTACGAGAAGCCCAGCGACACCGCCCGTCGAGCACGGCGGCGGGCAGCACGGCGAGCGCGTTTGACTCAGAAGTAGCGCCGACCCGCGTGACGACACGAACTCCAGCCGGGCACCCTGCCCGGCTGTTTCTCTTTAAGAACTACTCGTCGTCTTCGCCAAGAACGATCGGCTCCTTGATCGGCTGGACCCAGTAGATCTTCTTGCCCTTGGACTTCAACTGCTCGGCCTTCTTGTCGGCATCCTCCCGCTGGTCGTAGTCGAAACGAGCTTCTTCCCGCATGCTACTGCTGTACACGCCCCAGATCAGGCGATAACGAGTCGGCTCGGACACCTTCTTCTTCCGCTTGACGGCCTTCTTCTTGACGGCCTTCTTCTTGGTGGCCGTCTTCTTGGTGGCCGTCTTCTTGGTGGCCGTCTTGGTGGTCTTCTTCTTGGCCATCAGCTTCGGTCTCCACACGGCAAAAACACCTGCCGACAGCCGCCAACCCCTGTGGTCACCCGGGCGATCAGGTGCTTCCTAGGATATCATCTCCGTTTGGATCGGACTACTCTCACCGCCCCCCAACGCGATGGAGAACTCATGGGACATCTCAAGTACGCCAAGCCGAAAGAAATCGGAATCGATGGCGAGAGACTGGAAACCGCGTACCGGTTGCTGAGGAAATGGACCACCGGTCCTCAGGCTCCAGTCCCCGGCGGAGCAATCCTCGTTGGCCGGCATGGTCGGGTGATTCCTCCGCGGTTCTTTGGACGGCAAGGCCCCGAGCCAAACGCCGAACCGATCAGGGAAGACGGCCTGTTCCTTCTCGCTTCGATCTCCAAGCCAATCACTTACCTGGCCGGCATGCAGCAGGTCGAGCGCGGCCAGTTGAATCTCTCCGATCAGGTCGCCCGCTACATCCCGGACTTCGCTGCTCATCACAAGGAAGAGACCCTCGTCGAACACCTCTTCACCCACACCTCCGGCATGCCCGACATGCTGCCCAACAATGCCGAATTGCGAAAACAGCATGCACCACTGAAGACCTTCATCGCCGGTGCCATCGCGTCACCCCCGGTATTCGCCCCTGGCACCGACCGCAAGTACCAGAGCATGGGAACGCTCGTCACCGCCGAACTGGTGCAAAAAATCGCCGGGCGGCCCATCCGGGAAGTCTTGCGTCGGGAATTGTTCGAGCCACTGGAACTCGAGGACATCGCTCTCGGCAGCCGCGGGCTGGACCGAAAACGCCTGGTGCGGGTCGAAGTCCCCGAGTACCAGATCGGATCCGATTTCGGGTGGAACAGTCGTTACTGGCAGGAATTTGGAGCCCCCTGGGGAGGTGCCTTTGCCTCGCCCGAAGATCTCGCCGTCATCTGCCAGATGATGCTCGGAGACGGAGAAGTTCGAGGCACGCGGATCCTGGCGCCGGCAACAGTTCGCTCGATGACCGAAAACCGGCTGGCAACGATGCCAGGAATCTCACCTCAACTGGCTGCCAGTCGCCCGTGGGGACTGGGCTGGAAACTGAATCATCGTGGCACGTCTGCCAGTTGGGGCGATTCGCTCGGACCAACCGTTTTTGGACACACCGGGGCAACCGGAACCATGTGCTGGATGGATCGGGACCGCGACGCGTTCTGCATCCTGTTGACCAGCGCCATCCGTTCCCGCGCGCCCTGGCGGCTGGTTCACCTCTCCAATGCCGTTTCCGCGGCCATCATGTAACTGGGGTTTAACGCGGCAAAACGGAAAACTTCTGAAAACCCTGAAATGAAATAACCAGAAAAGTTTAACCAACCGGAGCAACTGATCCGATCAAAAGAATCAGCATCCGTGCCAATGCGCGGGGTTTCTCGTACGCGGTTCGTACGCAACTGAGGAGAGTTGGTTCATGCGACGGTTTCAGACATGGGCACTGCTGGCAGCCCTACTGGCGGCCACGCCCGGCACGAGTTCGGCAGGACTGCCATCGTTCCTGAAGTACTTTGGAGGTGCGGACAAGGCGGAAGCCCCCGCAAAAACTCAGGACACGAAGGCCCACAACACAAAAATGGCCGAGTCGATTGCCTCGGCCCTGCGGTCAGCTGGCCTGAGTGGATACAACATCAGTATCCGCTACCAGGCCGGCAAGGCCGAGTTGACCGGGTCGGTTGCCGACGCCGGTCAAAAGGCTGCGGTGACCCAGGTGGTGACCGGAGTCAACGGCGTCGCGGCGGTCGACAACCAGTTGAAGGTTGTTCCGGCCAAGGCCCCGAAGCCGGCAATCAAGCCGGTGGCATTCGCCCCCGATCCCAGGCCCACGCCGGCCAACAAGCTGGCCAACCAGAAAATGGCCGAGCAAATTGCCCGTGCACTGGGTGCGGCCAAGCTGAGCAGCTACGACATCGAGATCCGGTTCCGACAGGGAACCGCGCAACTGGCCGGCACGGTGAATTCACTGCAGGAACGTGCTTACGCCGAGCAGATCGCCGCAACGGTACCCGGCGTGAAAAAAGTCGAAAACCAGTTGGCCCTGGGACGCCGACCGGCAGGACTGCAACAGGCAACCTTCCAACCGCCCGGACCAGCACCGGGACCAGCACCGGGACCGGGACCAGGACCGGCTGCTCCGGGAGCAGGACCAGGCATGCCCGGACCACCCAGCTACGGCCACCCCGGTGGACGTGCCTCGAACGTGGTCTACAACATGCCCAACATGCCCAACCACGCGTGGCCCAGCTACGCCGCGTACCCCAACTACTCCCAGGTGGCGTATCCCGAACAGTACAGTGCCAGCGCCTGGCCGTACATCGGGCCATTCTACCCCTACCCCCAGATCCCGATGGGCTGGCGGCAGGCTCAACTCGAGTGGGACGATGGACACTGGAGCCTCAACTTCCGTCCCCGGACGGACAGGTGGTGGTGGTTCCTCAACCCGGAAAACTGGTAGGCAATCCTCCGGACGCTGGGGTGGGCACACAATTCGGTTTGAACGATCCGGTTGGATCCAACAGGTTTCCAACCAGCATGCGGACCCCGTGCAGGGAATCTTGAGATGACACGTAACAGACGACTGGCCCTGATCCTGACCCTGGCGATTGCCAGTTCGGCGAGCAGTGGCTGCATGATCTTCAACGGAGTCGTGGCCGTGGCTCTGGACGGAGCAAAGTTCTTCGTCACCACGCCCCTGATCCCGGTGAGTCCCTACTTCAGTGAGATGATCGAAGACACGTACCACGAGGAAGAACGGTACGACAAGGTGCCCGTGCTGGACCCGATCGAGGGTGAACACGCGCCACTGTACTGTCTCGATCCTCCGTCCGAAGACGAGGTAATGAGGTCTTTGCCCGACAAGGCATCCGGTGGTTATGCGTTCCTCGCCGAGACGACTCGGAACAACGTGAAGATCGTCGTCGAACTGATCGTGGATCGTGTCGACCCCTGCCGGTTCTACCCGATGGTCGGCCCGGCCAAGCTGCACCACTGCCACTACAAGGCCACGGTGTACTACGACAAGACGATCCGATCGCACTGGCCGGTGCCATTCACCAACGTCGACGCGACCAAGGACGTGGTCTACCTTGATCACGACCACCTGATTCGCTGTGCCGGTCCTCCCACCCCGCGTTGATCGCGATTCCAGGACCGACCACTGACGTCCCAGCAAGCCCGGCAAGGCAGACGCCCTCGCCGGGCTTGTGCTTGATGGGTTCGCCGCAAGACGGCTACCATAGGGCCACACACGAGCCGTGGGACGTGACGCGGAGACGAAGGGCCACTCCCGGAACGACGGCGGTGTTCGAGAGTTGACTCGCCAAGCGATCCGGTCATGCGTTACCTCCTCTCCCGAACGGCAATCCGGTGGCCGCTCGCCCTGGTGCTGCTCACCACCGCAACCACGCCGCCAGATCTTTCCGCCCAGGCGGCTCCAGCCACCACCAGCGACGACTATCGCCTGGGAGTGGGCCATTACAAGCAAAAGCGGTGGTCGCTGGCGGCCGAGCACCTGAAAGCCTTCCTCAAGTCCCGCCCTCGCGGCCCCCAGGCCGCCTCGGCACGGCTGCTACTTGGCGTCTCGCTGACCCAACTCAAGAAGTACACCGACGCCCGTACCGAGTTTCGGACATTCGTCGCCAACCATCCCAAGGACCCCAATCACTCCGACGCCCTGTTCCGGATCGGCGAATGCGGTTACCTGCTGGGCGAATGGGCCAACGCGTCGACCAGCCTGCAGACCTACCTCAAGGCTGCCCCCAAACACAAACTCCGCGACTGGGCCCAGTTCTATCTCGGCGATGCACTGCTCCAACAGAAAAAATACGCCCAGGCCCAGACAATCTATCGCGGGTCGCTGGCCGAGTTCCCCAAGGGACGCCTGGTCAACGAGGTGCTCTTCGGACTGGCCGTCTGCTGTGAGCAGGACGACAAGGGCGATGAGGCCCGACGCCTGTACGGCCGGCTGGCCGACGCCAAGGTCTCCGGACACGCCGACAAGGCCCTCTCGCGACTGGGATCTCTCGAGTTCGATGCCAAGAGGTTTGCCGAGGCGGCCACGGCCTGGGACCGACTGGCCCGGGAGTTTCCCAAGAGCCCCGAAGCACTCTCGGCCAAACTCAATTCCGGATACGCGAGGTTTCAACTGGGCCAGTACAGCGAGGCTGTCATCCGTTTCCAGACGGCACGCCTGGATCCAGGCCAGGCCGCCGTGGCGGATTACTGGCGAGGAGTCAGTCTCAAGGCACTGGACAAGCCCCAGGACGCAATCGCGGCCTTCCGCCAGGCCGAGGACGGCAAACCGGCACCTGACCTGGCCCGGGACATCCAGTTCCAGTGGGCCGACACCGAATTCCGTTCCCGGAAATACACCCAGGCCGCCACACGGTTTCAGACAGTGGTCCGTCGCTGGCCCAAGCATCCAGCCAACGACCAGGGACTGCTGTACGCCACCGAGGCATTGCTGCTCTTCTCAGAGACGGTCACCGACCCCGCGGCCCGGCAAAAGCAACTCGGGCAGATCCAGGCCCTGGTCGACAGGTTCAGCCGCGAGTTTCCCAAGAGTGCACTGGCCACCCGGCATCGGCTCCAGGCCGGTCGATTGAAAGTGGCCCGGGGCGGGGACGCCAACCTGAAAGAGGCCGTGACAATCTTCCGGTCCGCCATGGCACAAGGTCAGACCGAGAAGATCCGCAACCGGGCCCGGTACCAACTGGCCCGGGTCGCCAGCCAACTGGGTGACGACCGGCTGGTTCTGGAATCTCTGAAGCCGTTCCTCACCTCCATCGACAACTCCGACCAGCCCGGAGAATTCGACGACGCGCTGGTGCTGGCCGCCTCGAGTTTTCTCGCGGCCAAGCAACACAAGCTCGCGACTGACGCCGCCTCGAAGTACCTCAAGAAACATCCCGAAGGTCCCCTGTCCGCCGATGCCCTGGTGGTTGTGGCCGAGTCGTCGGAACGCCAGGGCCGGGCACCGGCCGCGGACCTCGCGCTGACCCGTTTGGCCAACGGCTTCCGCAACAAGCCCATCTACGCCCAGACGGTCCGCCGGATGGCCGAGGCGGCTTACGCGACGAAGAACTACAAACGGTCCGAGCAACTCTTCGGCAGCCTGATCGCACTGGGACCTGAATCTCCTTTCCACGCCGCGGGACTCTCCGGACGAGGCTGGAGCCTGTTTGAATCGAAGAAATATGAGGAAGCGGCCGCCCTGTTCAATCGGGTCGTCACGTTGCATCCAAAAGACGAGTTGGCTGCAGAGGCCGCCTACAAGGCCGCGGAGAGTCACGAGAAGTCCGGATCGACCGAGAAAGCGTCCGAGGCATACCGGGTGGCTGCCAGGGCCTATCCCAAGAGTTCCTTCGCATTTTTGGCCGCACGGCGGTCCGCGAGATTGCTCGCACTGGACAAGAAAACCTCACAAGCCGATGCGGCCTACGCGGCACTCCTCAAGCAATTTCCCAAGGCCAAGGACCGTGACATCCTGCTCTACGAGTGGGCCGGGATGCACGCCGACGTGGGAGATTTCAAGAAGGCCGACCCGCTCTTCAAGCAATTGATCACCGAGCATCCCGACAGCCAGATGGCCGCGAGTGCCCGTTTCAGCCTCGCAGAAAGCGACCTGGTCGCCGGACGACTCACCCAGGCCCGCGATGCCTTCCTGCAAATCGTCGGGTCGAAAGACGGCGACAAGGAGATCCAGCAGGACGCCCTGTTCCGGCTCATCGGAATCGCCTCCGAAAATAAGCAATGGCAGCGGGTCCGTGAACACGGCAAGGCCCTGAGAACCCGGTTCCCAGACAGCCGACACGGCTGGGAAACTCGGTTCCAACTCGGACAAGCCGCGCTGCAACTGAAGGACTACAAAACGGCACAATCCGAACTGACCGCCGTGCTCGAACAACGGACCAACACCGGTGTCGCCACGGCAACATGGTTCGAGGAAACGTGGGTGTTGTTGGCCGAGGCCCACATCCAGCTCAAGGATTACGATGCCGTGACCCGCACGGTCGCCGATTTCCGAAGCACCCGGCCCCGGGGCAAGGTGCTTTACAAGGCCGACGAAATTCTCGGACGCAGCCTTGTGCAAAAACCCCGCCCCGACTTCGCCGGTGCCCGTGACGCGTTCGGGCGGGTGATCGCTTCGCCCACCGGCCGCAAGACCCAGACTGCCGCCAACAGCCACCTCCGTATGGCCGAAACTTTTCTTCTGCAAAAGAACTTTGCCGAAGCCAAAAAACAGTTCCTGGCCGTTCAGATCCTGTACAACTACCCCAAGATCCAGGCGGCTGCCCTGTTCCAGGCCGCCGGCTGCCAGGAACAGCTCAAGGAATTCGGTGAAGCGGTGAAAACTCTCGAACTTCTGCTCAAGACCTACCCCGAGAGCCCCTTCACCTCCAAGGCCAAAACCCGTCTGCCACGACTCCGTCGGCTCACCAGTTCATGACCCATTGTTCCTCGACGACCCGACGAACTCTGACCGGAACGGCAATCCGCCCCCGGGTGATCACGGCGGTGCTGTGGAAGATGTCCAGGCCCATCCTGCCCCTCATTCTGGTGATCCTCATCGGTGGAGTGCTGGCCGCCCAGGACGGCCCTCCCCCAACCAGCAAGACCCCGCCAGCAACGGGCGCCCAGAAAACCGACGCCCTCGGAATGCCGACCGATCCAGTCAGCATCATGAAGCAACTCGGCTGGATGGGCTGGCTGTTCCTGGTTCCCTTTGTCGGAGCCACGCTCATCGCATTGTGGTACAGCGTCGAACGCATGGTGGTGCTCAAACGCAGCCGGGTGATCCCCAAACCATTCGTCGACCGATTTCTCGAGCACATCCGCCAGGGCAAACTCGATCGCAACAGTTCCCTGAAGCTGTGCGAACAAAGCGATAGCCCAATTGCGGCGGTCTTCGCGCACGGTGTCCGCAAGTGGGGCAAGTCGAGCGTCGAGGTCGAACAGGCGATCATAGATGGCGGAGAACGGCAGGTCAGCGAATTGCGAGTTCATCTCCGTGTGCTCAACGGTGTCGCCACAGTCACACCGTTGCTCGGGCTCCTGGGAACCGTGCTGGGCATGATCCAGGCGTTCAACGACATCGCCACGGCCGGCTCGATGGGCAAGACCGAGCAACTGGCGGTGGGCATTTCACTGGCCTTGCTGACGACCGCCTGCGGACTGATGATCGCCATCCCCACGCTGATCATGTACATGTACCTCTCGGGACGGGTCGACGCGCTGGTGATGGAAATGGACTACCTGGCTCAAAGTGTTGTCCAGATGATCTCCGCCGAAGCGTTGGCCGAGCAGCGTCAACAGCGAGAATCCGGCGGGCGCACCAAGCGGGCAGTCTGACACCCGCCACCGCAACGGTCCCCGTGACATCGGTCTCATCTTGACCGGTCGCAGGTGGAATCCTATCTTTCCGCCGCTTCTGTCGATTCTCTCACTTCACACTCATCACTCCACTCCTCAAAACACCCCCCAGACGTGGCGTTTCACGATGGGACCCTGTGACTGGCCGGGTCCGTCTCCCGTCGCGTTGGGGATCCCGGCGTCTTGCGCCAACGGAGCCTCACGGATGACGTGCTCACACTTCTCCCGCCATCCCCGCAAGCGGGTCGTTGCCAAAACCACCAGCCGCTGGCTGATTGTTTCGGCCGCTTGTTTGCTGACCATCACCGGTTGCCGTGGAATCGGCTGGCCCGACTCGTTGACCTGGCCGGGATGGTCCAGTCGATCTCAAAGCCCCACCGTGGCGTCCGATTCGAAGAACACAACGTCCACAGCTGCCGAGGCCTCTGTCGGCGACTACATCTCCATCAGCGGGCTGGGCATGATCACCCTGGAAGGAGTCGGACTCGTCATGGGACTGGACGGGACCGGCGGCGACCCTCGACCCTCGCCGTTCCGCATGTCGCTGCTCAAGGACATGCAACGTCGCGGTGTTCCCGACCCCAAGGCTCTGCTCAGGTCACCAAAAACCGCCCTGGTGATCGTCCGAGCGTACCTGCCACCGTTGATCCGCAAGGGTGACCCATTCGATGTCGAGGTGAGGCTACCGCCGGGCAGCGAGGCCACCAGCCTCAACGGGGGCTGGTTGATGGAAACCGACCTTGCCGAGCGGGCCGTCGTGCCAGGCGAAGGCGTACTGGCCGGACACATTTTTGCCCGGGCCAAGGGCCACGTCCTGATCTCCCATGGGGAAGGCGACAGCGAGGATCTCGCCGGCGTTCTCCGCCGCGGCCGAGTCCCCGGTGGAGGTCTCTCGCGGAAAGATCGTGACCTCGTGGTCGCCCTGAAGAACCGGTACCGCAGTGTCCGCATGGCAAGACGTATTGCCGACCGGATCGGCAAACGGTTCTACGCGTACAACCGCCACGGGGTCCGTGAACCGTTGGCCAACCCCAAGACCGACCGCACGATCGTGCTGAAGATACATCCCAAGTACCGTGACAACTTCCCGAGATTCCTGCGCGTGATCCGCCAGATCAAGGTCCGCGAGGACGACGTGACCAGGCAGGTCCGAATGCAGCAGCTCTCCGGGCAACTCGAATCGGTCCAGACGGCCCGAAAAGCGGCTCTTTCGCTGGAGGCGATCGGGACCAAGGCGATACCGTTCCTCAAGACCGCCTTGGAACACAGTGAACTCGAGGTTCGTTTCCACGCAGCCACCGCGCTGGCTTATCTCGACGACAACTCCGGAGCCGCCACACTGGCCGAGGCAGCCAGGCACCAGCGGGCATTCCGTGTTTATGCGCTGGCCGCTCTCAGCACACTGGAAGACGCCCCGTCCCAGCTGTTGCTTCGCGAACTGCTGAAACCGCTGGAGGTCTGCAACACCGAGGGCTGTCAGCATCACGGCAACCCGATCGAGGTGTCCTGCCCACACTGTCGCGAGGCAGGACTCGTCAAGCAAAGCGCCGAACTGCAGTACGGAGCATTCCGGGCCCTCTGGACTCGTGATCGACTCGACCCGGTTATCCGGGGCGAGCGAATCGGAGACCTGTTCACACTTCACGAGATCGAAGCCGGGGGCCGACCACTGATCCACCTGACCCAATTGCAACGGCCCGAGATCGTGCTGTTCGGCAACGACCAGGAACTCCGGACTCCACTGGCAGTGCAGGCCGGCAATCACATCTGGATCAATGCCCAGCCCGGCGCACCCACGGTCACGATCAGCCGTTACCAGGTCGGCCGACCGCCGCGGCGGGAAGTTGTCTCGACCCGGATTGCCGACGTGATTCGCGGCTCGGTGAAACTGGGAGCGTCCTACCCCGATATCGTCCAGATGCTCGTCCAGGCCCAGAGACAACAAAACGTGCCCGGACAGATCGCCATCGATGCGGTTCCACGGACCGGACGACTCTATTTCCGTGAAGCCAATTCGACCACCAGTCCGGCCGACGCTCCCCCCAACCTCTTCCCCACATCCGTGCAGGACGCCAAATCGGATGCCTCGTCCGAAGACGAACCGGACCAGGCCGGGGCGGGGCAAGATGACGACGCCGTGTCGGCCACGGGGGCCGGTGGAGCCAGCCTGGTGGATCGTCGTCTCGCGAAACCCGACCCAGCAGACACCTCGTCAACCGATCCCCAAGCCAGCTCTCAGGACAGCTCGGGATCGCGATTCTCGTTCCTGGAGAAGCTCTTCCGTTAGCGGCTCCCTGGATGCTCCAGTCTCTCGATCTCTTTGGCTTCAAGAGCTTCGTCGACCGCACACGGTTCGACTTCAATCCCGCTATCACCGGGATCGTCGGACCCAATGGCAGCGGCAAGAGCAACGTCGTCGATGCAATCAAGTGGATTCTCGGCGACCAGAGTGCCAAGAGCATGCGCGGCAAGGAGATGACCGATGTCATCTTCAACGGGGCATCGGGCCGAAAACCAGCCGGCTTCGCCGAAGCCACTCTGACATTCAACAACGAGAGCCGGCTGCTGCCGATCGAAGCCACGGAGGTTCAGATCGGCCGCAGGATCTGGCAGAACGGCGACAGCGAATACCTGATCAACGGTGAAACCAGCCGCCTGAGGGACATCCGCAACCTGTTCCTGGGCACCGGGAGTTCTGCCTACAGCATCATCGAACAGGGCCGCGTCGGGGCCATCCTGCAAGCCAATCCCAGCACCCGCCGGGCCGTGTTTGAAGAGGCAGCGGGAATCAGTCGCTACAAGGCCCGCCGGATCGAGGCACTCCGGAAACTCGATCGAGTCGGACAAAACCTGCTCCGGTTGACCGACATCGTTGACGAGGTCGAGGCTCAACTCAATTCGACCAGGAATCAGGCAGAGAAAGCGGCGAGTTACCGGGAGATCTCCGAGCAGCTCAAGGCGTGGTGGATCGGGTTGGCAGCCGATGACTACCGATCACACTCGCAACAACTCGCCCGACTCGAAACCACCGTCGAGGAATTTGCCACCCGCATCGCCGAGCTAGAAAACGACAAACGCGACTCCGAACGAGTGCTCTCGGAATTCGACAAGAACACCAGCTCACTGGACGACCGTGTCCGTGAACTCGAGAGTCATCGCAGCGTCAACCGCGAGTCAATCGCCGGACTCCAGGCAACCGTCGGACACCAGCGGCGTCGGAGCGAGGAACTCGACGCCGATCGACTGGAGCTGACCCGGGTCACTCAAAGACTGGTCCAACGACTCGGGGACACGCGACGGCTGAACCAGGAGGCCGAGCAGGAACTCGAGGAATTCGATCGGCAGTTCAGCACGGCCACCGATCAACGCGACTCGGCTGCCGCGGACCTGGAAACCGTCAACCGGCAGATCGAGCTGGATCGTGGTCGACTCGAAACAATCCGTCGCACCGAGCTCGAGCAGGCCCGCATCGTGGCCGCCTGTCACGAAAAAGTCGCGGCGCTGGAGAGCCGCCTGGGCACCCTCGACATCGAACAGGCCGAGACCGGTGAGAAGCTCGAGGAACTCGCCGGAACGCGGGAGACCTGCCAACGCGAGTACGAGCTGCGGCAATCCCGGGTGAGCGAAGCGAAACGGGAACTCGAAGCAATCGAGGCCAACGTGGCACGCGCCAGGCAGGCACGTGACCAGTTGCTGGCCCAGCAGGACGAGGCCGTCAAGTTGCTCTCCGCGGCACGAGAGCAACGCAGTGCTCACCAGGCGCGAATCGGTGTGCTCGAGGAACTCGAACGCCGGCAGGAAGGCATCGGGCTGGGAGTGCGGGAAATCCTTGAACGGGCGCGCACCTCCAATCAGTCGCCCTGGAACCTGATCCAGGGCAGCGTCTCGGACCTGATCGAAGTCGACCTCGAGCGGGCCCCCCTGATCGACGTGGCACTGGGAGAATCCGCCCAGTGGATCGTCATCGAACAACTCGCCCCCCTGGGCGACTACCTGATCGAACACACCAGTCGCCTGACCGACCGTGTCGGATTCCTCGCCGCCGATGCCACGCACTCACAACACTCCACCCCGTCTCGAGACCTCGCCGAACAACCCGGGGTCGTCGGTCCTGTCGCTGACGGGATCGGAGCCGTCGACGGAAACCAGTGGTTGATCGATCATCTGCTGCGGGACACCTGGATCGTCAACACGCTCGCCGATGCCCTGCGACTCTCCCGTGGCCCGGGACAGGGATCGCGGTTTGTCACGCTGCAGGGAGAATTGCTCGAGTCCGACGGGACACTGCTGGCCGGTCCCGTCGCCACCGATGCCTCACCACTCTCGCGCCGGAGCGAACTCAGACGACTCCACACCGAACTCGACGACCTCGAGGCCCGAATCGAGACCGACCAGAACCAACTCGGAAACCTAGACGAATCGCTCGTCTCCTCCGAGTGCGATCTCACCGCCGCCACGTCACGACGAGAGGAAGCCGCCGACAGCGTGTCCGAACTGGAAGCCAACGCGCGCGATGGACACCGCGAACTCGAAGCCGCCAACGATCAGCACAACGCCCTCGTCGCCGAATTTCAACGTATCAAAGAAACGCAACGCACCAGCCGACAGGAACTCGACACCGCCCAGCAGGAACAACAGACTTCCGCCAACCGCCAGCAGGAACTCGCCGCCCAGGCCACCGCCATCCAGGACGACCAGGAGCAACTCCGCGAACAACGATCCACCTGTGAAGAGACTCTCGACCAGGTGCGGCTCGAAGTCACCCGCCAGGAAGAACGCCGTAGCAACCTCCAGGACACCTGCACCCGGATTGCCGATGACATCCGACGGCACGGCGAGGAACTCGAAGAAGCACAACGCCGACTCCAGCAACTCGCCGACCAGCACCAGTCCATCAATCTCCAGATCCTCAATGACGGCAGCCAACTTGCCGACCTCGCACTCATCGACGAACGTCACGGCCGGGAAATCGACCTGCTGTCGACCGAACGCAGCCAACTGAAACAAACACGAACCCGGCAGGCGGCCGAGGACAACCAACTGCTGGAAAAGATCGGCCAACTCCGGCAACAACAGCACGACGAGGAACTCAAGGCGAGGGAAATCCGAGTCGAATTCAAGGCGATGGAAACGCGACTACAGGACGAATACCAGATCGGCCTGGATGACCTGGCCCAATCGGATGCTTCCGCTTTTCAACTTCACCTCGAAGAACTCAGAGACACCGAAACGCCCGACCTCGAACTGGAAGACGAACAGCCTGAAGGTGAGTCATCCGAATCGAACGAGGATGACCTGGTGCTGGAATCCGACCAGGGCATTCATGCAGATCACGCAGAAACACTGATTGCCACCGGGGCAACTGCGGACGCCGAAGGACCGGACCCTGAGGCTGCTGAGAATGACAACGGAGATTTCGAAACGCCGCCGGACACAACGTTTGAGGAGGTCCGAGACGAGCTCGAGGCGAAAGTGTCTCGACTGAGACGTAAGCTGCAACTCATGGGCAGCGTCAACACCGACGCACTGGATGATCTCGAGGAACTCGAAGAACGGTTCGACCACCTCGAGAACCAACGGCGAGACCTGGCCGAGGCGAAGGCGACTCTCGAGGAAATCGTACGCCGGATTGATGCGGAAAGTCAGCGACTCTTCCACGAATCATTCACGACCATCCAGGCACACTTCAAGGAAATGTTTCGTCTTCTCTTCGGTGGAGGCGAAAGTGACATCATCCTCGAAGACCCCAACGACGTGCTGGATTGCGCCATCGACATCGTGGCACGACCACCCGGCAAAGAACTCCGTAGCCTCTCGTTGCTCTCCGGGGGCGAAAAAACACTCACGGCCGTCGCATTGGTCATGGCAATCTTCAAGAGCAATCCCAGCCCGTTCTGTGTTCTTGACGAAGTTGATGCGGCACTCGATGACGCCAATATTGAACGATACACCTCGATGTTGGCCGAATTTGCCAAGACGACCCAGTTCATCATGATCACTCACCGAAAACGGACGATGACCGTTGCCGACGTGATCTACGGTGTGACGATGGAGCAGCCGGGAGTTTCCAAGCGGATCTCGGTGCGATTCGAGGATGTGAGTGAATCTGGAGAGATTGGGTCAACGTCTCCGGATGGAGAAACTGACGCGGCGTGACTGCGTCACGGAAAATTGAAAAACTCGCGTGCTGACTCTTCTGGTTCAGCACCGCCGGGCCCGAACGGACCAGGGTCAAGTTGGCAGGGATCGGCCCCTACGGAACCTCCGGATTGACCGGAAGTGACCGATTGTTGGGCCTGGTCGGGCACTGACACGTCGTTACAGGGCCAATGATCCTAAAGTCCCTCCCGTCCTTAGGTCGAAAGTAGAGGTCAGACACGTAGGGGCGAAACGTTCTGCCACAGGTATTGTGCTGATTGCAGGGATGCAATCGGCAGAACCGAACACCTCAACGCGTCAAATTTTGATGGGGGGGATTCAAGGACTCCGGGGGTGACCCACCCCGGAAGCAGGAGGCTCTGGTCACGAACTCTCGGTCCCACCTCCCCGCTCGGTGGATTCGATTAATTACAGAGGAACGTTTCGAGGAGAAATCCAAGCGGCCCGTTCTCGCACGTCCAGTCCAGCATCTCGGGTTGGAGTTGACTGGCGAGCACAAGGTCAACCGGCCATCCGTCGCGATTGCTGCGAGCGGTTGGTGGACGGACCCGCGACCGAAGTGGGAATTGTTCCCATGGGCTGACGTTCTTCCAAGACTGAGATAATTCTGACTGGAGCCCGCAATGAAAACTATCTTCACGACCGGACAGGTCGCCAAGATCTGCAAGGTGGCCCCGCGCACCGTAAGCAAGTGGTTTGATTCAGGCCGCTTGCGAGGATATCGCATCCCAGGTTCGCAGGACCGCAGGATTCCCCGTGAGCACCTCATTCGCTTCCTCAAGGAGCATGGGATGCCGCTGGGTGAACTCGAAGACGAAGCAATGGGCAAGGTCCTGCTCGTTGGCGTCGATCCCACCATCCGAGCCGGCATCGTCGACATGCTGGACAGCGACGACTACAAGGTCGAAGCCGCGATGAGTGGATTCGAGGCTGGCATCCAGGCCGAGTCGCTGCATCCGGACTGCGTGATCGTCGATTTCGGAATGGGACGTTCCGAAGCCCTGATGATTGCCCAGAATCTTCGCAAGAACGGTGAGTACACCGAGACGGTTTTGGTCGCCTTGCTCACCGATGACGACAACGCCAGCGGCTTCGATCGAACGATCTTCAACGAGACGTTCCGAAAGCCGTTTGACACGGCCCTGTTGGCCGAACGCGTCCGTACCTTGATCAGCCGCAAGAAGCAGCTGGCCTGACATCGGATGACCGGGAAGGGCTCCACGGAAGAAACCCGCAGCAATACGGCCACAAGGATGACACAGGGATGAACTGACCGGCCATCGACCCCGGCCGTCCGAGAAGACGCGGTTTCAACCAAAGGGAATGCCCGGCCGGGACGGCCGGGCATTCCTTTTTTTTGTTCACCTGGCGGTTTCGTCAGCGTCCGTCGTAGAGTCCACTGCAGACCAACACGACAACACCAACACACCGACCCATGCCCGAAGAGACCATCACGTCACGGAATTCGGACGAAACATCCCGAGTGACAACGCCGGTCACCCCCCGGGTGCGGCTGGGCCTTGCGGGATTGGCCCTCGTGGGACTGCTGGGTGTTGTGGCCACACTGGACGCCGCGGGGGACTACCCGGGGCTCGGCCAGGGGCCGGGACTGACCGTCGACGAGATGTTCAATGTCGGCCAGGGTTGCCGGTTGGCCAGGGGGACCTGGTACTGGATGATCGGTGGTGTCTCGACGAAACAATTGTTTGACGAACGAGATTATCTTCCAGACCATCCGCCACTGGGCCGGCTTGCGTTGGGAATCTCTCATGGTGCGGTCACGGCCATTGCCACACCCCGTGAATCAACGGCAACACCATTTGCTCCAACGGCTGCCCGTTTCGGATCGGCCGTCGCGTTTGCCTGGCTGATCTACCTCGTGGGTCGGACCGCAGCCAGTTGGTACGGTGCCGCGACCGGCGCGTGGGCAGCCCTGGCGGTGTTGCTGATGCCACGGCTGGTCGCCCATGCTCATCTCGCTTCACTGGAGATGATGATCACCCTGGCCTACTCCGCTGCGGTGCTGTCACTGGCGGACCGCTGGCAATCGGAGGAGGCTCCCAGTTGGCGACGAGCGGTTGTCCCCGGACTGCTGCTGGGGCTGGCACTGCTGACCAAGATCCAGGCCATCCTGCTGGGGCCGCCGGTCATCCTCTGGGCCCTGTGGCGATTCCGCTCCCGGGCGATCGCCCCACTGGCATGCTGGGGGGCGATTGGTAGCGTCGTGTTTCTTGCCGGCTGGCCGTGGCTGTGGCTTGATCCAGTGGACCACCTGGTCGAGTACTTCGCCAGGACGACCGAGCGAGCACAACTTTCGGTATTTTACCTGGGCGAGAAGACCCCCGACATCGCGGCACCCTGGCACTACTCCCTGGTAATGTTTGCCGTGACCGTCCCACTGGGCTTGCATGCCCTGGCCGCCTGGGGACTCGCATCTCGCCACTGGAAATGGTGGGCCGACTCACGAGCCATCCTTCTGGTCGCCTGCAGCACCTTCCCACTGATCCTGTTCGCCGTGCCCGGCATCGCGGTTTATGACGGAACCCGCTTGTTCCTGGTCGTGTTTCCTCTGTGGGCCATCCTGGTCGGCCGTGGGGCCGGGGCCCTGGCCGACTGGTGCCGCAACCGATTCCAACGCCTGTCACCAGGTGGCATTCTCCTGATCCCCTCCGCCATCCTTGTCTCCTCAAGCTGGGGACTGATCGCCACCCACCCCTGTGGACTCTCCTTCTACAACCTCGCCGTCGGTGGTCCCGCCGGTGCCCACTCTCTTGGATTCGAAACCACCTACTGGGGCGACAGCCTGACCCGCCGATTTCTGCTCGACGTGTCTCGCCACGTTCCGGAAAATGACATCATCGCCGTTTTCCCGTCACTGCATCCATTGCAGTGGACCGAGTTCCCCAAACAGGTGCGGGTCTGGGACAACGGCACCCCGCGGCTGGCCCTGTACGGCACCCCCCCTGCAGCCTCAGCACGGTGGGTGATGATCTTCCGCCGCAAGGCCGACCTTCCCGATTTTCTCAGGAACACGCCGCCGGGATTGACACCGGTGGTGGAGGTCCGCCGTTGTGGCGTGCTGCTGGCTGCACTTTATCGGCAAGACTGAAACCCGGAATCTCCGTGTCAACCTCCGCAAGCCCACCCCGGACACCTATACTGTGACGAGACGGCATTGGGAGCCGCAGTCACCCCGTCCCCAGTTCTCACCATCAATTTGAGCATGTCCGACCTGACCCACTTTGACGAATCGGGTGCCAGCCGGATGGTCGATGTCGGCGAAAAACCGATCACCCGTCGGGTGGCGGTTGCCGAGGCAATCGTGACCATGCGGCCCGAGACGCTGGAATTGATCCGGGACGGTGGCATGGCCAAGGGGGACGTCTTTGAAGTCGCACGGCTGGCCGGAATTTCCGCCAGCAAGCGGACATCGGAGTTGATTCCGTTGTGCCACCTGCTGCCTCTCGATTCGGCTCAACTGGACTTCACCTGCCCCGACACACAGTCCGTGCGGATCGTGGCGCGTGTCGCCAACCAGGGCCGGACTGGCGTCGAAATGGAAGCCATGCTGGCCGCCTCGGTAGCGGCACTGACTGTCTACGACATGTGCAAGGCGGTCGACCGGGAAATGGACATCCACCACGTCAGGCTGCTCGAAAAATCTGGAGGCCGCAGCGGCCACTTCCTCCGCGATGACACGGGCGAATCGGAGAGCTAGAGAGTGCTGGCCGGACCGATTTTCACCCGCGAGGCAACCACGGCACCACGCCAGTTGCGACACTTTCTGATCCGTGCCGGCTATGTCGCTGCGCTTTTCGTCCTGATGTACACGGCCNACCAGGCGATTTTCGGCTGGCAACAGGTCCGCAACATTGGTGACACCGCACGATTTGGCAGCCTGCTGTTCAAGATCTTCTCGCTTGTCCAACTGCCCCTGGTTCTCTTTTTTGCCATGATTTTCTGTGCCGGCAGCATCGCACAGGAAAAGGACCGACGCACACTGCTGCTGCTGTTGATGACCGACCTCACCGCCAAGGAACTCGTCCTGGGGAAACTCGGGGCCAGCCTGCTCATCGTCGTGGTCCTGATCGGAGTGTCGGCCCCGGTCTTCTTCCTGGTGCATCTCCTGGGAGGTGTCGGCTGGGAACAGATCGTGTGGATGCTGTCACTGTGTGTGGCGGTGGCGGTGGCGGCAGGAAGCTGGGGAGCCCTGGTCGCTTTCTGGCGAGAAAAGACATTCCAGACCCTGGCCATTGGCGTGCTCGGCATCGTCGGATTCCTGGGCGCCCTGGAGGCCACCCGGGCGGTTGTGGGTGACTCTCCGTGGCTGACAGCCTTCAACCCGTTCCGCACCCTGTTGACGGTGATCGACCCCTTTGCCCGAGACCGCGACCCGGTCGCCCTGCGGTCCATCATCGCGCTGGCCGGACTGGGCCTGGCACTGATTGGTATCACCGTGTGGCGACTCCGGGCGTGGAACCCATCGCGGACGACGTATATACAACCCGAGGAGGAAACCGACACCACCTCGGGCGAAACACGAGTGCGACACCGGAAAATCTGGTCGAACCCGGTGATCTGGCGAGAGATCCGTACACGGGCGTACGGCCGCAAGGTGCAGTTCATCAAGCTGGCCTACCTGCTGCTGGCCGCCGTGGTCGCGTACCTGGTCGCTGTCGACAACGGCGACGGACTCATCATGAACCGGATTCCGCCCGGTGGATTGGCGATGGTCGGGCTGTCATTGCTGAGCCTGCTGCTGATCAATGCCCAGGCTGTCACCTCGCTGACCAGTGAACGCGATGGCAAGACCCTCGANCTGTTGCTCGCNACNGACATCACATCCGGTGAGTTCATCTACGGGAAACTCGGTGGAATTGCCTACAACACCAGCGAACTCATCGTGGTGCCACTGGCACTGGCCGCGTGGCAGGCATCGGTCGGCAACCTCCTCTGGGAAACTTTCGTCTTCCTGCTGTTGGGATTCTCGATCCTGGTTGCCTTCGCCGCGATGCTGGGGCTGCACTCCAGCTTGACNTTCGAGGGATCTCGCGCGGCCATCGGCAACAGCCTGGGCACGCTGTTCTTCCTGTTCGTGGGGATCTTCGTGTTCCTGATGCTGCTGGTGGAAGCCAGTGGTTCCCTGGCGTCCCAGTTGCTCAGCTTCGTGGTGTTCATCGGCCTCGGCAGCATCTGCCTGTGGGCCAGCCTGACCCACAAGAATCCCTCTCCTGCTTTGACCCTGGCAGCCGGCTGGCTGCCCTTCATGACTTTTTACAGCATCACCGAGTTCCTGCGAGAGGGGACATTGAGCGTCTGCCTGGCGATCGTGGCCGTCTACGGCTTCACATCGCTGGCGATGCTGGTCCCTGCCGTCAGCGCCTTCGACGTGGCACTGGGGCGAACAACAGGAGATCGGGGCTAGGTCCCTGACCAGACGAGGCGAATAGAGGTGTCAGCGGCGGAAACGTGGTTGCCCGCGATACTGGCGATGGCTGGACTTGTGCTGGCCAGCGGCTTCTTCTCGTCCAGCGAGACAGCCCTGTTCTACCTGTCTCGAGACGACCTGCGAGCTTTTCGGGTCGGACCGCGTCGCCAACGGCTGGTGGCCAGCCTGTTGGCCAACCCCGACCGACTGCTGACTGCCGTCCTCTTCTGGAACCTGCTGATCAACCTGACCTATTTCGCCATCACCATCGTTCTCTCCCGGCAGATCGCCGCCGACAACACCCGGNTCGCCACGGCGATCCCCCTGTTGAGCCTCCTGGGAATCATCCTGTTTGGCGAGGTGGTCCCCAAGAGCATCGCGGTGGTCTTTCGACGCCGACTGGCCACATGGTTGGCGTGGCCGTTGACGATTGCCGTACGGACCTTTGATCCAATCGCCCCGGTTTTCCTGGTCACCACCGAGTTTCTGCACAGGGTTTTCTGGCCGCACGTGACCGTCGAACCCGCCCTGGAGGCTGACGACCTCGAGCAGGCCGTGGACAATTCGGCACGGNCCACCGAGGTCGTCATCCAGGAGCGACAGGTGCTGCACAACATCCTGGACCTGGGCGAAATCTCCGTCGAAGAAGTGATGCGACCTCGCGGGACCTGGGTCACCCTGCCACTGCCCATTCATCTCCAGGATCTCGATGCCGAGGCCGTCGAGACCGGTTTTGTCGTCGTCGGGGGCGACCAGGACATCGTCAAGTCAATCATCCCGCTGGACCATCGTGCNTCGCTGCCCGACACGCACCTGGAACGACTCGCCGAGGAAGTGATTCCCGTTCCGTGGTGTGCCCGTCTGGCTCCGGTGCTGCAACGAATGCGCGACACCTTTTCCAGTGCCGCCTGCGTGGTCAACGAGTACGGGGACACGGTCGGAATTCTGACTCACGACGACATCCTCGATACCATCCTGTCGCCCGAACCCAGCCGGGCCCGACGACTGCTTCGACGCGAGCCGATCGAATCGATCGGNGGGGGACGTTACGAGGTCCAGGCCCTGACCACACTCCGCTACCTCTCCAGGCGTCTGCAACTCGACTACGAACCCGATCCCGAGCACCAGGTCACCGTCAACGGTCTGCTGCAGGAGCAACTCGAGAGAGTGCCGGTGCCTGGAGACGAATGTCTCTGGCAGGGTCANCGGATCCGGGTCATCGANGCCTCGGGGCGGGGACCAACCAAGGTTCTCGTCGCCCGCGACACTGATCCCCTCGACGATCTCNCACCGAACCACTCCGGGGGAGAATCCGACTGATGACCATTTTCATCGCCTTGCTGGTCTTCGCGCTGGGCCTGTGGCTCTCGGCCTTCTTCAGTGGTTCCGAGACCGGTTTCTACCGGATCAGCTTCGTCCGATTGAGCATCGACGCGCACGCGGGAGACGCATCGGCCAGGCGGGTGTTGTGGTTCGCCAGGCACCCCTCGGCTTTTGTCGCCACCACGCTGGTCGGCAACAACGTTGCCAATTTCCTGACCGCCCAGGGCGTCGCCCTGGCCATCACCGCCATTGTCACAGCCCCTGGCCTGGCCTGGGAGATTGTTGGCACTCTGGCCATTTCGCCCATCGTCTTTCTCTTTGGCGAACTGATGCCCAAGAACCTTTACTTCCGTTCACCCCAAAGACGTTTGCTCCGCAATGCCCCGCTGTTCCGTGCCTTCTTCTATCTGTTTGCACCGATCAGTGCCCCCCTGATCCTGATCACCGCCTGGCTCAAACGATTTGGCACAACCGACCCACAAACCACGCCATTGATCCTGGGACGCAAGCGGTTGGTCCAAGTGCTGGAGGAAGGTCATGAGCAGGGACTGCTGGCCGACATCCAGAACCGGCTTGTCGGTGGGCTGCTGAATACCAGCCGGGCACCGGTTGATTCGAGTTTCGTGCCTCGCCACCGGATCCTCGGCCTCCCCTGTACCGCCTCACGCGANCAACTTCTCGAACACGCCCGCCACTTCGGACTGACCGAGGTGGCGGTCCACCGTGAGAACGAAGACGGCGAATGGTTCGCGTGTGTGCGAGTCATCGACCTNGCCGTCGGTGACCGGGACGTCGCGGACCTGCTCATCGAGCTGCCTCGTATGGCACCTGGCACCAGCCGGCTTGATGCCTTGCTGAAACTCAATGAACACACCGCACCACTGGGTGCAGTCGTCCAGGACAACCACACCCTGGGACTCGTCAACCGGCGACGCCTGGGTGAACAACTCTTCAGCCGGCAGGCACCGGCATGACTCCAGAACATTCGACACACCGCAGCTGCTCTCGAGGACACGCGGTCCCCGACCAGTCNCAAGTGTGCCCGGTGTGTGGCGAACCGGTCGGCCAGGATGCCCCCGAGGAAACACGCGGCCGCAGTCTCTGGGACCTGATGGGACAACCCGACGGTGTTGCCGCCTCCCCTTCCAACTCGACCGACAGCGATCCACAGCAGCCCGCGATCGAGGAGACCGCCGAACCGGATCACCAGGACACCCAACCACCGCCGGAAGACCAGGTCGGCACCGAACCACTGCGATCCCGGGGATTGTGGGGAATGATGCAGCAAGGCCAGGAGGTTCCAGG
>PBOU01000143.1 GCA_002724415.1 Planctomycetaceae bacterium
CAATCGCCTGTCGATTCCAGGTTGATTCCGGAGAATCGGCGACCGGGTGTTGGTGGTGACAATCAACCTGTAGGCGGTGAGGCGTTCGGTGAGAGAGGATGTTGTTGATAGTTCTCGTTCCGTTTCAGTAGTCCGGTAGGGTGGAGTTCCTGTCAGCAGGTGGTAGAGAAGTGCTCCAAGCGCGTAGACGTCCCAGCGAGCATCAGGCATGGCACCCAGATCGGCTTGTTCGGGTGCCATGTAATACAGTGTGCCCAGTGCTGGGTCTTGCTCGTGGGACAGTCGGGACTGCCCGAAGTCACAAAGACGTGGCGAGAAATCGTCGTCAAGAAGGACGTTCCCGGGCTTGAGGTCACAGTGGAGGATTCCTCGACCGTGAGCATGTACGAGTCCGTGAAGGACCCCCTTGGCAATTCGAACGGCATCGCCGGGAGGAATTGGTCCGTCAGAAAGATAACCCGCAAGGGATCCGTTCTCGAGGTACTCCATCACGTAGTAGGGTGGGTCGCTTTCCCAGCCGACGGCAAGCAACCCGACGATGTTTCGGGAACTGTCGAGTGCTGCGAGTTTCTCAACCTCGCGTGACAGCAGGGACCAGTCAAGGCGGCGGTGGTGGCTGTAAACCTTTACAGCCACCTGGCGACCGGTGTTTTCTTCTCGGGCGAGCCAGACGGAACCGAAGGCTCCGTCGCCAAGACAACGTTCAAAGTGGTAGCCGGGCAGCACGAGGCCAGGGTGTCGGGACTGGCGGCTGAGAGTCAGTGAATCTTCGCGAGATGCATCGTCCTGGACGGACGTGTCTGGCGGTGATGGTGATCTGTTTGTCACGCGGAACACTGAACAGAGTGCAGGGATGAGGTGGGAAAATCGGCCGCAGGTCACTTGTCGCACCTAATCCCATTGTGGGAATCGGGAGGGCGTTGTGGCAACGCCGTAATGGAGCTGAGTGACGCTGTGACGAAGCGTTGTTCCCCGGACTCGGGTCGGGTAAAATGGGGCCTATGAGTATCTGGTTGTTGACGGTTCGCGCCGCACCGCCCGCATGAAGATGCTGGTGGAAGGCTCCTGCGAATGCCAGGACGGCTCGTGTGAACTGACCATGCTCATTCTCGAATAAAACGCGGAGCAGGAGCAGAGAAGTGCCGGACGGCGAGGAGTTCGAAGGCAACGCCCCGATTGAACCCGATAGTGGTGGCGGTGTTGTCGAGCCGAGTGAATTGATCACACGTCTCGACATACAGGATGAGATGCGTGACAGCTATCTCACCTACGCGATGAGTGTCATTATCAGCCGGGCATTGCCTGACGCTCGAGATGGGCTCAAACCATCGCAACGCCGGATCCTCGTGGCGATGAATGATCTGCGTTTGGGGCCCAGTTCGTCGCGAGTCAAGTGCGCCAAGATCTCCGGCGACACGAGCGGCAACTATCACCCGCATGGTGACGGATCCATTTATCCGACGCTGGTGCGGATGGGCCAAAACTGGATTATGCGGGACGTGTTGATCGACAAGCAGGGGAACTTCGGTTCGCTTGCCGGTCTGCCTCCTGCGGCGATGCGGTATACCGAGGCAAGGTTGTCCGCCGTAGCCAGTGAAATGCTGGCCGATATTGACCGGGACACGGTCGATTTCGTTCCCACCTATGACCAGCGAAACACCGAGCCGGTGGTCCTCCCATCGCGGTTTCCCAATCTGTTGGTCAACGGTTCCAACGGTATTGCCGTGGGAATGGCCACGAGTATTCCGCCGCACAACCTGTCGGAAGTGTGCGAGGCGGTTGTCCGCCTGATCGACGATCCCGATCTGACGATCGATGAGTTGATCGATGTCATGCCGGCACCGGACTTTCCCACCGGCGGGGTGATCTGCGGTGAGGTTGGCGTGCGCCGGGGCTACATGACGGGACGGTCGACCATCGTGCTGCGGGCAAAAACCGAATTTATCACGGAAAAGAAAAATGACGTGATCGTGGTCTCGGAGGTGCCGTATCTCGAGACGAGGGACAGGATTCGGGAAAAATTGGAGGTTCTGGTCCGGGATGAGCGCATCGCGGGGATCGCAAGGATCGTTGATTTGACTGATCGCAACGTTCCCCCATGGCAGGTGAAATTGCACATCGTGCTCAAACGCGATGCTGATCGTGAGGTCGTTCTCAACCAGCTCTTCCAGTTTTCGCCATTGCAGTCGACCGTCAGCATGATCTTGTTGGCGCTGGTCGGTGGCCGTCCTCAGGTGTTGTCGGTCAAGAGGTTGCTCGAGGAATTTCTCAGGCATCGTGTCGATGTGATTCGTCGACGAACCGAGTTCCTGCTGTCCGAAGCTCGGAAACGGAAGCATACCGTGGAAGGTCTGTTGATCGCTCAGATCGACATTGACCAGGTGATCCAGACCATCCGGGAATCCGAGAGTCGGACGGCGGCTCGAGACCGACTCCAGGAAATGGAAGTTCCCGCGGAATTGATTGCGAGAGCTCTTGGGGACGAAGGTTTCGCGGCGTTTCGCGAGGAACGTGATGCCGCCGAAAGTTACACGCTGTCGGCGAAACAGGCCGAGGCGATCGTGTCGATGCAGTTGGGTTCTCTGGCCAACCTGGAAAGAGAACAACTTGCGGGCGAATATGCCGGATTGTTGTCGGACATCGCGGGATATCTTCGGCTTCTTTCGGACGAATCGAATTTGCGGAACGTTGTCCGCGAAGACATGGTTGAAATCCAGGAGAAGTACGGAAGTCCTCGCCGGACTGAGATTTCCAGTGAAGAAATCGGCCAGGTCGACCGCGAGGATCTTATCACCGAAGAATCGATGGTCGTCACGCTTTCCAGCCAGTCCTACATCAAGAGGACGGCGCTGGTGAACTACAAAGCACAGGGGCGAGGTGGCAAAGGGATCACTGGCGTCAAGGGGGGAGATGAGGATCCGGTCGCGCACGTGTTTGCCTCCAGCACACACGCATGGCTGCTCTTCTTGACGAATCGGGGTAAGGTTCATTGGCGGAAGGTGTACGATCTTCCGCAGGCTCGGCGAACTGCGCGGGGGCGTGCGCTGGTCAACCTCCTTTCACTGGGTGAAGACGAACAGGTTGCTAATTGCCTGGCCTTACGAGAATTTGACGAAGACCGGTTCCTGGTGATTGTTACCCGCTGCGGAATTATCAAGAAAACTCCCCTGAAAGCGTACAGCCGCCCGAAACAGGGCGGGATTATTGCCATCAATCTTGATGAAGGTGATGACCTGGTTGGCGTGCGGATTGTGGAGCCGGGACAGGATGTTCTGATAGCGACGCGGCAGGGGATGTCGATCCGGTTTAACGAGTCCGATGCCCGCAGCATGGGCCGAGCCACCCGTGGTGTTCGTGGAATTCAGCTTGCACAGGATGACGAGGTCGTGGCGATGGTGGTCGCTGAGCAGGAGTTGAGCCTGTTGACCGTGTGTGAAAATGGGTTCGGAAAAAGGACGTTGCTGGGCGACGGAGGAGCCAACGAGGCTGCTGACGAAACGGCTGACGATTCTGATTCGCCGCCGACCGTCGGGCATTACCGGCGTCAAAAGCGGGGCGGTAAAGGCCTGATTGATATACGCACCACTGAACGCAATGGCCCGGTGATTGATGTAACGGCCGTGCGTGACGGAGACGAAATTCTGATGATCACGGCTGGTGGAATGTTACAGCGCGTTCGTGCCGGCGACATCCGCCCGATCGGCCGAAACACCCAGGGAGTGAAGCTGATCAGTCTCAAGGATGGAGACCGGTTTGTGTCGCTCGCCAGGATCCCGAGTGAAATTCTGGATTGAGTGATGGTCCGGCTGTTGGTCACCGGTGGTTGCGGTTTCATCGGGTCAAACTTCATCCGTTGGCTGCTTGCCGATGATCCCAACGTCACGGTCGTCAACTTCGACAAATTGACGTACGCGGGAAATCCGGAGAACCTGGCGTCGGTGTCCGAATCCGACCGTTACGATTTTCGGCAGGGAGACATTAGCGACCGAGACAGCGTGGATGAAGTGCTGAAAGAGTTTTCGATCGACTCGATCGTGAATTTCGCAGCCGAAAGCCATGTGGACCGGAGCATCCTGGATTCAACACCGTTTGTTCACACGAATATAGGTGGCACACAAGTCCTGATTGATTCGGCACGCACAAACGGGATCGATCGGTTCGTTCAGGTGTCGACGGATGAAGTGTACGGCAGTCTTGGTGACACTGGCGAATTCTCCGAAGACACACCGCTGGCACCAAACAGTCCTTACGCTGCTTCAAAAACGGCAGCGGACCTTCTCCTGAGGGCTGCTGTTCACACGCACGGTTTTCCGGGGATGATCACGCGTTGTTCGAACAATTATGGACCGTATCAATTTCCGGAAAAATTGATTCCCTTGTTTATCAGTAACGCATTGCAACATCAGCCCCTTCCGGTTTACGGCGACGGAACGAACGTTCGCGACTGGATACACGTGGATGATCACTGCCGGGGAATTGCGGCCGTGTTGCGATCGGGTGAACCAGGTGACATTTTCAACTTTGGTGGGCGGTCGGAACTGAGCAACATCGGCTTGACGCGCCGGTTGCTTGAATTGCTGGACCGTCCCGAGACGTTGATCCGGTTCGTTCCCGACCGGCCGGGGCATGACAAACGCTACGCGATTGATTGCAGTCGAGCCGAGAAAATGCTTGGTTGGAAACCGTTGGTTTCGTTTGAAGAGGGTTTGAAATCGACGGTGGACTGGTATCTCCAGAACTCCGAATGGGTTGATCGCGTGCGAAGTGGCGCGTACCGCGAATACTACGAGGAGCAATATGGGGATCGGTTGGCTGGTGAGTGATTGAAAGAGATTCGGGGACGGCGGCTAGGAACCAAGCAAACGGTCGCCTATAATCCGCGACGAATCGAGAACCGTGGCGGATGTGTTTGATTCTCGCCACTCCAGAGGCCCGGAGCCAGATCCATGGAACATGACCTGCGAACCGCTTGCGAGGGCGTGATCGACAGGATCGTTCAGCTCCGGGACTCCCTTTGACCTGCAGGGTCTGCTCGGCAAACGCGACGCGATCAACGCAAAGATGGCGGCTCCGGGGTTCTGGGACAACCAGGAGTCGGCTCAGGGGCAGGTGGACTCTCTGAAGCGGCTCAACGCGACGCTGAAGCCGTTGGAAGAATTGGCAGCGTCCGGTGAAGAGCTCGAGGTTCTGGTTGAGTTGGCAGCGGAAGACGACACCGGGGCCACCGAGCGGGAAGTGGCGGAGTCGGTTGGACGCCTGGCTCCACAAGTTGAACAGTTGGAACTTCGGGCGATGATGTCCGACCCCCATGACCAATCGGGGGCGTTTGTCCAGATCCAGGCCGGTGAAGGGGGCACGGATTCATCGGACTGGGCGGGGATGTTGCTCCGAATGTACGCCCGATGGGCCGAACAACGTGGTTTTGACTCGGAGATGTTGGAGTATTCAGAGGCTGACGAGGCGGGGATCCGGAGTGCGACGATCGCAATCCGTGGTGCTTATGCGTATGGGTACCTTCGCGGTGAGATCGGGAATCATCGGCTGATACGTATCAGTCCATTCGACGCAGCGGGACGAAGGCATACCTCGTTTGCCGCCGTCGATGTGACACCTGAAATTGACGAGGATCTGCAAGTTGAAGTGAATTTTGAAACGGATGTGCGTGAGGATACGTATCGTGCAAGCGGTGCGGGCGGTCAACACGTCAACAAGACAGACTCGGCAATCCGGTTGACACACCTGTCCAGCGGCGTCGTTGTCCAGTGCCAGAGCCAGCGGAGCCAGCACAAGAATCGGGCCCAGGCCCGGAAAATGTTGGCCGCCAAGCTGTACCAGATTGAGGTTGAAAAACGGGACGCTGAATTGGCAGCCAAACGTGGGCAGAAATCCAAAATTGGCTTCGGCGGACAAACGGTCCGCAACTACGTGTTGCACCCCGAACAGTACGTCAAGGACGCGAGGACAGGTTTGAAGGCCGGGAATCCTCAACCTGTTCTCGATGGGGGGTTGGATCCGTTTGTTGAAGAATTTCTCCGTTGGAGTCTCGGAAAAGGGGCGGAAGGAACCAACCCGGAAAGAAAAACGGACTGACCGACGATTGCCAACACAGCAAAACGGGAATGAGTGATGAAACGATGGGCCTTGTGCTTGTGTGTCGGTTGTTTTCTTGGCGGATGTGGGACAGGCGAACCGGAGCCAGAAGTGGGGGCGTCTCCAGCCGGAGCGGGCGACACGCCGTCTTCTATCCAGCAGGCCGGGCCGGAGAGTAAACCGACACCCGAAGATGGCGAACTGGCGGGCGTTCCAGAGGCGTTGCTCACCAGGGAACAACTGGAAGACGGATGGGTCCAGTTGTTTGATGGAGAAACATTGTTTGGTTGGGAGGCAAACAGTGAGGCAAACTGGTCGGTCCAGGATGGACTGATTCACTCAAACGCTGGCCCGCCGGGATTGTTGGTCACGACAGTTCCTTTTTCAGACTACGAGTTGTTGTGTGATTTCAAACTGGAGGCTGGTGGAAATAGCGGGATTTTTCTGCGGACTCCCGTTACGCCCAAAAATCCGGCGAAGGATTGCTACGAATTGAATATCTGTGACACACACAAGGCGTTCCAGACGGCGAGCCTTGTCGCACGGAAAAAAGGACCCGCCGGTGTGGAGGTTGAAGGAGAGTGGCACACGTTTCACGTGACAGTGGACGGTCAGAAAGTGATTGTGAAGTTGGACGGAAAGCCGGTGTTGGACTACACCGACGAGGCGGATGAACCTTTGTCGGCGGGGCGGATCGGCTTGCAAATGAATGGGGGCGAAGTCCGCTTTCGTAACGTGTTCGTGAAACCACTGGGCAGCACCGCTGTATTCAATGGACGTGATTTGAGCGGTTGGCGTGTGGTGCCAGGTGGTAAAAGTACGTTTGGAGTGGTTGACGCCGCGATCCATGTCCAAAACGGTGCCGGTTTTCTGGAAACCGAAAAACGGTGGGCCGATTTCATCCTCCAGGCTGAAACCAAAACAAATGGAGATGAACTCAACAGCGGAATCTTTTTTCGGGCCGAAAAAGGGAGCAAGGACGCGCCGTCAAACGGTTATGAACTACAAATTCACAACGGGGTCAAATCTGGGTCGAAATCGGTTCCGAGCAATGCCGGGACCGGTGCAATATTTCGACGCAACACCGCAAGGTTTGTTGCCGCAAAAGATCGGGAGTGGTGTTTTTTGACACTGGTGGCCTCTGGGCCCCGAATGGCTGTTTGGGTGAATGGCTTGCAAGTGACGGATTGGAAAGACGAGAGGCCGGATGATCCCAATCCGCGGCGTGGCCGCCGCTTGGATTCAGGGCACATCAGCCTGCAGGGTCACGACCCCACGACGGACCTCGATTTCCGTGCAATTCGCCTGTCGGAATTGCCCCGAAACGCCGCGTCAGGCAATGCGCCGAGCGGCGGCGGGACCAAGTGAATTGGTCAGCGTCGAAGGGCGGGAGGCGGCAACGAGTTTGTCGTGCACTTCCCAATTCGGAACTCCGGAATCGCCGATCAAGTCCGTCGCAGCCGTGGGCGTGTGTGTCAGGAGCAGGATGTGTCTCGATTCGAAGTGTTTGCTGAATTGAATGCTGTCATCGAGAGATGATGGGGCCAATGGATCGGCATCGATCAATAGCAGGTCGGTGGTGGTGTCGCATGGTGCTGGTGACTTGCCACCCATCGCATCCAGTTGTGCTGACACGAGTGTCTTCCAGGGGGAATCTACGGAAACGACCCGGTAGGTGAACGGAACTGGAAACGTGGGGGGCGTGTGGTGGAGTTCAACTGCCGCGATTTCGTCGCGACCGGCAGTCCACGGCAAAATTGTACCATTGCCAACCAGGGCGGCGAATTCCCGTCTCAAGCGGTGGGTGGCGTCGGTGTGAGGCACACGGACACCCAGAGGCCAGTAGTCGCGATTGCGGCCATCGCCGTTGCACCACGGGCCGTAGCAGACAACCAGTCGTGCCAATGGCCAAGTTGCCAGCAGGCAGTCGGTGTCACGCCGCGAAAACTGGTCAGGTGTGTCCTGGAGGACAATCACGANTTCGGGNGTGTGGGNGGAGACGGCCGTGAACGCTTCGGGNATTGTCGCGGCCGTCCAGGTGGAAATCGGGTTGTGAGACGTGGACAGNTCGCGAAACAGNTCGTGCGACCATCGTTCCNGCGGNCGGGCGATTAACACTGTNCNTGCGTGGTTCATCTGGAGTCTGTCCGGGCTCCGGTACTGGTCCGGCCTGGAAGGTGGGGGGCGGCGNTGAGTCGGCAGGGNAAAGTAGTCTGTCCGAAAAAACGTATGNAAAGAATCCTCAGGGAGTCACGAAACGAGAAGACTCTCCGTCGGTCGGTTGTGGNAGTCGNCGATCGGTAGNNGCCNGAGGNCCGTNGGGGCTTTCGANTGCACGACGCAACCGGNNNGCCCNGTCNGGNTGTGACAGGANAACAGCCGACATTGTTTTTCGCGANCGCNCGNNGCGGTTCGATGGCGGTTATGGTCAGCGGGGGTGACGTGTGCGGNGTTGCAACGGAATGGTGCGTTCCATTGTGCCATCGTTCGTGCCGATTGTGGCCAGCGGGTGGTCGTGCGACTGCCAGTTGGCCGTTCCCTCATTGGCGTCGTGTCCGCAGTCGGTGAAGCGAGTTTGGGCTCGTTGGCTGCGGGCGGTTCGGGAGACTACTCGACGGTCCAGGTGTCTCCGCTGTTGAAGAGGGTTTCCAGGTCGCCGGGTCCCTTGTCTTCTACCGCTGCTGCGACCTGTTGGTCNAGAGCAATGTCATAAACNGGGCGTTCTACGCTGCGGAAAATNCCGACCGGTTCCGGGAATTCCGGGTGTTTCATGCGGGCCAGCAGAAACGCCAGGTTGGGTTCCGGTGTGTCCTCATCGTGGAANAAGAGGTCGTCTTCGGTGATTCCATTNCCAAGTTCGACGACTTCGGGGCGGTTTCCCTCGTTGACNCGGATTCCCTTGTTGCGTTCCTTNCCGAAGATCAGCGGTTTTCCGTGTTCGAGATAAACGATGTTGTCCTCTTTCACGGCNTTCTTTGACGCGTAGTAAAATGCGCCGGAATTGAAGACGTTGCAGTCCTGGTAAACCTCGATGAACGCGGTTCCCTCGTGATGGGCGGCGCGTTCCAGGACCATGGTCAGGTGCTTGATATCCACATCGACCGATCGGGCTACGAACGAGGCTTCGGAGCCGATAGCGATCGAGAGTGGACTCAATGGATTGTCGATTGAACCCAACGGTGTGCTCTTGGTCCGTTTCCCCAGCGGACTCGTGGGTGAGTATTGGCCCTTCGTGAGTCCGTAGATCTGGTTGTTGAAGAGAATGATCTTGAGGTTCATGTTTCGGCGGATGGCGTGCATCAAGTGGTTGCCGCCGATGGACAGGCCATCTCCGTCACCCGTAATCACCCAGACCTGAAGATCTGGCCGGACTCCTTTGATCCCGGAAGCGATGGCCGGGGCACGGCCGTGAATGCTGTGGAAACCATAGGTGTCAACGTAGTAGGGGAAACGGCTGGAGCAACCGATACCCGACACCACCATGAACTGTTCTTTGGGGATTCCCAGGGTGGGAAGCACCTTCTTGAATTGGGCCAGGATTGAATAATCACCGCATCGGGGACACCAACGCAGTTCCTGGTCGCTTGCAAAATCCTTGGCCGTCAAGACCGGAAGTTCTGTTGTCATCGCCTGGTCGCTCGTTTTCAAACGTGAGACACCCCGTCAAACGACGAGGAAGGAATTGGATGGTAACGCTTAGAGTTGTGACTCAATCTGTTCAACCAGTTCACTGACCCGGAACGGTTTTCCTTGGATCTTGTTGTACCGTTGGGCGTCAACAAGAAATTCACTCCTGATCAACTGGACAAGTTGTCCGAGGTTGAGTTCGGCAACCAAGACCTTCTTATAACGATTGAGAAGTTCTCCAAGGTTGCGTGGGAACGGGTTGAGATACCTGAGGTGGGCATGGCCGACGGAACGGCCTTGCTCGTGGAGCATCTTGACCGCTTGTCGGGCCGCGCCATAGGTTCCGCCCCAGGTCAGTACCAGGAGCTCTCCCTCTTGCGAACCAAAGACATCCTGTTCGGGGATGTCGTTGGCCACATTGGCCACTTTTTGTGCGCGTATCCGAGACATGTGCTCGTGGTTGTTGGGGTCGTAGTCCACGTTGCCGGTGACATCCGACTTTTCCAAACCGCCGAGACGATGCATGAGGTCGGGGGTGCCCGCTTTGGCCCAGGGGCGTACCAGTCGGTCGTCTCGCAGATAGGGCCTGTAGCCATCTTCGGTGTTGGCTTCGGTCGGGTGGTCGACGTGAATTGGTTTCAGATCTGCAACCTCGGGAACCCGCCAGGGTTCCGCACCGTTGGCGATATAACCGTCGGTGAGCAAGATCACGGGTGTCATGAATTCCACGGCAATTCGCATTGCTTCCTGGGCCATCCAAAAACAATCGCCGGGGGTGGAAGCTGCGACAATCGGGAGAGGACTTTCGCCATTACGACCAAACATGGCGAGCATCAGGTCGGATTGTTCCGTCTTGGTGGGCAGGCCTGTACTGGGGCCACCTCGCTGGACATCGACTATGACCATGGGGAGTTCAGTCATGACGCCCAGGCCCATGGCCTCCCCTTTGAGGCAGATGCCCGGCCCGCTGCTGGCTGTCACAGAAAATTCGCCAGCAAAAGCGGAGCCAACGGTTGCGGCCATCGCTGCGATTTCGTCTTCGGCCTGAAAGGTCCGAACACCAAAGTGCTTCAGTTTTGAGAGTTCGTGAAGGATGTCNCTGGCAGGAGTGATCGGGTAGCCGGCGTAAAACAACGGCCGGTCGGCGAGTTTTGCCGAAGTGGCCAANCCGATTGCCAGTGCCTCGTTTCCAGTGATTTTCCGGTATCGGCCTGGTTCGAGTTGAGCTGGAGGGACTCGGTAGTGGACACGAAATGACCCGGTCGAGACTCCAAAGTTCTGACCGCCCTTCAACGCCCTGAGGTTGGCCTCGGCAATGTCGGGTTTGCTGGCGAACTTGTCGGAGACCCAGTTTCGGGTGGGGGTGTCATCACGGTCATACAGCCAGTAGACAAGGCCGAGNGCAAAAAAGTTNTTGCAGCGTTCAGCCTCACGCGGCGAAAGGCCGAGGCCCTCGACGGAGTCGCGGGTCAGTCGCGTCATCTCGACCTTGTGGACGTCGAATGGGGCCAGCAATTCNTCGTCATCAAGCGGATTGGCTTCGTAGCCGGCTTTTTTTAGNTCACCCGACTCGAANGCATTCGAGTTGACGATAAGTGTTCCACCTCGCTTCAAGTCAGCGATGTTGGTTTTCAGTGCGGCTGGGTTCATTGCGACCAGCGTGTCGACCTCGTCACCGGGGGTGTAGATGTCGTTGCTGGAGAAATGAAGTTGAAAACCACTGACACCGGCGAGTGATCCGGCCGGNGCGCGGATCTCGGCCGGATAATCAGGCAGCGTGCTGACATCGTTGCCGAACACNGCGGAGACATTTGTCATNTGCGATCCGGCCAATTGCATGCCGTCGCCACTGTCTCCNCAGAACCGAATNACAATGGTNTCTCGTTCCTCGGTCCGGATCGGATCGGACGGAGCTACGTCGGTGGTAGCCATCTGCTCAGAACTCCTCAATTTAACAACGCAAACGCTGGGCGAAGCGGTGTGGGCAGTGTGGTGAGTGGTTTAGTACGGGGAAGGAATTGTGGTGGGACGTTGGGGAGGGCCAAAGTTTGAGACACGCCCGCGGTGACGTGTGGCTGTTTCAGTNAGTGTCGCTTGGTTGTCACCGAACTGGGTGTGTGCTCGGGGAGGATTGTGCTGGCGGTTGTGTAATCCAAAAATGCGGCGGGAAATCGACAGTCATTCCTGAACGATGGTCATCACAGTTCAAAATGCCTCGGCGTGTAAAAAATCCCGGTTGAAATCTTGGAGCATTCCACGTCCAGACATGATGCCGACTAGCGGGTGTTCTTCGCAAACCAGATCACGTCCATTGGCTGTTTTTGCATCATTGGAATNACNACCCATCCGTTGTTGAGTTTTCCGCCGGGCGCGTATTGTTGCAGTTTCCGAAGACTGGGAAAAGCCCGTATTCAGGGAAATGCAGAGGTGGGTTTTGTTGGCTCGAAAACAACTGGGCCGGTCTTGTCGGCCTGCGTTGTATCTGGGATAAACCGGCCACTTCGGACTGGCCGGTTCTCATCGCACAACGGGCCGTCAGGCAATCTTGTCGGTAATTCTCGGGAGTGGTTCTGTGGAGCCAGCGTCGGAATCACTTCAACAAATTTTGGCCGAATGTGGTTTGTGCCGTAACGGAGAACTGAGGCGCTGCCGTGGTCGTGTGCGGCGGTTGTCCCGGGACCTTCCGGCGTTCGACAGCGTCTGGGTGGACGCACTTTTACAAGCGCGTGTTTTGACCGGGTACCAGGCCAGTGTGCTGTCTTCTCGCGATCCCGGCCGGTTGCTCGTCGGTGATTGCGTTTTGGTCGATCGCCTCGGGGGCGGCCGTTGGTCGGAAACGTGCCTGGCCCAGGGTGTGGGACGCCCGACCGACCGGCGTGTGTTGAAAAGGCTGGTTGTTCCCAGCGATATCTTGCCCGCCGTCACGACGCGAATGGAAACGCTTGTGGGAGCTTCGGCGGACATTTGTCATCCTGGGATTGTGGCCCCCAGGGCCGTAAGAAAGCTCGGTTCGGAACTCGTACTCGGGAGCCGATATGTGGACGGACCGTCGTTGCGGGATTTGTTGGTCCGACGAGGCCGGTTTCCGTCCGAGGTTGTGACCGAGATTGGCGTCGGACTGGTTGATGCGTTGGCCGAGTTTGAAGCTGTTGGACTGGTGCACGGCGAATTGCAAACTGGCAATGTGCGGTTGGCGCCGGATGGACGCGCGGTTGCGGTGGATGCGGGGATCGCCATCGCGGTGGAACCGACGTTGGTGGTCGATGTGACGCGACCTCCCGCCACGTACGATGGCGTGGCCCCTGAACGGATCCTGGAGTCGAGCGCGGCGACTGTCACAAGTGACATGTACGCCCTGGGATGCTTGTTGTTTGAATTGCTGGCGGGGCGTCCTGCATTTCCGGTTTCCGACGTTGTCACAAAAATCAATTTGCATCAATCCGTGTCGGTTGATGATGTCCGGGAATGGGCGCCGGATGTTTCTTCCGATTTGGCGGAGCAGGTCTCGAACCTGTGTTCCCGTGAAGCGAGCGCCAGGCCGGGGAGTTGGCGAGAATTGCAGTCGGCATGGCAGCCACGAGGTGGGCGAAGCCATCGGCAAACGCGGCGGTTTCTCAAACAAATGCGATCGGCAGCACCGGCGATACAAATCGCGGACAGGACGAGGCGGCGGCGGTTGGCACCGGCGGTGGCGGGAACAATTGTTGCCGTGGCCGTGGCGGCGGTCGCGTGGGTCGCACAGCGGCCGGAATCGGCCGGTGCCCCAGCTGTTGCAACAGGTGCGACAAGTTCTGTGCTGTCGGGTGACAATCGTGTTGGCGAAATGGCGTCGGAGGAGGGGGGAGCGGTCCGCAGTTCGGGGTGGCCTACGGCGGGTGACGATGGTGTTGTCCGGCTCGATGCTTCTCAAGAGTGGGCGGGCGTGCGGCTGACGCATCAAGAGTCAATCGTCGTAATGGGAACCCGCGGCGAAGGGAGGCGTCGTCCTGAGTTGGTCGTCAGATCAGGGCAGCCGCTGGTCCTGGAGTCTCCACGGGTGGAATTGCAAGGGATTACCGTCCGTGGTCCAGTGGGCGAGCCATGGGTTGTCGTACGTGGTGGAGTGGTTCGCGTCAGTGATTGTCGGTTCGTTTCGAATTCTGGATCGGACGGTGACGTGGGTGCTGTGGCAATGGAGGTTTCTGCGACGTCCGGCAAAGAAGGTGTTTTTGTGGAATGCCATAAAGTGGTGTCGCACCACGTTGCGCAAGCGGTTCGGGTCCGCGCGGCCCGGGCGGAAGTGACGGCCGTTGACTGTTTGCAAGTTGGGGGCCAGTCGTGGTTGGATTGGCGGTGTCCGGCGATGAGTGGTGACGCGAGCCTGGAAATCGACCTGGTGCACTGCACCTTACGACGTTGTAGGCGGTTGTTGGCGTNGTCGGAGGGGCAGGTTCGCATTTCTGCTGAAGGGTGCGTGTTCGCGGTTCGTGCCGGCGAAGTGTTGTGTGAGTTGGGGAAACCATCGGCGGGGAGGGTTCAACTGCGTGGCCGCGGGACGTTGTTGACTCCGGGCACAGTTGTGACGCGAGGAATGGCGTCGGTTGAGGGCCTCGTTGCGGCGGTTCCCACATTTCGAGGAAGGGCGACTGGTGATCCACGAGATTCGGTGCTGTCTCGCGTTCCCAGAGGAGTGCCCGGGGNCGATGGGGAGTCTCCGGGAGTACGGTGAGAGGGGACCCGTGTCACGACCGGAGAGTTGACGGTGGGGAGGCGACTGCTAGGATGCACGCCGAAGCCGTCAGCGACGCCGTGGAATGTGTGAGACGGACGGTTCNTGATGCGATTGAAGCCTTCAGATGACAACGCCCTCCGACGACCAAGCGGGGACCGGGGACGGTCCAGTGTGGACGGGAAAACACCTGTTGGGTTTGGAGGATTTGTCCGCGGCAGAAATCACTGCGATTTTGGACCAGGCGGCTGAATTCAAAAAACGATCGCTCGAGCCCAACAAGAAACTCGATCTGCTCAACGGCACGGTCGTGGCCAACTTGTTTTTTGAGCCGTCGACACGGACACGGACGAGTTTTTCGCTGGCAGCGAAACGGTTGAGTGCCGATACGATCGATTTCACTGCATCGGGAAGCAGCCTGTCGAAAGGTGAAACCTTCGTCGACACGGCGCGGAACATCGAAGCGATGGGCGCGTCGCTGGTGGTTGTGCGTCATCGGAGTCCGGGAGCGCCTCACCAGTTGGCGGGTCGCATCAAGGCCGGGGTGTTGAATGCGGGAGACGGGACGCACGAACATCCGACGCANGCCCTGCTGGATCTCTTTACGATTCGTGAAAAGAGAGGNTCGTTCGAAGGCCTGACGGTGACGTTGGTTGGTGACATCCTGCACAGTCGCGTTGCGAGGTCCAATATCTGGGGGCTCAAAAAATTGGGGGCGCGCGTGATCGTGTGCGGTCCCTCTACGTTGATACCACCGCGAATTGAAGAGTTCGGTGTTGAAGTGTCACACCGGTTGGATGACGTGTTGGAAGAGACCGATTGCGTCAATCTCCTTCGGATCCAATTTGAACGACAACGGGGCGCGTTCTTTCCTTCGATTCGCGAATACACGCATTTTTATGGGATGAATTCCGAACGATTGAAGGCAGCACGTTCGGACGTAATGATTNTGGCTCCCGGGCCAATCAACCGCGGCGTCGAACTGACTCAGGATGTTGCCGACGGACCTCATTCGGTNATTCTCGACCAGGTCACAAATGGACTCGCCGTCCGAATGGCGTGCCTGTATTTGTTGCACCAGAGTCATGCCACCGGAGTCGACGGATGAACGGTTGCCTGATTCGAGGAGGGCGNGTCATTGATCCTGCCGTGGGCCGGGATGCGGTCGGCGACGTGTGGATGGTCGACGGACGGATTGTCGACGGAAAGGTCGAAGGCGTTCACGCCAAAGAATTTGATGCGACGGGAAAGATTGTCTGCCCCGGTTTCATTGAAACTCAGGCGACTCTCCAGGAACCGGGGTGGGACGACGTCGAGACGATTGTCAGTGGCACGGCCGCGGCGGTGGCTGGCGGTGTGACCAGTGTTGCGTGTCTTCCAGAGACGGAACCGGTGGTCGACAATCGTGCGGCCGTTGAGTTCATCCTTCAACAGGCGGTGCGATCTGGGACGTGCCACGTTTTTCCACTAGGGGCGGTGACAAAAAACCGTTTCGGCGAAGAATTGGCGGAGATTGGGCAACTTGTTGAGGGAGGGGCAGTCGCGTTGAGCGATGGCAAGCGTGCTGTGGCAAATGCCGAAGTCATGCGCCGCGGATTGGAATATGCCAAGATGTTTGGCCGCCGGATTTTTCACCACCCTCAAGACCCGGAATTGGTGGCCGGGGGTGTGATGCACGAGGGNNTGTATTCCACATTGTTGGGACTCGGCGGGATGCCGGCAGAGGCGGAAGAAATACTCGTGGCACGTGACGTCGCCCTGGCAGAACTNACCGGTGGCAGTCTGCACCTGATGACAGTGTCCACGGCTCAAAGTGTCGAAATCATCCGCCGTGCTCGCGATCGGGGCGTCGACGTGACGGCATCGGTAACGCCGCACCACCTCGTCTTGACCGATGCGGAATTGCAGACCTTTGACACTCAGTGCAAGGTGGATCCTCCATTTCGTAGTCGCGAACATGTCGAGGCGTTGGTGGCGGGATTGGTTGACGGAACGATAGAAGTTATCAGTTCCGACCATCGCCCTGTTCCAGCCGAAGAAAAAGAACTGGAAATCGACGTTGCTCCGTTTGGCATTGTCGGCCTGGAGACACTTTTGCCGCTTTGCATCCGTGCGTTGATTGATTCAGAACGAATGGAATGGTCGGATTTGATTTCACGATTGACATGCGGTCCCGCGAAGATTCTTGGTCTGAACAAGGGGTGCCTGGCGGTAGGAAATGACGCAGACGTGGTGGTGATTGATCCCGACGTGGAATGGGAAATCAATCCGGCTGAGTTTCGATCACGCTGTGCGAATACACCGTTTGGCGGATGGCAAGTCAGGGGCCGGGTTGAAACGGTGTTTGTCGCTGGAAGTCCGGTTTATTCAATCGACAGATAGGGGTGACTCGATACTCGGTGGAGGTACAGCGGTGGCGACGCAGTTCCTGCTGATTGACGGTTACAACCTGTTGCACGCCGCGGGATTTGCCCGGAAACGATACGGTCCGGGGCAATTTGAAAAATGTCGGCAACGCCTGTTGCAGGGGCTAGCAGATCGGTTGTCCGGCGAGCAACGAGGCAGGGCAACCGTTGTGTTTGATGCGCAACAGGCACCCACGGATGTTCCTTCGGTACAACGATTCGCTGGGATAAGTGTCGTGTTTTCCGTGGGGTCGGACGCCGATAGCCTGATTGAAGCGATGCTGGACCAGCATTCGGCGCCCCGGCAGGTTCTGGTCATCTCCAGTGATCACCGTTTGCAGAAAGCAGCCTCACGGAAACGCGCCTCCTGGATGGATAGCGACAAGTTCTGGGAACGTGATGTCGTTGTGGAAAAAGGAGGGGAGGCGACGATCGAGCAAAGGGTCAAGCGGGGCGAGATGGCGGTAGGCACGGCAGAAGTCGCAGAGATTGTCGAGAAGCTCAAAGCGGACAGCCGGGAAACCTGTTCGAACGCTGAAACTGTTGCGGAAGGATATGAACGAGAACTGATGGAACGT
>PBOU01000144.1 GCA_002724415.1 Planctomycetaceae bacterium
CGCATTTCCCAGTCAGATGCGCTACGGCGAATCCGGATCAACTCGTCCAGGTACTCCAGCGACTTGGCCGGACGCTTCTGAGAGAAGTTGAAACTGGCCAGGGCAAACAGTGCGTTGAGTCGCGATTCGATGTCGATGGTGGGGGCCGATAGTGCCGAGGTCGCGTGACGGACGGCCTGGCCCTTGTTGGTGTCGAACGTCAACTGGGCCAGTGTCGCCTCAATGCCAGGATCCACCAGGCCGCCCTTTCTGGCCTGCATCAGGAGAGTCCGTGATTGATTCCAGAGTCGTTGCGATCGGGGACCGGAATCGATTCCCAGTTGGAAGACGCGTTTCAGCGTGGCCAGTCCCAGCGAGCGTTGACGGTCGAGTTGGTGGTAGCGGGACAGGTCGTGCAGGGGCTCCAATTCGTCTGTTGTCGCGTGTTGGTCCTGGTCCGTAGAACTGGTCGGTGAGCTGGCCGGAGAAGGCGTGGTGGTCGTGCTGTGGAGGCCGATACGGTGATGAGTGACCGCGGTATGCAGAGTCGTGGTCGGAATGGTTGGCATGTGGCAGGAGACGCAGTTGTCAGCCGGGAGTGTCTGTTGACGCGCGACAGTCTGGGCGGTGCAGGTTGCCGCCGAGTTGGCTCCGTGGCAATTCAGACAAATGCGACGGTACTTGGCAGGTTGGTCGGCGACCGTGGGAGTCGCATGGGGGTTGTGGCAGGTGATGCAGTTCAACGTGTCGGAGTTGGTGTAGCAGCGGCTGAGCATCATCTGCTCGGCATGGCCCACGACTTTCATTTTTTGGCCGGGATCGGCGGATCGGTAATAGTGTTGGAAGTCTTCAAGCGCCAGCCCGGGACGGTAGTCGGCCAGGCTTCTGCCACGGGGGTTGACGTATGCCTGTGACTGCAGGTGACACTGGTGGCAGACTGCCTCGGCGCGATGACGATCCAGCCTGGCGGGGTTGACGATCGTCGTGTCGAACTTGTCACCAGCCAGGTCGCGTCTCTTGTCGGGTGCCGTGTTGTGCTTGGCGACGTGCAGGGAACCGGGGCCATGGCAGCGTTCGCAACTGATTCCCAACTCCTCGACTTGCATACGGTGATAGCTGTCGTCGATCGCAGTGGCTCGTCCGGCATGGCAAAACAGGCACGCTGCGGTGATTTCTCTTTGGAACCCCAGGTGATGTGGTGAGTCGTAACCGGGCGACAGGGACCATTCGGGCTTGGCGACGTACCAGGTCAGTGGCGATTCGACGAGGAATCCGTCGATTTCACAGAGGTACATCGAGAAGTGGACACCTGATCCGACGATGTACTTGATGTCGTGCTCCCCGACGATCCAGGGCTGTGAACCACCGGTGATCTTCTCGCTGTGAAACAACTGGCCGTCTCGACGAGTCGTCTTGAATTCTCGGTTGGAGAGTTGATGTGAGATGGTCGTGTCGGGTGGTTCGACATCCAGGTCGACCGTGCGCATCGAATGCGCCATCCCCGAGAGGGCGAACGAGTCGGTCTCGTCCTGGTGGCAATCGCGACAGGCCTGGCTGCCGACGTAGTGTGCCTGCGGCCCGGTATTGAGGAACGGGCTGGCCGCCGGTGGCGTCAATGGGATGGATTGTGTGTCAGCGGCGGCTGTCCCGTTCGGGTCATTTGCCGGAGCGGGAGGCGGCGGTGCTGTCCACCAGAATGGGACCGTTGCGACGGCGATCATCGAGATGATCGTCACCCGGATCGCCCATCGTCTCTTCGTGCTCACGGCAACTCTCTTGCCAGTTGTTCCGGGCCCGTGACCCGGGCCTCGTTCACCAGTCTAACGCACTCGTCTCACGTCAGTTGACCGCGACAGGTCGGGGAAGTGAAATCCCAATGGCCGAGGTGGGATTCGAACCCACACACCCCTTTCGAGATACAGGATTTTAAGTCCCGTGCGTCTGCCAGTTCCGCCACTCGGCCTCGAGGGTTGCAGCCTAGCGGTTACCACGAGCGGGCCGGAAGGCTGCAGACAACTAATTCCACTGGGCTAAAGCGCTGTGTGCTTGGTCGATCAACCGTTTCAGTGCCACCAGTTCATCGCTGGGAGCGGTCTTGGCACAACTCTGCAGCATTCCCAGTGCCCGGTCGGGGTGCCCGGCCTTGAGCGTGACCAGTGCCAGGTCTCGGCGTTGTGCATAGGAGGCGGGTTCCAGCAGTGTCAGGCGTTGCTGTACCGACAGGGCCGGTTTCCAGTTGTCGTGGTCGATGTAGATCGCTTTGAGGTTGTTGAGCATTCTCTGGATGATTTGTCGCGGTCGGGCGGGACCCAGCGTTGGGGCGAGTTGTTCCTGTGCCAGCCCGGTGAGCCGCCCCAGCCAGTCGAGACACTCATCGTGTTCCATGACACGTCCGCTTGAGAACGCGTCCAGGAAGAGTGGCCCGGCAGGGGCGTCGAGTCGACACAGAAAATGAACCGGAGCGGCGACACCTTGAAGTGGCAGGTTCAACCGTTGTGCCACGGCGATGTAAATCAAGGAGAGACTGATCGGGATTCCGTGGCCGCTGGCAATGACCTCGGGCAGAAAACTGCCCTCGGCAGTTTGAAAGGCCTCGGCACTGCCGGTCAGGCCGTGACTGCCCGAGAGACACCCGGCCAGGGCCTCGAGCATGTCCTGCTCGTCGGCCGCGCGGGCAATGGGGCCTGCCAGTTCTGCGGCGCGGTCGTCGAACCAGCCAAGCGTGGGGGTGAAGTCCAGAGAACGGTGACCGTCGCGGGCGAGTTCGAGAGCTGCGATCTCCAGGTTGACGTCGTCCTGCCGTATCAGCAGCTTGGCAAATTCCTCGTCGGCCGCAAAATTCGACTCGGCATCAAACGAGGACACTGGAAAACCCCCGGGGAGCAGATCGTGGACCAAACCCTGGTCGGACGGAGCGGAACAACGGTCCGCCGGCGTCGCGAGAATTCTAGCCGGGGACACGGTTGGGGACAATTGGAGTCGTGTGGAGAAAGGGGAAGTCCGACGACTTGGGCAGCATGCGTTGGCGCGGGTCCGGGTGACCGTCAAGATGGTGGGAACGAGTCCAGGCGGACCTTGGCCGCCTCAACGAGACAAAGAGACACCGGAGACTGCCCGATGAAATGGCTCCCGACGACCTTCGCCCTGGTTCTTTCGCTGGTTGGCCTGTCCGGTTGCACGGATTCGAGCACCCCGGCTCCCGACGTTGACTCGGGCACCGTTGGTGGTGGCGGGTTGCTGAAAGTCGAGACCAAGGAGGAGGAGGCAGGGAATTACATTGTGCTGGGAACCCTGACCGACCAGTTTGACCGCGCCCAGGCCAAGGCCAATGTCGAGGATACGCTGGCGAGACACTCGGACATCTCGGCCATGGTTGGCCTTTTCGCCTACAACCCACCGGCCATTCTCGAGGCCCTCAAGCAGGCTGGCCGCCTGGGCAAGGATCAGACGGTTCAGGTGATCGCGTTCGACGAGGCCGACGAGACGTTGCAGGGGATCAAGGAGGGAACCGTGTACGGCACGGTGGTTCAGAACCCCTACATGTACGGGTACAAGTCCGTCGAGGTCCTGGCGGCACTGGAGAGTGGAAAGAAAGACGTGATTCCGGAGAACAAGTTTATCGACATCCCGGCTCGCCAGATTCGCAAGGCCGATGTTGACGAGTTCTGGACTGATCTGAAGGCCAAGGTCGAGGGGGCCGCCAAGAACGAGGTCAGGGAGGGCAAGCCAAGGTTTGCCTATGTCACAAACGGAGTGGCGTCGTTCTGGACCATCGCCTCCAAGGGCGTGATCGCTGCCGGAAGTGACCTGGGGGTCAACACCGACGTGTTGATGCCGGCCGAGGGCATTGCTGACCAGAAGCGGATGATCGAGGACCTGATCACTCGTGGTGTGCAGGGGATCGCCGTCAGCCCGATCGATGCCGAAAACCAGGTGGACCTGCTCAACCAGGCTGCCGAGAAGACCCGGCTGATCACCCACGACTCCGACGCGCCCAAGGCCAATCGCCTGGTCTACATCGGCATGGACAACTACACCGCCGGCCGGATGTGTGGTGAGTTGATTCGCGAGGCCTTGCCCAAGGGGGGCAAGGTGATGCTGTTCATCGGTCGCTTGGAACAGGACAACGCCCGTCGGCGACGCCAGGGCGTGATCGACGCCCTCCTGGGTCGGTCGGTCGACCCGTCGCGGTTCGATCCTGCTGACCAGGTCCTCGAAGGCCGCTAGACCCGTTCCACCAGGTGTCCGCCACGCGATGTCTCACGCCACGACAGATCGCGGCCCGGCGTCCGAGGGGAATCGCGGTGACGCGGGAACCCGGCTGCTGGAGGTCCGTGCCGTCAGCAAGCAATTCCCCGGTGTCCTGGCGTTGGATCGCGTTGACCTCGTGCTGCATCCCGGAGAGGTGCTGGCGGTCGTCGGTGAGAACGGAGCGGGGAAGAGCACGCTGATGAAGATCCTGGCCGGTGTGCAACCGGCCGACTCGGGAGACGTGCTCGTTGATGGCCGGCCGGTGGAACTGGATGGAGTCGAGGCGGCACTGGCGGCCGGTGTCTCGTTGATTCACCAGGAATTGAACCTGGCCGACAATCTCGACATTGCCTCGAACATCTTCCTGGGGCGAGAACCCCGGCACGGACCGGCCGGGCTGCTGATCGACCACGCCAGGACACACGAGCAGTCGCGGCGATGTCTCGAGATGGTTGGCCTGGCAGTCGATCCCGCGACGGTGGTCTCGGAACTTCCCATCGGCCGCCAGCAGATGGTGGAGATCGCCAAGGCCCTGTCGGTGGATGCCCGGGTGCTGATCATGGACGAACCCACCTCGAGTCTTTCCCAGAGCGAGGCGGAGAGCCTGTTCGAGGTGATCGAACAACTGCGGGACGCGGGAAAGAGCATCGTCTACATCTCGCACCGTCTCGGTGAGGTCACCCGACTGGCCGATCGTGTCACGGTGCTCCGGGATGGAGGCAATGCCGGTGAACTGGTCCGGGAAGAAATCACCCACGACGCCATGGTGCGATTGATGGTCGGGCGGGATATCGAGGAACTCAGTGCACATGCTGATCGCGTGCCAGGCGAGGTGGTGCTGGAAGCGACCGGTCTGAGGTCTCCGGCGTTTCCCGGTCACCGACTGGATTTCAGTGTCAGGGCGAGTGAGATTGTTGGATTGGCCGGTCTGGTCGGCGCCGGGCGGACCGAGTTGTTGATGACACTCTTTGGAATCACGCCCGCGCTGGACGGAGAATTGCGGATTGGCGGTGAGGAACTGTTGCCACAGGATCCGTGGTCGGCGATTGCCGCGGGGATGGCTCTTGTCCCCGAGGACCGTAAGCAGCAGGGGCTGGTGCTGGAGATGACGGTCCGCGAGAACATGAGTTTGCCGTCGTTGAAACGGGATGCTCGTGGCGGGTTTCTCGATCGGGGTCGTGAGCAGGGCATTGGGTCGGAAATGATCGACCGATTGCGGGTCAAGACACCTGGTCCCGAACAGGTTGTCCAGTACCTCTCCGGGGGCAACCAGCAGAAGGTCGTGCTGGGCAAGTGGCTGGCGATGGAACCTCGTGTCCTGTTGATGGACGAACCGACCCGGGGGATCGACGTGGGAGCCAAGCAGGAGATCTACTCGCTGATGGAGGAACTCGCGGCCCGGGGAGTCGCTATTCTGTTTGTTTCCAGCGAGATGGAAGAGGTGCTGCGGATGTCGGATCGTGCGCTGGTCATGCACGAAGGGAAGATCGCCGGGGAACTGGACCGGGAGGTGTTGGCCGGCGGTGAGGGAGAGGAGTCAGTGATGAAGTTGGCGACGGGGGTGGTTCAATGAAAGCCGTCCTGGGAATACTGGGCCTGCTGCTGTTCGTCTTCTTGGCGACAGCATTGATGAGCGACGCGTTCCTCAAACCGTTCAATCTCGAGAACCTGATGAAGCGGACCGCGCTGTTTGGCATCATTTCAATCGGCGTCGCTTTCGTGATTATCACCGGTGGAATCGATCTCTCGATTGGATCGATCATCTGCCTGGTCGGTTGTGGCCTTCCGTTCCTGCTGCAGGTCGAATACGTGGCTGTCGGTGAGATCTCGGTGACGCGTGTTGTCGCCGGGTCCGGTGCTGTCCAGTTGGCACGCCCTCCCACGGGATTCTCGGCCGGTGACCGGGTGCGGCTGACCGGTTCGGCGAGTGGCAACGACCGGTTGTATCGGGTCAGTCGGGTTGGCGGATCGGAGATCCACGTCGAACCACGTCCGGCCCAGGATGCGACCGGTGGTCGTCTGGTTCGCGTGCTTCCGGTAACTGTCGACGGCCCCGTACTGGTTTTCAATTCTCCCGAAAAGGCTCATGGGGCCGTCAGCCAGACGCTGGCCCCACGTGATCGAGTGACTTTTGTACTGGAGGACGGTCGTGAGGCGGCCACGGCCAGGGTGGTGTCTGTCGAGGGGGCTCGAGTGGAATTGTCCGAGGAGCCTCCAGAGAACATGGCCGGGGTGGTCGGTTTGGACCGCCAGCCATGGACCAGTGTCCCGGTCGCCTTGGCGATCGTGATGGGGGTTTCCCTGGCGATTGGACTGTTTCATGGCCTCTTGATCGCCCGGTTGAAGCTCCAGCCGTTTGTCGTCACGCTGTGTGGGCTGTTGCTCTACCGTGGAATCACGCGGGGCTTCACACAGGATCAGACACAGGGTCTGGTTGACGAGTATCCAACACTGAAGCTGATCGCGACGGCCGAACTGGCTCGAATTCCCCTGGTCTGGGGGCTCCTTGTCGCGGGCGGACTGTTGCTGGTTGTCGGGATCACGTGGTCGTGGGTCAGCCGGCGGCGATCCGGGATGGCCGAGTCGCTGCTTGGAACGCTGGCGGCACCGGTTTCGCTGGCGGTGATGGGACTGGGGTTGTTGTCCTGGGGCGTGGTGACGATGTCGTCACAGGAGATCATCTCGATCGAGGCCGATGAACAACGGGTGGTGCGGGTGGACCTGCCCGAAGCAACCAGCCGGGTGCGGGTCGAGGCGACCGCAGACGGGACGAACTGGTCAGCGGTCGATGAGATCAGCGTGGCGGCCACCGAGACCCGTCAAGAATTGGCCGTTCCTTCACTGGCGACTATTCGTGCAGCACGCCCGGGGCAGTGGACCGGCCTGAGAGTGGTGGTGCTGGAGCGAGTGGAACCAGAGATTGGTTTGCCCGCACCACTGGTGATCCTGTTGGTGGTCGGTGTGATGGCGTCGGTGTTTCTCAATCACACCATCTACGGTCGTTACCTGCTGGCGATGGGCAACAACGAGGAAGCCGCTCGGTACAGCGGGATCAATACCCAACGGATGACGATCCTGGCCTACGTGATCTGTGCCGGGCTGGCTGGACTGGGCGGGGTCCTCTTCGTGCTTGATATCAACTCGGCCCAGCCGGTGGACTTCGGGAACTTCTACGAACTGTATGCGATCGCTGCTGCCGTACTGGGTGGCTGTAGCCTGAGAGGGGGAGAGGGAACGATCCTCGGTGTGGTGATCGGGGCGGCACTGATGCGGGTGCTGAAGAACATGATCACGCTGGTCGACTGGATGCCCACTTACATCGAGTACGCAATCATCGGAGCGGTCATCCTGGCTGGAGTGATCGTTGACGAACTGGTCAAACGGGCCGCAGCCAGGCGGCGGTTGCAACGTATCCGGAGCCAGGTGGATTGATCCTTGCGGGTGATTGGCGTGGCGGGAGGGATCCGACGGCGGGTAAGATCAGTCCATCAGCCTCATTTCTAGAAGCCGGGACGTCGAGATGAATCACAGCAAGCTGGAGATAGCGGCCAAGGTGACCGTCCTGGCGATTGCGTTGCTGGTACCTGGCGCCCAACGACTCAACGCGGCGGAAAAACCCCGTCGACTCCCTCGAGTGCCCGACGGATTCACGATCGAGGTGGCGGCGGCCTCGCCGCTGGTCAAGCACCCGATGCTGGCCGGATTTGATCACCGTGGGCGGCTCTTCATCGCGGCGAGTTCGGGCAAGAACATCGGTTCCGGTGACCTGCTCAAGGATCCCCCCAACCTGATCCGGATGATCGCCGACACAGATGGGGACGGGGTGTTTGATCGCAGCACGGTGTTTGCCGACAAGATGACGTTGCCCATGGGGGCGCTGTGGCACCGCGGCGCGTTGTACGTGGCCAGTCCGCCCAACATCTGGCGTTTGCGGGATCTGGACGATGACGGCGTGGCCGACGAGCGGACGATCCTGGTTGACACATTTGGTTTCAGTGGCAATGCCGCCAGTGTTCACGGTTGCTTCCTGGGACCCAACGGGCGGTTGTACTGGTGCGATGGACGTCACGGGCACGAGTTTCGTGACAAGGACGGCGAACTGACCAGCAAGGGGAAGGCCGCTCGTATCTTCAGTTGCCGTCTCGACGGTAGCGATGTGCGGACGTGGTGTGGCGGCGGGATGGACAATCCGGTCGAGGTCGATTTCCTCTCGACCGGCGAGATGATTGGGAGTGTGAACATCTTCCTGGGACGTCCACGGGTGGATTGCCTGGTCCACTGGGTCGACGGCGGAGCGTACCCACGGTTCGATCAGGCGTGCGTGGCCGAGTTCCCCAAGACCGGGCCACTGATGCCGCCCCTGGCCCGGATGGGGCACGTGGCGGTCTCGGGAATGACACGATATCGATCCACCGAGTTCGGACCTGGATTCCGGGGCAACATCTTCACGACGCTGTTCAATACTCACAAGGTGGCTCGCAGCGTGGTTGTTCGCGATGGCGGCACGTTCCGGACGACCGAGAGTGATTTCCTGGTCAGCGACGACCCTGACTTCCATCCCACCGATGTGCTCGAGGACGCTGACGGCAGTTTGCTGGTGATCGACACCGGAGGCTGGTTCCGCATTGGCTGCCCGGTCTCGAAGGTGGCCAAGCCGGACATTCACGGGGCGATTTACCGGGTTCGGCGTCGCGGAGCGCACAAGGTGAAGGATCCTCGTGGCCGATTTCTCGATGCGGCGAGACTGACTCCCGCGGCCCTGGCACGGCACCTGGATGACGCTCGGCCGGTGGTTCGAGAGCGAGTGATTGATCGATTGGCCCAGGCCGGCAGTGACGCGATCGGGACACTCGAGAGTGTCGTGGCCGAGCGGGGATCGGGGACGTATCGCCGCAGGCTGGGAGCCGTCTGGGCCTTGTCACGTATCGAGAAGGACGCTGCGTTGGTGCCATTGCGAACGGCGTTGCTGGATGCATCGCCGGAGGTGCGGGTGGCGGCGTCGCGGTCGTTGGGAATGCGAAACGATCGTGCCGCCGTGCCCCGGTTGGCCGAATTGCTTGCTGATGACGCCTCGGCCGCAGTCCGTCGCCAGGCGGCGACATCGCTCGGGCAGATCTTGCAGGTGGCGGGAATTTCCGGCACCTCCGCGGCGAAATCTCCGACCATTGAGTCGTTGCTGGTCGCCTCGGCTCGCCCGGGGATCGACCGATTCGAGGAACACGCCTTGCTCTACGCGGTGATCCGAAACAACGATGCGGTTGCGACACGACCGTTGCTGTCGGATCGGCGACCAACGGTCAGACGAGCTGCCTTGATGGCACTCGACCAGATGGCCGATGGCAAGCTGACTCGCGAGATGGTGGTGCCGCTGCTGGACACTGACGACCCCGGCTTGCAGACGGCGACGCTGGAGGTGATCGGGCGTCACGAGGGATGGGCCGCCGAGACTCGTGCATTGCTGGAGACGTGGTTGGCCGAGAAGACGATCGGTACCAGTCGGTCCTCCGTGGTCCGTGGGTTCCTTTTGTCTCAGCAGGCCGATCCGGCCATACAGTCGCTGGTGGCCGAGCGATTGGCTGACAAGTCTCTTGGACTGGCAGCCCGGCGGTTGTTGACCGAGGTCGTTGGTCGCTCGAGCTTCGAGAAATTGCCGGCGGGTTGGCACGAGATGCTCGTGGCAGCACTGAACCACGATGATCCGGTGGTTCGTGAGGGAGCCGTACGGGCCCTGGCAGCAAGGCGTTTGGTTGGTCCGGAGTTGGAACGGCTGATTGACGATGAGCAGCAGTTGTCGTCGTTACGAATTGCCGGGATGCAGGCGTTGGCCGACACCCCTGTTGGTGTGACGCGTCTGGAATTTCTTTTGCAGCAACTCGATACCGAGATTCCACCACTCTCCCGGCTGGCGGCGGCACGAGTGATGGCGTCGGTGCGTCTGACCAATTCACAACAAGTCCAGGTGGCCGCACGATTCAAGACCGCCGGCCCCCTGGAACTTCCGGTGCTGCTGCGAGCCTGCCCGGGCATTGACGATTCCCGGGTGGCATTGGCGGTGCTGGATGGCCTGGAGTCCGCCAGGGCGGTTGACAGCCTCGCTGCTGCCGACCTGTTGGAATCAGTCCAGCGAATGAAAGAACCGTTCCAAAAGCGTGGTCGAAAACTGCTGGCCAGGGTGGATGGGAAACTGGCGGCCCAGCGAGCCGAATTGAAAGACAAGGTGAAAGAACTGGTCGGCGGTGATGTGGCCCGCGGTCGGGCTATCTTTTTCGGGAAAAAGGCGGCGTGCAGCGGCTGCCATACAGTGGGCGATCGAGGAGGACGCGTGGGGCCGGCCTTGTCGACGATCGGCGACATTCGCCAACCCGGCGATCTTCTTGAGTCGATCGCGTTGCCCAGCGCGTCATTTGCCCGGGGGTTCCGGTCTTACACACTCGCCACCCAGGCAGGTCGTGTTCACACGGGAGTGATCAGCCGTGAGACGACCGAGGCGATCTGGATCAAGTCGGCTGATCTCTCGGAGGTTCGCGTCCCACGCAGCCAGGTGGAGGCGATACGTGAATCGGCCGTTTCGATAATGCCCAAGGGGCTCGACAAGCTCCTCTCGCCCGCGCAACTTGCCGATCTGATCGCCTTTCTTCGGAGTTGTCGGGCTGGTTCGGTCACCAGGACGACAACCCGCTAGTCCGGTCTCTCCTTCAAGGTCTCTTTTTTCAGTCATGTCACGCGAAGCGATCTTCGAAGCCAGCCTCGACTATTTTCTCGGACCGATTCGTGAGTTCCTTCACGATGAAACGGTGACCGAGGTGATGGTCAATGGACACAGCGAGATTTACATCGAACGACGGGGGCAGTTGATCCGGACCGAGGCGTCCTTTGCCAGCCCCGACGCGTTGCTCTCGGCGGTTCACAACGTGGCCCAGTACGTGGGGCGTGAGATCGACGAGGAGCGTCCGGTGCTTGATGCGCGATTGCCCGATGGGTCGCGAGTGCACGCGGTGATCCCGCCCAGTGCACGCAATGGCACGTACCTGACCATTCGCAAGTTCCAGAGAGATATCCTGGGCCTGGGCGATTTTGTACGGCTGGGAAGCCTCTCGGACGTGGCTCGCGAGTTCCTGGAATTGTGCGTTGTGCTGCGGAAGAACATCGTTGTGGCCGGTGGAACCGGGACCGGAAAAACGACGATGCTCAATGCGGTTTCGACTGCCATTCCCGAGGAAGAACGGATCGTGGTGATCGAGGACAGTTCGGAATTGCGATTGGCCCAGACGCATTGCCTGTACCTGGAGAGTCAACAGGCCGACCGACAGGGGCAGGGGGGATTGGGCATCCGTGACTTGTTCCGAGCCAGCCTGAGAATGCGGCCGGATCGGATTCTGGTCGGTGAAGTGCGTGGAGGCGAGGCGTTGGACATGGTGCAGTCGATGATCAGCGGCCACTCCGGCAGCCTGACGACCGTGCACGCGACCTCTCCACGTGATGCCCTGGTGAGGCTCGAGACACTGTCGCTGATGTCCGACGTGGAGTTGCCCGTTTACGTGGCCCGGGCACAGGTCGCCTCGGCCATTCACCTGGTTATCCAACTGTCCAGGTTCTCCGAAGATGGGTCACGCAAGGTGACGCGGATTACCGAGGTCTTTGGGCTGGATGAAGCGAACAAGTATCAATCTCAGGACCTGTTTAGCAGTCGACTGACCGGTCGAGACGACAGTGGGATGTTGACGGCCAACCTGTCGCCAACGGGTGTCCGGCCGAGTTTCGCAGACGAGTTGGCCGAGCATGCACTCGAACATCGCGCTGAACGAACTCGCGAGATCTGGGGGCTGGACGGTTGATTGGCCGTCAACCGGCCAGGTCCATCGCGAATTGACGACACACGAGCCGGTCGTCAAACAAAAAAAACGCGGATTCCCCTGGCGAGGAACCCGCGGCTTTTCGGTGTGACCAGAATCGAGATTGGTTCAGACCTGGATTTCGTATCCCTTCCGTTGTTCCCGACTTTGCCAGGCATTGGCGTCCGGGTCACCCGTGATGGTGTTGGACTTGGCATCCCAGTTCAGTGGCCGCCCCAGCCTCATGGCAATGTTCGCCAGGTGACAGGTGGTCAGGGCCTGGTGGTGGGTGTAAACGTCCGAGATCGGCAATTCGCGGCTCTTGACGCAATCGAAGAAGTTCTGCATGTGGCTGGTTGGTTTCTTGCCACGGTACACCTTGACGATCGCATCCTCGGGCAGCGGATTGGTCTTGAGTTCATCGATTGGGGCTCCGACGATTTTGCCACGACTGACAAAAAAGCGTCCCTTGGAGCCTTCAAACAGAATCCCGTTGCCGTCCTTGGACTTGCTGACGATGTTCATTTCAACACCGTCTGGAAAATCGCACTGGACCTGGAAATTGTGCGAGCAGTTGTACTCGTTGGTCACCATGGGGATGCCGTCCTTGAACGGCACCGGGTGTTCGGCGATCACGGGTTTGACCGTCAGGGGACCCTGTCCGGGGCCATTCTGCTCGATCGCCCACTGGGCAATGTCGACGTGGTGAGCGCCCCAGTCGGTCAGTTTGCCACCGGAGTACTCGTACCACCATCGGAACTGGTAGTGACATCTCCGCTTGATGTAGTCGACATCCGGCGTTTGTCCCTGCCACATGTCCCAGTTGAGCCCCTCGGGAACCGGTTCGGTCTTCAGTGGACCACTCCTGGGGGATCCTCCGATGTCACAGGTGACCTTCTGCACCTTGCCAATCCGCCCGTCGCGGATCACGGCGATCGCTTTCAGGAAGCGGCCTCCCATTTCCGTGCGTTGCTGCGTGCCGACCTGGAAGACCCGCTTGGTTTTGTCGAGCACCGAGATGATCTGGCGGCCTTCCTCGATTGTGAGCGTCAGAGGTTTCTCGCAGTAGAGGTCCTTGCCCGCCTTCATGGCCTCGATTGCAATTTTTGAGTGCCAGTGGTCGGGAGTCACGATGGTGACGATGTCGATGTCTTTCCTGTCGAGGATCTTGCGATAGTCCTCGTAGAGGTCGACGGTCGGTTCCTTGCCGTCTTTCTTCTGTGTCCGTTTGACCCGTTGTTGTCCTCGCTTGGCATGGGCCTCATCGACATCGCAGACAGCGGCCACGTCACCGAATCGCATCGCCTGTGGGCCGACACCTCCCCAGCGGCTGCCTGTGCCGATGCAGCCAACCACCGGTCGCTCGTTGGCAGAACGGTAGGCGGCCTCGGCGGGGGTTGCCGAGGTGAACCAGTAAGGCAGGCTCGCGGTGGCCAGGGCGGCCGTGGAAGTCTGCAGGAAATCACGGCGTGTTGTGGATGTCATCGAGATGGTCTCCAGCGGATCCGGTTGAGTCGGTGCTACTGGTTTGGCACCATGCAGTGACGAGAATTGTACTGGTCGTCAACCGAGTATGAAAACCCGCAGGGGATCATCCCCGGTTCCCTCCTCCTGTCCAGGAAGTCCCAATGATGTTGTCTTCATATCGTGCCACTCTCGAAAGAGTTGGACTGGTGGCCCTGGTGGTGGGGGCCATTTTGCCTCACGGCGGCAGGGCCTCTGATCCGGTCCAGCCCGGCCGGTCGCCAGCGGCGGGGTTCTCGCCGGAGAAACTTGCCGCCGCGGTGGCTGACTACCGCCGTGCGGTCGACGACGACGAGATTCGTGGTGCGGTGTTGTTGGTGGCCCGTCGTGGCATCGTGGTGTTGCATGAACCCCTGGGGTGGAGGAACAAGGAAGCCGGACAGCCGATGCGGACCGACACGCTGTTCCGCATGGCATCCAACACCAAGGCGGCCATCGCCACCGGTGTTTTGCAGTTGGTTGAACGCGGTGAGGTGGCCTTGGATGATCCGATTGGCAAGCACCTGCCTGCTTTCGACAACTCGAAGTGCCAAAAAATTACCGTTCGGCACCTCCTGTCACACACCAGCGGCCTGCGGATCAAGACACTGTTTCTTTCCCCGCTCAGAATGAAGTCACGGCAGTATCCGCGAGCGCCCAACCTGCAGTTGGAAGTCGACCGGTTTGCCGACGTGGGGCCNGCCGTCGAGCCGGGGACCAGTTACAGCTACAACAATCCTGGTTACAACACGTTGGCCGCGTTGATTGAGGTCAAGAGCCGCCAACCTGTCGAGGAATACCTGGAGCGGCATGTCTATCGNCCGTTGCGTATGAAGGACACATCACATCGGCCGCCGAAAAAGAAATTGGACCGCATGGCTGTTGTCTACGAGCGGATCAAGTCAGCTGTCGGAACAGCCACGAAGAAGACGGCCGACCCTCCTCCGCGTTGGAAGATCCGTTTTGACCAGTCGGGGAAGATGCGGGTCCCGTTTGTTCGCGGCTCGGGGGGGNTGGTCTCGACCAGTTCCGATTACCTGAAGTTCTGCCAGATGTTCCTGGGACGTGGAACCCTGGGAAAGGCCGAGGTGCTGAAGCCGGCGTCAGTGGCCGAGGCGACTCGGCCACAAACCGCTTCGCTTTATTCGCCCGAGGAACGGAAAAAACAGAACCGCTTCTACGGNNTGGGTTGGACCGTGAGACCCAACGGGGTGTTCGGACATGGTGGTTCGGAGGGGACGTATGCGTACGTTGATCCTCGCCATCAGCTGGTGGTGCTCGTTTTTACCCAGAGTCCCGGTGGCCGGAATCCAAGGGACAAGTTCTTTGANGCAGTCGTGAACGCAATCACCGACAATTGAGCCGCTCCAAACAGTGGCGAGGTGGGTTTGCGATCGGCTCTCATGGCCGACACACTAGGAATTCGATTCGATGGACGCTGCTGCGGGCCATTGGTCTCGAGAATGACTTACAACCACACTGTGGAGAGCCGAGATGAGACTCTGTCGATTTGAACACAACGGGGCAGTTGCTGTTGGATTTTACGGTGAACAAAGCATTGTGCCGTTGCAGGCAGCTGCAGCGGCGCTGGGTGTCGATGTGCCCGATTGCGACCGGATCACGACATTCTTGCCCGGTGGGGATGGCCGGAGTGCAGTCGTCGCCCTGCAGGAAACGCTGGCTGCAGAGGGAGACGGACGGATCGCCGAACTTGGAGTTCCGACCGAGTCGGTCCAGGTCAAGGTGCCGGTTCCCGATCCCTCCAAACTGCTCCTGCTGGNAGGAAACTACTCGAAGCACATCGAGGAAGGCGGGGGGCAGGCAGCCGAGCGAGAATCGACCTTCCCGTACGTCTTNATGAAGCCGCCTGCCACCACGCTCAACGATCCTGGCAACCCGATTCGCATTCCCNANGTGTCTCCGGACCACATCGATTGGGAGCTTGAACTGGGCGTGATCATTGGCAAGGAGTGCCACGGGGCGACGGAGGCGAACGCCCTGGAATTCGTTGCCGGCTACACCGTCGTCAACGACATCTCGGATCGAAAGTTCCAACCGAATCCGGGACGGACGGAACGTCCCAAGGATGGATTCTTTGACTGGTTGCATGGCAAATGGCACGATTCCTTCTGTCCGATGGGGCCCTGTGTGCTGCCCGCCGACGAGTGTGATGACCCCCAGTCGCTGGATCTGAACCTGACGGTCAATGGTGAGGTCGAACAGGACGGGTCGACCGCCGAAATGGTTTTCCCGGTGGCGGCCGTTATCGAGTTTGTTTCGAGTTTCGTGACGCTGGTCCCCGGCGACATCATTTCCACCGGGACGACCTCGGGNGTTGGATCGGCCAAGAACAAGTTCCTTCGCTCTGGTGATACGGTTGTCGCCTCGATCGGTGGCATCGGGTCNTTGATCAANCCGGTGGTCTAGGATCGTGTCATCACTCTGANCACGCGATGAGTCATTGATGCGACACAATNGGCGATNCCCAAACGGGCCGAGACAAATCTCGGCCCGTTTNTTTTTGTNGCCCAAGTGCTTCAAGTCGTTGNTTTGNCTTGGGTTATAGACCGTGGNANTTCATCTGTTGTTGTGAAACCAGTTTTNGCATGCCGAGTGCAANCTGATGGANCAACGGCAGCCAGGCGGGCCGGATGNCGGNAAACGAAACCCCGAGTACCCAACAACAAGAGGGAGTGGATCGATGGCAACTCGATGGCAGGCCGCGAAATTGGCTTTGGGACTGTCGGTGTTTGGTGCGATGCTGGTTGTGGTGGGGACAGCGGGGTCGGCTCGAGCTGGCCACCGGCCGGTACGTCGCTCTGTCAGTACCGCTCCCGGGAACAATGCGGGGGCCGTGCGATCGTATTACGGCCCCGTTCGCAAGAGTGGCGTGGGGACGGTCAGTGCCTACGGATTCTCCCGGTCTCGCCGGGTTGTTCGCCCGGTGCGTCAAGTGCAAAGGAGATACGTACCGCTGACCAATTACCGGCTCAACTACTCTCCCTACTCGTACTCGTCCTTCGGTTACTCAAACCACAACTACTGTGCTCCTGCGGTGGGAATTTCCTTTCGACGTCCCGGTTTCAGTTTCGGCTACAGCCGTGGCGGATTTGGCAGCGGAGTGTCGATTGGGATTTTTGGCCGGTAGCTGTCACGGCACGGTGCCGTGCTGCGGCTTGAAGGACGGTCGTCGGAGAAGGCACGCGAGGAAGCGGACGAGCCCTGCCGTCGCGAGTGGACGCGACGATTGGCCGCCGCGTGTCTTTTTCCGGCGGCCACCGACTCCTACTCTGTCGGTGGTTCCTGTTCCGACTCGGTCATTTCCAACTGCCCCATCTTCCGGTACAGGTTGGAGCGGTGCAGTCCCAGGAGGCGGGCGGCCTCGGTCATATTGTTTGCTGCGAGCCGAATTGAGCGACGGATGTAGTCAACCTGGAATCGTCGAGTTGCCTCGGCCAATCCAGCGTCGGCGGGCATCTCGACATCGGGTTCACGTCCGGGGGCGAGAATAAAAGCCAGGTCATCGATTTCGATCTGATCTCCGGGGCAGAGGAAAGCCACCCGCTCCATCAGGTTCCTGAGTTCCCGGACATTGCCCGGCCAGGTGTGTCCTGTCAGTCGCTGCTGGGCTTCGGGAGCCAGTGTCAAAGGCGACCGTCCGGCTTCGACGCAAAAATCGCCCAGGAAGTGTTCGGCCAGTGGCAGGATGTCCTCGGGACGATCCGACAGTGGAGGGAGTTCGAGCGTGACCACAGAGAGCCTGTAAAAGAGATCCTCGCGGAATCGTTTCTCACCGACGGCTTCGGAGAGGTCCTGGTTGGTGGCGGCAATGACTCGCACGTTGATCGGGATGGTCTGCGAGCCTCCCACCCTCGTGATGACCTTTTGCTCAAGGACCCGGAGAAGCTTGGCTTGTCCCCCCGGGCTCATGTCACCGATTTCATCCAGGAACAACGTGCCCTCGTCGGCGAGTTCGAATTTTCCCTTGCGAGTTTCGGCAGCATCGGTGAAGGCTCCCTTTTCGTGTCCAAAGAGTTCACTCTCGAGCAGCGTCTCACTGATTGCCGCGCAGTTGACCGCGACGAACGGTTGATCGGCCCTGGATCCCCCGACATGCAGAGCCCGGCTGACGACTTCCTTGCCGGTTCCGCTGGCACCGAGAACCAGGACCGGGAGGTCGGTGTTGGCCAATCGCTCGATGGTGTCTCGCAGGGCGATGATCGCGGGACTGTTTCCGATCAGTCGGGCTCCCCTGGCCACCTGCTCGGTCAACTGGTCGCGACTGCGTGACAGCCGCTGGTGTTCCCGGGTGTTGGCCAATGCGACGGCAGCGTGGCCTGCGAGGTGTTCCAGTGCCTCCAGATCGTCCTGGTCGAAATGTCCCTCGAGGCGGTTGATCAACTCGAAGGCTCCCATGATCTCGCCCTCCCCATCTCGCAATGGGACACACAGCAGGTTGCGCGTGGTGTAACCGGTCTCCTTGTCCACTTCGGGGTTGAAACGCTCGTCGGTCGTCACGTCGTCGACCTGGACGGCCTGGCCACTGCGGATGACGTCGCCGACGATGCCAGCGTCGTCAGGGATCCTCAGCGTGCCACTGTCGACGCCCAGTGCCGGGCAGGCGACCAGTTCATTGCGTTCTTGATCGTGGACGAAGATGCTCGCCCTGTCGCAGGCCAACAGGTCCGTGGCCACATCCGCGATCTGCTCCAGCAACGGGACCATCTCATGCACTCCGGCAAATCCGGCCGATGCTTTCAGTGTTGCCGCCAGCCGATCGGCACGCCGTGTCGCGTAATCCGAATGGCTGGCCAGGTCCCGGGCCACCGACAACCCACGTCCCGCGATGGCCAGCAGTGGGAGTTGCGCGAGATCGAGGTGTCCGCCGGCCAGCAGCAGGACTGATGCGGATGCCGCTGAATCGTCCAGGGGGACGGCGGCCACCGTCCACCCGTTCGGGTTGTCGATTGGCTGGCCACCGGCCGCCTCGCGGTCCAGTGACTCCTGGAGCAACTCGATGGGCCAATCAGCGGGTTGCTGGCGGCCGTACTCGGATTCGAGATCCCATCCCGATTTCCGCACCAGGACGCCACACCACTGCGCCGAAAACTCGGTGACCAGTTCGGGCAACAAACCACCCAGCAGAGTTGGCTCGTCGGGAGATTCGGCAACCGATTGAAGACATCGGTCCAAAAATCCGGTGGCGCGAACGGCTTCGTGCACATCCAGTGACTGCAAAGCATCACTGAATCTGACCCATTGACCACTCAAGTGTCTGCCCTTCGATTACAGGTTTTTGGGCGCCAGTATTCAGAGTGACAACTGAAAGTGAAATCTGGCGCTCGTCGACTCACCGATTGATACCAGTCGGTCGGCTGGCGTTGTCAATACGATACCAAGTCCGAGGGCCAACGGCACGAGTGTCGTGATTGCGGAATCTGTTCGTCGCTTTCTGGCCCTTGGGGCGTGCTGTATAAGTGAGAGCTTGCGACTTGAGATCACTCGGAGACGTGAAAGATGAATCAACCGGTCGGTGACGGACTGAATCGCTACAGTGCCCGGATCACGCAGCCCCGTTCCCAGGGTGCGTCTCAGGCGATGCTCTACGGCACGGGTATGACCCGGGAGGACATGGACAAACCACAGGTGGGTATTGCCAGCGTGTGGTACGAGGGCAACACCTGCAATATGCACCTGTTGGAGCTGGCCGAAGCGGTCAAGGCCGGTGTCACCGGGAACGAATTGGTGGGCATGCGATTCAACACCATTGGTGTCAGTGACGGCATTTCGATGGGCACCGAGGGAATGTCCTACTCGTTGCAGTCACGGGACCTGATCGCCGATTCGATCGAAACCGTCATGGGGGCGCAGTGGTACGACGGGCTGGTGACTTTGCCCGGTTGTGACAAGAACATGCCGGGTTGCGTGATGGCCATGGCCCGGGTCAACCGGCCGGCGTTGATGGTCTATGGCGGGACGATCCAGCCTGGGGGCCTGGGCGACAAGAAACTCGACATCGTCTCGGCTTTCCAGTCGTACGGTCAGTACCTGGCAGAGTCGATCAGTGACGAGGAGCGGCAGGAGATTGTTGAGCAGAGTTGTCCGGGAGCCGGGGCCTGTGGGGGCATGTACACGGCCAACACAATGGCCTCGGCAATCGAGGCGATGGGGCTGTCATTGCCGTACAGTTCCTCGATCCCGGCCATCGATCCGGACAAGATTGACGAGTGTCACCGTGCGGGGGCGGCAATCCGTCACCTGTTGGAGCAGGACATCAAGCCCCGTGACATCATCACCCGGCAGGCGTTGGAAAACGCGATGGTGGTCGTGATGGCGCTGGGAGGGTCCACCAATGCGGTGTTGCACCTGGTGGCCATCGCGCGGTCGGCGGGAGTCGATCTGACGATAGACGATTTCCAGGTGACCAGCGACCGTGTGCCGTTTTTGGCCGATTTGAAGCCCAGCGGTCAATTCGTGATGGCCGATCTGCATGGAGTGGGGGGAACACCCGCTGTGCTGAAATTCCTGTTGGCCGAGGGTTTCGTCGAGGGCGATTGCCTGACGGTGACGGGTCGCACACTGGCCGAGAACGTCGCGGATGTCCCCGAGTTGACCTCGGGGCAGGAGGTCGTGCGGGCCACGTCCGATCCGATCAAGTCGACCGGCCATCTGCAGATTCTCAGGGGAAACCTGGCCCCGGAAGGAGCTGTGGCCAAGATCACCGGCAAGGAGGGACTGGTCTTCTCGGGGACGGCCCGGGTGTTTGATGCTGAAGAGGAGATGCTCGAGGCACTGGAGCAGAAACAAATTGGCAAAGGTGACGTGGTGATCATCCGGTACGAGGGGCCCAAGGGCGGGCCGGGAATGCCGGAAATGCTCACGCCCACCTCTGCGATCATGGGAGCCGGCCTGGGCAATGACGTTGCGTTGATGACCGATGGCCGCTTCTCCGGCGGATCACACGGGTTCATCGTTGGCCACATCACGCCAGAGGCTCAGGAGGGGGGGCCGCTGGCCCTGGTCGAGAACGGTGATCGTGTGACGATCGACGCCGAGCAAAAGCGAATCGACATGGACGTCAGCGACGAGGAATTGACACGTCGCCGCGAAGCCTGGGTGTCCCCACCGTTGAAGCACACGCGGGGCACTTTGGGACGCTACATCCGCACCGTCCGGTCGGCATCGATGGGATGCGTGACCGACGAGTGAGTGCTCGGAAGTCCAGCCGTTTCCACGAGACTGGTCGGGTTGTTCCGATTGGGATGACTTTGCGGGATGCGTTTGCCGCAGAAGCCGATCGGGATGGTTGTGCCGATAATGACGTTGGGTGCTCTCCTGGATCAGAAGATCGTGGGAAAGCGAGATTTCACTGGAGGGAACTTGAAGATGCCCAATGTGTTGAGCTCACGTTGTTGTCCACGGGCGTGGGCACGGTCGGTTGCACGGTGTCTCTCGTTTTTCGTGGTGCTCGTGGCATTCACTTCGACAGTGGCGGCAGCTGCAGAAACCTCATTGCTCACTGGTGTTCTGGACCGGCTTGACGAGGAGGGTGACCATCACGGCGCTGCTCCTCGTCCAGACACTCACGCACCGGCTGGCCTGATGGGTGACCATGCCCACAAGACGGGCGAAGTGATGGTCGAGTACAAGTTCATGACGATGTCGATGGACGACAATCGAACAGGAACCGACAAGGTCAGTGACGCTGGAGCGTTGATGGCGACAGGGTCGATGGGATCCATGTTCATGGTCGCCGGAACGAGAATGCACATGGATATGCACATGTTTCACCTGATGTACGCCCCCAGCGACGAGTTCACCCTGTACCTGATGCCGATGTGGACCTCGGTCACCATGGATCACCGTCGCATGAATGGCACCAGGTTTCGGACCCACAACGAGGGTTTTGACGACATGGCCGCCGGAGCGTTGTGGTTACTCGATAAGGACGAGGACTCGGAGTGGATTGCCAACCTGGGCTTCAGCGTTCCCACCGGTGATTTGAACAACACGACGACCGCAGCGATGGGCGGCATGGCCACCCGTCTGCCCTATCCCATGCGGCTGGGCAGTGGCACGTTTGACGCCCGGCCAGGGCTGACCTGGAAGGGGTACCGGGAGGATGGGGGACACGGAATCCAGTTCCAGGCCGATCTTCCGATTGGGACCAACTACCGGGACTACTCGGTGGGCAACACTTACTCCGTCAGCGGATGGTACTCGTGGCTTTTGGGAGAGCGGGTCAGCACCAGCGTGCGGTTTGAAGGGCTGATGAGGGAAAATTTTTCCGGTGCCGATGCCGACCTGGATCCCGCGATGTCACCGATGGCACGGACCAACATGCGAGGCGGGGATTCGGTCAACCTCGGCTTGGGATTGGTCTGGATGTTGGAGGGTGGCAGCCGAATCAACTTCGAGTGGGTCAAACCGTTCTACCAGGATCTCGACGGTGTCCAGCTGGAAACCGACTTCATGATGTTCACCAGTTGGTCCAAGTCCTGGTAGTCCGGTGACGAAAGAGGACCGGCCATGACCACATTTGACGAACTGGTGGTGTCGCGGCGACGGTGGATCGACGAGGAACTGGCTCCGTGGTGTCGGCAGGCGGTCCGGTCGGATCTGGTGAGAGCGGCCGAGGAGTGGCTGGACATCGCCGGCAAAGTGGACGCCGAATCGACGCTGTGGACCTGGGCCTGGAGCCGGTTCCCGGCACTGGTTGCTGACGATCTGCCCGGGGTCAATGAAACCCGCCCGGTGCGGTTGATGCTCGTGGACGGCCGGGAACTCGTGGGATTTCCCGACGCCCGGGCCGCGGGGCCCGGTCAACTGGTCGTCGTCGATGCCCGGGACGGTCAATTGACGTACGGGCCAATTTCCATCGACGAGATCGTGAGCGTGGCGAGTGTGTGAGCGACCGGGGTTGCTCGACTACTGGATTACTCGACCTCGACCTCGACCGATGAGCCGATGGGAACATCCGGCCACAGCCTGCCAATCGGCTCGACGGTGACTCGCACCAGTGGATCGACACCGGCGGGAGTCTCCACATCCTGTTCGGTGTGAGGAGGCACGATCGCCACGCGTCCCCGGCACCGTATCGAACCGGCAAACCGCAGTCGGACAAGTGTCCCGATCGGGTACTGGTTGATCTGGCGACTGGGGACCGGCAGGTCGATGTGCTGCCGTTCGCGGTCGTAGAGTTCGACAATGGCTTCGCCACCGGTCACGCGATCACCGGGCTGCTTGAGGTGCAGGCCGACGGTGCCATGGGCTCCGGCGGTGAGAGTCAGGCGTCCGCGGCGGTTCTCCAGTGACTGCAGTGTTTTGCGTGCATGGGCGAGTTGACGGGTGATGACATCAACGCCGTTGGCCGTCCGGAACTTCTCGGGCAGACTGCCTCGCAGCCGGTTGATCTGGTCAAGTCGTTCGCGGCACAGCTTGGCCTGGGTGGCACTGATCGAAGCCGCGTTGCGGGCTGCCTGTTGTCGCAGCATTGCCTTCATTCGCACCGCATCGCTGGTCAGCATCTGGGGCAGGGTGCCAAGCCGGTAGATCTGGTCATTGCCGCCGATGCTGGCCAGTCCGTCGCTGCGGTCCAGCATTTCTTCCCAGGCAGTTTGCATGAACTCGTTGTAGTACTGTTTTTCGAGATGGTTGGCTGCCAGTGAACGCACTTCGAATTCCTCGCGTTCCAGGTCTCGCAGTTTCAGTGCCAGGTCGACGTCCGCCCTGGCCTGTGCCTGGGAGAGCGTTGCTTCGAGCGTCGGCAGGGTGGCGCCCCGGTCGGCGACCTGTCGCTCCAGTTGTTCGTCGGCCAGCAACACCAGCACCGTGCCCGGGGTGACCACGTCACCGGGTTGATGACGGAATTCCCGGACCACTGCGTCGACCGGTGCCACGATCGCGTTTTGTTGGGCCCTGAGGTATCCGACCAGCGTCCGCGAGGCCGACCTGTCGTCGAGCCAGTTGGTGACGGCCAGTCCCGAAAGCAGTGTCAGCACCAGCAGCAACAGGGTGCGGTGCGGGGGAGCCGGCAGGGGCAAGCCGTCTGTGGTGGTGGCAACCGGCGGGTGATCGATTCGGGGAGCGACTGGTGTGGATGATGTCGACATGGTGGGGCTCGGCGGTTGTGTCTTGTACCGGTGGGATTGTGAGTGCTCCGCACCGGGACTTGGATGTTTGTCAGAGTGTTCTCTGAAAATCGGACGCCATCGCCGTACCGGTCCACTTCAACGGGGGTTGAGAACAGCGGCAGCCACGAGCGGCGTGTGCCAGTCGGGGGAACCGCCACCGCCGTTTCGACACGCACAGTAGGTCCCTGCGGTCGTGGCTCCTGCGATCGTTACAACCGGATTGTTTTAACCGGGGGTGTTCGGGAGGTTTTGACGCCCGTCCCTTCGGGTTCCCGCGAGGCTGGAGACTGCCCACCGCCGTGTTTCTTGGCTACGATGAGCCACAAATCTTCTCGTTCCATTCCATCCAAAGATGGCATCACCATGACTCAACTCCCACACACCACCGACCGCCGCGAGTTCCTGGCCAAGACGGCAGCCGCGGCCAGTTCTTTCGTTGTTCCCACAACTCTCCTGTCCGATCTCGGCCCAGGATCGGCTAGCGCCGCGGAGGATTCCAAGCCCGTGATTCCCATCGTCGACACGCACCAGCATCTCTGGGATCTCAAGAAACTCACCCTGCCGTGGCTGAAGAACGAGGGTGTGAAGTCGATCAATCGTGATTTCCTGATGAAGGATTATCTCGAGGCGACCCGGGGGCAGGGGGTCTCCAAGACGGTCTACATGGAAGTCAACGTCCGCCAGGAGGACCAGGATCTCGAGGCGGAGTGGGTGATCGAAATGTGCCGCGACAAGTCGAACCCGATGAAAGCCGCCGTTATCGGCGGTTACCCTCACGATCGTGGCTTCAAAAAGTACATCGAGCAGTACGAGGATAGCGATTACGTCCGGGGTGTCCGTACGGTGCTCCACGATCCCGATCGTCCCAAGGGGCTTTGTCTCCAGAAGCGGTTCGTCAAGAACGTCAAACTGCTTGGCAAGCTGGGAATGAGCTTTGATTTGTGCATGCGGCCTGACGAGTTGGCTGACGGGGCACGCCTGGTTGAAAAGTGTCCCAAGACGATGTTTGTTGTCGACCATTGCGGCAACATGCCGGTCGTTTCCGACGATGCGGAACTCCGGAAGAAGTGGATGGCCGGGATGAAGGCGTTGGCTGCGCACGAGAATGTCGTCTGTAAGATCTCGGGAATCGTGGTCACGGCGTCGGAGAACTGGAAAGCGGCAGACCTGGCACCCAACATGCTCTTCTGCATCGACACCTTTGGCGAGGATCGGGCGTACTTTGCCGGAGACTGGCCCGTGTGTCGGCTGCGGGCCACTTTTGCGCAATGGGTCGCGGCCCTGAAGACAATCGTCAAGGATCGGCCATTGGAGGCCCAGAAAAAGCTGTTCGCCAAGAACGCCGAGAAGTTCTATCGGATCTAGGTGCCTCAAGGCTGCCGAGACGGCAGTCGCGGGACTCCCCAGCGGCGACCAAGTGGTGCCAAGCCGGGCGGTGTTGGTCTTTGGCACGGCATTCGCTCTTTCCTGGTGCTTGCTGTGCCCATGGTGCGAATAGGCGAAAAGTGAGCCGACCAAGGATGGTCTGCTTGTAAACTTGCCAATTCGCAGCTTGAAGTCGTGGACAGCTTTACAATTTGCTCGCCGATAGCCAGGGATGGTGTGATGTTGCGAGTTTCGTTCAGCGATTCTTTTTCTGCGTTTTGTTCTTTCCCGGCTCGCTGCTGGTCGCGAACCGTCGGATCGGTTGTCCGGCTGTCGATGGTGATCTTGCTGGCGGGTGGGGGCTTGGCGCCGACAATCGGCGAGTCGGGTGAGGTTCTTGAGTTTTCGGGGCCAGGTTGCCTGGCTTGTCAGCGGATGAGCCCGTTGGTCGAGAAACTCAAGCGGCAGGGGTACCCGATCCGTGTACTGGATATTCGACGGGCACCGCGTCTGGCCCGCCAACTGGACATCAAGTTGCTGCCGACCTTCGTGTTGATCGAGTCGGGACGGGCGGTGAAGAAGATTGTCGGAGTGACCTCCGAGTCGCAGTTGCGTTCGTTGGTTGAATTGGCTCGAGCCAGCAGCAACAAGCAGCCCGATGAGGATCCCGGGCCATCGGTTTCGGCCCGGTTGACCGAGTTTGCCGGGACAGCGGCCAAGCCACCTGGTCCGAAAGGGGCGGTGGTTCGTGCCAAGACGGGAGCCGCGACGTTGCCGGCGGGGACCGGCCTGCAGTCCAGTTGTGTGCGTCTGCGGCTCGAGCAAACCGATGGGCACGAATTCGCCTCGGGAACGATAATTGACAGCCGGCCGGGACGTAGCATTGTCCTGACCTGTGGCCATCTGTTCCGGAATTACCATCCGCGTGGGAAGACGGTTGGTGCGGTTGCTGGGACGGGGAAGGGGGCGGGTGGTCGGTTGACTGTCGACGTGTTCGATGGCCGTCGCTCGACCTCGTACGCCGGTCGTTTGCTGGGGCATGATCTGGAGTCGGATGTGGGGCTGGTCGAAATCGCCTCGCGCAAACTGCTTCCCGTCGCACGAGTTGCCGATCCGGGCGAGGAGCTTTCGGCCGGGCAGCGGCTGGTCAGTTTCGGTTGCAATGGAGGAGACCAGCCGACTCGCGAACTGGTGGCCGTCACCAGGCTGAATCGTTACCTCGGTCCGGACAATATCGAGTGCACGGGGGTGCCGTTGCAGGGACGCAGTGGGGGCGGCTTGTTCGACGGTGCCGGTCGGGTTGTCGGAGTCTGCTTTGCCGCCGATCCGACCTACCAGCGAGGCCTGTACGCCGGCCTGCGACCGATCCACGATCTGCTGGTTCGTTGTCGTCTGAACTCACTGGTGGCACACCGGGATCAGCCCGGTCCGAACCGGGACACGATCACCACGGCTGCCAGGACCCCGGTGTCACGACCGGTTGGTTCTCGACGGTCCCTGGACGACTTTCCTCCACCGTCGGTGAAGACGGCCGCCAAGGAACCGGCATTGCCGGTGTCGTTGACCGGGCCGGGCCGGACGACTCCGGTTGTGCCGCCCCGGTCGACCAGTGGCCGCAGTCGGGGCGTGTCGCGATCGGCGGCCGAGGCGGCTGCGGCGCAGGCAGCGGTGTTCGCGGCAGAGGGGGCCGAGGTGGTTTGTATCATCCGTTCACCGGACAATCCCCGGGCGGCCAGTCGCGTGGTGATCATCAACCGGGCCAGCCGCAAGTTCGTCTCCGATCTGTTGGGCGAGGTGGAGTCCGGGGCCAGGCCGACGTCGGGTTTCGAGGCGAGGACGACTCGACGGCCGCACCCGGTCGTCGGACGCACCCGGGCCGCCGGGGCGTCTCGGATGAGGTTGCCGGTGATCCGTGGCAGTGGCTTCTCGGTACGACCACGCCCAACTCGTTGAATCAAAATCTCCGTCGGTTGCTGAGTCCGTATCGGCGACGATTGCTCGCCACGCGGGCTTGCCACATAATGGCTCGACGGCAAGAGAACAAACCACCAGGAGTCAGACATGGCCATTTTCAAGGACAACTCCGAATCGATCGGTTCCACCCCGCTGGTTCAGATCAATCGACTGACCGAGGGACTCGGGGCGACGGTGCTCGCCAAGATCGAGGGCCGCAATCCGGCCTACAGCGTCAAGTGCCGAATTGGTGCCGCGATGATCTGGGACGCCGAGCAGTCCGGTGCCCTGCAAAGTGGCATGACGGTTGTCGAGCCGACCAGTGGAAACACGGGGATCGCGTTGGCCTATGTCTGTGCAGCACGCGGCTACAAGTTGAAGTTGACGATGCCCGACACGATGTCGGTGGAGCGTCGCATGATGCTGCGGGCATTCGGGGCGGAGTTGATCCTGACCCCGGGGTCCGACGGGATGGGGGGAGCGATCCGAAAGGCGACAGAGATGGCCGAGCAGGACGATCATTTCATGCCCCAGCAGTTCCAGAATCCGGCCAATCCGCAGGTGCACTTTGACACCACCGGTCCCGAGATCTGGAACGACACAGACGGCAACGTGGACTACTTCGTCTCGGGCATCGGCACCGGCGGTACGATCACTGGTGTCTCGAGGTACCTCAAGAATGAACGAGGGCACGCGGTGACATCGGTCGCCGTCGAGCCGGTCGAGAGTCCGGTGTTGTCCGGTGGAGGACCCGGGCCACACAAGATCCAGGGCATCGGGGCTGGATTCAAGCCAGATATTCTCGACATGGACCTTGTTGACGAGGTGGTGCAGGTTTCCAGCGAGGAAGCATTCGAAATGGCTCCCCGGATCACGCAGGAAGAGGGGATCATCTGCGGGATCAGTTCAGGTGCGGCGATGGTTGCGGCGCTGAAAGTTGCCGCACGTCCGGAGGCCGCCGGCAAGACGATTGTCGTTGTATTGCCCGACTCGGGCGAACGCTACCTGTCCACGGCACTCTTCGAATACGCCAAGCAGGACGACTGAACCGTCGGGTTGCCGGGTGTTTCAACGGATGGCTGAAACGGCGTCCAGGGCGTTGGCAAAGGCGGCCTGCAGTTGGTCGTAGGGTTCCAGCCCCGCGGAAACGCGGATCAGGTGCCGTGATACGCCACACGATTCCGCCCACTCCAGTTCGTGGTAATGGGCCAGGATCGTGAAGGGGCAGGCCAGCGTGTAATTGGTGCCGAGGTTGGGTCCTTTGTCGATCGCCAGGGCATTGTAGAACGTCGCGGTGGTGGCTTCGGGGTTCTCCAGGAGAATTGAGAACAACGGTCCACGGTGTCCACCAGGGCGGGCGAAGGCGTCGAATCGGGCCGCATGGTTGCAGTCACCTGCGGGGTTCTTGTCGTCCGGGAAGTAGACTGTCGCCACGCCGGGTTGTGTTCGCAGGAAGTCGACCAGTCGGCTTGCGTTCTCGCACGTCACCGGAAGCCTCAGCGAGTAGTCCCGGGAATTGCGTTCCAGGACGATCAAGTCGGCGGTGTAGAGGCTCGCCGGTGGAGATGCGTCGAGTGCGGAGGAGAGGGGCTCGGCGAATCGGCTCTGTGGGTTGACCACAATCGAGCCTCCGGTGACGTCGCCCACACCGGAGAATGATTTTGTCAGACTGCTACAGACGACATCGGCGACGGGCAGCACATCGACGTTGCCGAATCCGGCAATTGTTTCGTCAACGACCAGGGGCACGCCGTGGGCCCTGCACAGTTCCGAGAGTTCCCCGAGATCGGGCACCGCGAGCAGGGGATTGCTGGGGAACTCGGTGTAGACGCTGCTGAAGCGGCGGCCTCCTTCGAGTGCCTCTCGCAGTTGATCCAACTCGGCCCGGTCTCCCCGGGGCAGAAACCAGCAACCGGCCGATCCGCACAATTGCTGGACTTTCAGCGAATCGACATAGGGGAACCCGAATTGCACGCTGTCCAGTCCGGGCGTGAGGCTGTCGACGGCCCGGTGCACCGCGGCAAAACCGCTCATGCCGCACGAGGCCAGCCAGGTGCGTTTGACGGGGACGCCCGCCAGGGATGCCACCCGCTGGGTGACAACCTGGTTGATCTCCTCGGCTGGTTCAGCGATCCGTCCGGCCAGCAAGTCCTCGGCCTGGCGTGACGAAATTCCCTCGCCCATGTGTTGCCAGGCGTCCTGGCCCACTCGGGCCAATGCGCTGGGAAATATCACCACGTGCACGTTGTCGTGCCCGATGTCGGCCAATGCCCCCGGGATCGGTACGACTTGAGCCGCCAACGCGTCTTGGTGTGCGTTGATGAACGTCGCGGTTCGGTCGGCTGCCGCCCGGGTTGGGAATACCAGGCAGTCCTGGCCCGGTTCGTCGATCGCCTGGGCCACGGTGTTGAAGAGGTCACGGCAGAAACGGTTGTAGACGAAGCGAGGGTACCCGGTGGTCAACTTGTCCTTGACCCGAGGTTCTCCCTCTTCGTAGCCGATGTTGTCAGCCCATGTCGGCAGGCAGGCCGACACCGCGTGTGGGCTGTCAGGGATCGGTCGACCGAGATCGGTGGGGAGGTGCAGTGGCATGAGAACATGACGTGTGGGCGTGTGTTGCTCTGCGACTAGGTTAACGAAACGAGCGGTGTCGCATAGACTCAATGGTTCTCTGTCCCGCTCTCATTTACTGGAACCGAAACGATGGAATTCCAGACACGTTGTGTCCACGTCGGTGTCGACAAGGACTCGGCCTACCTCAGTGCGACCACACCGATTTATCCGACCTCGACGTTTCGTTGGGATGATCTCGAGACGAATCGGGGTTTTGACTACACCCGCAGCGGAAACCCGACCCGCCAGGCACTGGAGGAGAACATCGCGTCGTTGGAAGGTGGGATCGACTGTCGTGCCACTTCGACGGGCATGTCAGCGATTACTGCTGCGGCGTATCTCTTCCAGTCGGGTGACCACATCATCGCGGGCAAGGACATCTACGGCGGCACCTACCGCCTGTTCGCCGACATACTGGCGCACCAGCATCTGGAGTTCACGTTCGTTGACATGCTGGATCTCGATGCGGTCCGTGCTGCGGTGCGACCGGAGACACGAGGGATCTGGATCGAGACTCCCAGCAATCCGTTGTTGCATGTGACCGACATGGCGGCGGTGTGCGAAATAGCCGGCGACGCAGGTGCGATCACGATCGCTGACAACACGTTCTGCTCGCCCTACCTGCAGAGGCCGTTCGAGCACGGTGTCGACGTCGTGATGCATTCGACCACCAAGTACCTCAACGGTCACTCCGACGTTGTTGGCGGGTGCGTGGTGACGCGCCACGAACAGCACGCCGAGCGGATCGCCTACATCACCAATGCGTTGGGCCTGGCCTGTTCTCCTTTCGATGCCTGGCTGGTGCTCCGTGGCATCAAGACACTGGGGCCACGGATGGAGGCACATCAACTGGCGGCCCAGGCGGTGGCCGAGATGCTCGAGTCACACTCCCGGGTGACCCGGGTTTACTATCCCGGCCTGGCCAGTCACCCGGGGCACGAACTGGCGGCCCGCCAGCAGGACGGATTCGGAGCGATGCTGAGTTTCGATGTGGAGGGTGGTCGCGAGATGGCCGAACGTGTTTTGACCCGAACCGGTTTGTTCCAGTTGGCCGAGTCGCTGGGCGGAGTCGAGTCGTTGATTTCCTATCCCGAGACGATGAGCCACGCGTCGATGGACGAACCGGCTCGCCGGGCCGCGGGAATCACCGATGGGACGCTGAGAGTCAGTTGTGGGATTGAACACCCGGAGGATCTCTGTGCGGACCTGGACAAGGCACTGGCGTGACCGACCGGTGTGGCTCCCGGTTTGAATTCCGCTGGTCCGGCGCGGTAGCCTAGGCCCGCCGCGTATGATACACCGCGGTCACGACGTGTTTTTTCTATCCGAGGAGATCCCACCATGAAGATTCTGGCCATGCTGGCCGCTGGAGCGACGCTGGGTCTGTTCGCCGACTCGGCGTCGGCCGCCGAGCCGCCGATGCTCAAAAAAGGTGACGCTGCTCCCAATTTCACGCTCAAGGGCAGCGATGGAAAAACCTACAAGTTGTCCCAGTTCAAAGGCAAGAAGGCGGTGGTTGTGGCCTGGTTCCCCAAAGCCTTCACCGGTGGCTGAACCAAGCAGTGCAAGTCGTTCGGTACGAGCGGCAAAGAGCTGAAGAAGTTCAACGTTGCCTACTTCACCGCCAGTTGTGACACGGTGGAATTGAACACCAAGTTTGCCAAATCACTGGAAGTCGACTACCCGATTCTCAGCGATCCTGGCAAGAAGGTCGCGCGGGCGTATGGCGTGGTGACTGACAAGCGGCAGGTTCCGTTCCGTTGGACCTTCTACATCGGCAAGAATGGCAAAATCCTGAAGGTCGATCGCAAGGTCAAGGCGGCTAGCGACGGCACGACGGCGGCGGCGACCCTGAAAACCCTGGGAGTTGAAGCGTCCAAGTAAAGACGCGTGGGGTTCGTTTCACACCGATCACCGGACTGGGATTGTCCCCAGGTTTGGTTGATCGGTGTTTTTTATTGTGTTCAGGTGACTGACACTCTCGACAACGCTGCCGTGAAGCGGATACAATCCCGTGCAGCAGTAGCCGTGGAGTTACTGGGTCCCGTACAGGCGCGATGGAGGAACGAGAGATGAACCGTATGTTGGTTTCGTCTGCAGCGTTGCTGATCGTGGCGGCGGCCGTTTCGGAAGCAGCAGATGTCAAGTCCGGACTTCGTCCTGGCCAAGGTGTTCAGGCGTTCAACGTCCAGGACATCACCGGTCCGTTCGCCGGAAAAAAACTCTGCTATCGCTGACGCTATGGCAACCGTCCCGTGGTCGGCATTTTTACCCGCACGATCACGGACAACTTGGCCGGTCTGGTCAAGCAAGTCGACGCAGCAGTTGGTAAGAACAAGGCAAGCCAGTTGAAGGCTTTCGTCGTTGTGCTCAGCGACGATCCCGATGCCGATGAGCCCAAGCTCAAGGCGCTTGCCAAGAAGCACGGCATCAAGAATGTGCCGTTGACCATCTTTGATGGCATCAGCGGACCGCCGCCCTACAAGATCAACAAGGGTGCGGAAACGACCGTCTTGATGTGGAAGCGAGGTCGCGTGGCGTCCAACAAGGGTTTCGAAAAGGGCAAGCTCAGCAAGGCTGCTCTGAAGGCCGTTGCTGGCGACACCTCGACGCTGGTTCAGTAGTCGACACCTGTCGACGTTGAACCACTCGCGACAAGAGTGATTCAGAGAAGACCCGTCCTCCGGTTCGCCGGGGGGCGGGTCTTCTTGTTGCGCTATTGGGGAAGCAGGGACTCGATGGCCTCGTCGACCGAAACGACATCGGCAAAGCGAGCCTGGATGTCGAAGAGTGTAAACACATGAGCAGCCGCTGCGCGGTCGCCGCAGCAATCCCCGACCAGGACCGGCTTGAGCCTCAGGCTCTTGGCGTCGGTCGCGGTCGCTCGGATACAGGCGCTGGTGCTGCAGCCGGTGATCAGGACGCTGTCGCATTGCAGGCTGATCAGGTAACCGGCCAGGTGTGTTCCGGCAAATGCACTGGCACTTTCCTTCTGAATCACCAGGTCCTCGGTTGCCGGCTTCAGCCGGTCATCAATCTGGCAGGCGTGTTCGTCCCAGGGGCGGAATCCTTCGGACACGTCGGCAGCGGTCTTGAACATCTGGTCGGCGGTCCGTGGTCGCCAGGGACTGGTTGTGTAGACAATCGGCACGCCCTGTTCACGGCCAGCCGCCAGCAATTTCGCGGTATTCTCCACCGGCGAGTCCAATCTCCGGCTGCCACCGGCATAGGCGTCATCGGTCCAGCCATTGGCGAAATCAACAACGAGAATTGCCGGTCGGTCTCCGAATCCGAAATGATCCGCGAAGATGCCTCGGGACTGGTAATAGGTCTCGATTGTTTGCATTGCCTGCTGCAATTGCTCGGTGGCGACCTCGTCGGTGTTGGTTGTGGTCAGATCGATGTTGGTCATGGAACCCTGTCCCGGGAGTCGGAGGAAGTGAATGCGGTGTGCAATACGGATGCGATCGATTATTCTGACCGTAGGAGACCCGGTCAAACAGTCGGCCCTGCCGGAACTGTTGCGTGATGTATTTCAGATCAATGCCGGTGAAGTATTTGGTGGCGGCGTCCACCGTGCTCGTGCTGGTTCTCCCGTCACGTGTGCCAGCCCAGGTTCGGCTACGGGTTGCTCCCTTTCCGGGCCGACCGATGCCGATCACCTCGGATGTCCGGTCACGGATGGTGCATGTCACCGATCGTCGCCTGGTACAGCGACTGGTGAAAGCTCGCGAGCTGATGGCCCAGAAGCAGGTGCAGTCGGCCGTGCGGTTGTTGCAGAGCCTGCTGGAGCACGACGAGGACGTGTTCTTCAGGGAGCCCAGGCCGGATGGGAGCGAAAATGTTGCGGCGCCGTTCCGGAGTTTGAAGCTGGCTGCGTCGGAGCTTCTGGGCACGATTGGGCCGCGGGGCCGCGAGGCCTACGAACTGGAATACGGCACGATTGCTCGCAAGTTGCTGGAAACCGCTGGAGATGTCGCTGTTGGTGAGCGACTCGAGGAGGTGTCTCGCAAGTACCTGCACACGAAGGCCGGTCGCCAGGCGACCTACTCGCTGGGAAATCGTTGCCTGGACCAGGGACAGACTCTGATGGCGGCGATGCGTTACGACCAATTGCGGAAAATGAAAGCCACCGAGTTTGAGCCGTCACTCTCGGTCCGTTCGGCGTTGGCCTGGGCTCGTATCGGTCGGCCTTCCCGCGCCGCGGCGATCCTCCTGGCCATGTCGACCGGCGATCGCAACCGGATGAAGGCTCGCGGGGGTGCACTGGCAACGGTACTGGGGCAGCGATCACGGGCCGAGATGGTCCAGGCCCTCGCTGGGTTTTCCGAGTCTCCGCTCACTGCAGCGGGGACGTCGGCCGGGAACTGGATGACATGGCGTGGACGGCATGACCGATCTGCGTCCGCGTCTCCGGCAGTTCCCGGAGCCCGGCCCCAGTGGTCGTTTGCGACATTTCAACGGGAGTTGGACGATCCTCATCGCCAGGATCGACTCGTTGAGGTCATGAGCGAACTGGGAGAACTGGAGGTCAGCGAGCGGGCTCGTGACGGACTGTTGTTGCCGGCGGTTGACCCGCTGGTGATCGGTGACGTGGCGGTGTTCCGCAGCCTGTTTGACATCAAGGCCGTTCATTTGCCCAGCGGTCGACACTTGTGGGAGAGCATCACTGTTGACCCCGCTTTCGAACGGGTTCTCGACGGCAAGGTCCCCAGTTACTCGGTTGGTGGCCGCACCATGCGGCAGTCGCTCAGCCAGTTGTTCCTTGGTCAACGCGCCTGGTACGACCGCACGATCGGTTCGCTCTCGACTGACGGCCGCCACGTTTATGCCGTCGATTCGGTGGGGGTCCTCGGATTGCAGGTGTTCACACCGGCTGCTTTCAGGGGGCAAGCCGATACGGCCGCAGCATGGGTGCCGCGCGACCACAATCGGCTGTTGGCATTCGAACTGGCCAGCGAGGGAATGCTGGTCTGGGAGTTGGGTGGTCCGCGGGGCGATCCGAAGAACGAACTCGACGGCATTTTCTTCCTGGGGCCACCATTGCCTCTTGGAGGACGATTGTTTTGCCTGGGCGAGAGAGATGGTGAGATCCGCCTGCTGGCGATCCATCCGGATGGGCCCCGGCGTGTTGACGGGGTGGAACGGACTGGAGTCGAGTGGTCGCAGGGAATCGCTCAGCCGGAATTCAACATCTTGGCCCATTCCGGTCGTCGACTTGCTGGGTTGAGTCCCAGTTACGCCGACGGGGTACTGGTGTGTCCGACGGAATCGGGATTGCTGGTGGGCGTCGATGTGGCGCGACGGCAATTGTTGTGGTCGTATTCGTATCGACCCACACAACGGCAAACGGGCTACAGTCGCCAGCAGGCGATGCGGCGGGTGCTGATGCCCAACCGCATTTCCCAGTTGTCGCGAACCGATGGCTGGTTCGATTCGGTGCCGGTGATTTCTGACGGCACGATCGTACTGACACCGCGGGATTCGGAACAATTGCACTGCTTGGAGTTGGAGACAGGCCGCCTGCGTTGGAGTCGATCGCGGGGGCAAGCCCATTTTGTCGCGGCCGTGCACCAGGACAAGGTGGTGGTTGTCGAGCGATCTCGTGTCCAGGCGTTTCGGCTGCAGGACGGTCGGGCGGCGTGGGCGATGCCGACTCCGATCCCCCGGCCGACGGGAGTTGGTGTGCGGATGGGAGACCTCTACCACCTGCCGGTGGAAACTCGCGACACCACCGGTGGTTCTCGCCGGGGAGCAATTCTCACGATCGACCTGGCCAGCGGGCGGCTGTTGGCCCGGACCGAGTTGGCTGACGGTCGTCTGGTGGGGCACCTGGTCGACGGTGGCGGGCGGCTCCTGGGTCTTTCACACAACGAGTTGGTGGCTTTTGAAACCGACGCCGCGTTGCAGGATCGAATTGCCCAACGACTGAGCAAGGATCAACAGGATGCCACGGCGTTGGCCTTACGTGGACGTCGCCGCTTGCATCGTGGCGAATACGAACCGGCTGTGGCCGACCTGGCTGCGTCATTTGAAGCGCGACCCGACCCGGGTGTGCGGCGATTGCTGGTCCAGGCTTTGCTCGACGGCCTGCGTTTCGACTACGACCGGTATGCCAACCGGGCGAAGCGGCTGGAGAGCCTGCTGGCTTCTGCCGACGAGAAACTGGCGTTTCGTCGACTGCGAGCAACGGGGCTGTCCCGGACCGGCAAGGTGGTCGAGGCGTTTCGGGAATACCTGACGTTGCGGCAATTGGGCGACCACCCGAAACCGGGCGGAACCGACCAGGCCGACGACGCCCGCCGGGATCAACTGGAACCGGTTGAGGAGGACCTGTCGGTGCGACGGACACGGTGGATCGCGTCGCAATTGGCCAGGGTCCAAAAACGGGCGACCGGGCAACAGCAGCAGGTCCTCGCGGCCAAGCGACAGGAACTCTTCGAGTCGGCGATTGCCGGAAAGGGANCTGCCAGCCCGGTGCTGTTGTCCGAATTCATCACCTTGTTTGATGGCCAACCGATTGCAGATCGTGCCCGGATCGAATTGCTGCTGAAACTTCCCGAAAAGACTCCTGCCGTCCAGCGAGAACGGTTGCTGCTGGCCTTGCGAAACGGAGTGGATCCGCCGGCGGCCGCACAGGCTACAGCCGAACTGGCCCAGTTGTGGTCGGCTCAGAAGAAGAGTGAAGCGGTATCGGTCCTGAGAGGCGAACTCGAAACGGGTCGGTTTGCCGGAGTGGAGTTGGTTCCGGGTCGCACCGGCCGCGCCACNGTTGCCGCCTGGCACAAGGACCCGGCATACAAGGACCTGGTTGAATCGCTGCCCGACTGGAAACTCGGCAAGGTGGTGGCCGGGACCACGGTGAACGAGGAGCGGCGGACCAGCGTGAACACCTACCCGATTCCTTTCCACGGCCGACGCCCGGTGCCGTGGCGGGGGTGGAGTTTCCGGCTGGACAATCGCAGGCAGTACGTGATTGCCTTTGACGAGCGTGGTCGTGAACGTTGGCGTTTGACGACCGTCGGTGACCTCGCCGTTCCCGGAAGCGAGGCACGGGTGCCCTACGCATTCGAGGGAAACTTTGTCCAGGCCAACGGCCACCTGTTGCTGATCGTGCTGGGAAACCGGTTTGCTGTCATCGACGGGCTTGGCGATCTTCAGCACCCCCATGTGTTGTGGCGGCGGAACCTGTTCGAGGACAAGAGCGGTGTGCAGTCGAGAATCGTCCGACTGCCCGGCGTGATCGGCCCCGGTCCACGGTGGTTCAAGATGACCGATTCGACCGGTCGACCGATCGGACACGTTGGACAACTGGGAGCCCGCAGGCTGACCTACCAGATTGGAACCGCGATCGAGGCGGCCGATCCGTTGTCCGGGCGTGTCTTGTGGCGACGTGGTGGAATCTCTCGTGGCTGCAGGGTGTACGGGACCGATCAGTTCGTGTGTGTTGAGCCGGACGAACGCAACGAGGTGCTGGTCCTGGATGCCTCCGATGGCAGTGCCGTGGCCACCAGGACGTTGCCATCCGAGGGTGTGATCGGCCGCGTGGGGCAGTGGGTGGTGAGTCAGCAAACCGGAAAAAACAGCCAGTTGGTCTCGGCGCTGGACCTGGTCACCGGCAGGACTGTCGTCCGAATGGAACTCGCCGGGGATCTCAGTCCTGTCGTGGTTGGCAACGATGGATTGGGGGTCCTGGAACCCAACGGGCGATTCCGGATGATTGATATCGCCAGTGGTCGTGTTCGTGTTGATGCGAAGTTGGCGATCGATCCGAAGGCACTGCCGCAGTCTTTTGTCGTTGTCGAAACGCTGGGGCAGTACCTGCTGATGGTCAATCTGCCGAGTAACACCCGGGTGCGTGGGACTTCCACACGAGCGATCACTGTGAACGGGCCATGCTGGGCGTTTGCCCGAAACAACGGTGTCGCCGGGAAACCTGTGTCCCGACCCAATTGGGGGCCGGTTCAGATCGAGAACCAGGCTGTGGAAGTGGACCAGCCTCGGCATCTGCCGGTTTTGACATTTGCCAGCCGAGTTTATCGACCCGTGCAGAAAGCTTTGCAACCGAGGCCTCGAACGGAGTATGGCGTGCTGGTGCTCGATCTCCGCAATGGCGAGATTGTCCACAAGGAAAACAGTGCCTTGCCGGTCAGTGCGATGCGTGCGGTTTCCAGCCGTGTCAATCAGCGTGTGACACTGGAGTTTTATCGGTCGACCATCACGCTGGATTTCTCAGACCCGTAGCGGGATCGTGAGACATCAGGGGCCGATTGAATTCGGTCCAGGTTCCTCGGAGGGTGTCAACGGTCGTGCCGGGGGGCCGCCCACCTGTTCNGCCACGCTGAAGGTGTCGTCGGCGTTTGCGGTTCGTGACACCAGCAGTTCGGCCAGCAGGCCCAGCGACAGTGCCTGTCCACCCAGCAGTAGAGACGCGGCCGAATAAACCAGCATCGGCAGNTGGTTGGCACCGATTCCNGGGTCCTGTCCGCGTGCCTTCCAGTAGATCCACAGACATCCCAGGAATCCCAGCCCCAATGTGCCCAGTCCNAGGAAAAGTAAGCCCACGGCTCCCAGGATGTGTCCGGGCCGCTGGCCATAGCCGGTGAGGAACTTCACCGTCAGCAGATCGAGAAATCCACGAAGAAATCGCCTGACGCCGTATTTTGAGTGGCCGTGCTGGCGNGGCCGATGGTTGACGGGTTGTTCGGTGACGCGGAAACCCCGGGCGTGGGCCATGACCGGGATGAACCGGTGCAATTCGCCGTAGATGGTGACCTCCCGGGTCACCTCGCGCCGGAAAAGCTTCAATCCACAGTTGTGATCGTGCAGTTTCAGACCGGTGAGTCGACCGATCATGCTGTTGAACACCTTGCTGGGAAACACCTTGTGCCAGGGGTCCAGTCGGTGTTTTTTCCATCCGTTGACGACGTCAAATCCCTCGTCAAGCCGTTGGATCAGTCCAGGNATCTCGGCAGGATCGTCCTGGAGATCGGCGTCCATCATCATGACGAGTTCACCCGTGGCAGCCTGCATGCCGGCAGTCAACGCTGCCGCCTTGCCAAAATTCCGTCTCAGACGAATGCCCGAGACGGCCTGNTGGTCCTGGGCGAGCGATGTGATCACCGACCACGATCGGTCGGTTGATCCATCGTCGACGAGAACCAATTCCCACTCGATTTCGTGGGTGTCGCACGTGGCGGCGATCTGGGCATGCAATTCGCCCAGGCTCTCCTCTTCGTTCAACACGGGGACAACGATCGAGAGCATCAGTNGTGGAGATCCTTTCTGGAAGGACGAGCAGGGCGATGACCATAGTATAGGGCTGCGGAGGCGATCAATTCAGCCAGTAACCACGTGGCTCGCAGAACGATCGAACCCAGGANGGCCGGTTGCAAGCCGATTCCCGATCGCGACAGGCCCTCGATCAGCACTCCCTCGCGAACGCCGACTCCCCCGGGAGCAAAGATCGCGGCAAATCCCAGGGACGTGGCGAGCCCAACCGCCGCGGTCATTCCAGCGAGGGTTTCCCCGGGACAATCCGGTGTCGGCGAGGCCCCCAGTCCTTCGAGTGTCCACCACAGGCTCAAGCCGTGGCAGATCCACCCTCCGGACATGGCCAGCGATCCGATCAGAACCTGTCGGGTCGAGACCGACACGTCGGCCGTGTCTTGCCTGGTCATCCGGCGGGTCAGTCGTGTGACCAGTCGCGTCAGCCATGGGAAGGCGGCCAGGGCGATGGTCGCCACGACGCCGGCGGTGATCAANGGGTGGCGGCCAATCGGTGCCAGAGGGCCGGGCAGTGCAGCCAGGATCTCCTCGGTCACCAGCCAGGGGGCCAGTCCCAGCCCCAGGATTCCGCCGACCCCCATGGCCAGCAGGGTTTCCCATGTGGCGGTCCACGCGGCCGTGGTTGCCGGCACTCCCGATGATCTCAACAGGCCGGCGCGGATCACCAGGACGCTGGCCTTTCCCGGGATGTATTTTCCCAGGTGACCGCAGTAGTAAGCCCTGAGCAGCGGCCACCAGCCGAGGGGATGTCCCGAGCGGGCCAGCAGACTTTTCCAGAACCACGCGCTGGGGAGCCACCCGACGAGGTAGGCGATGGCCGCGGCCACCAGCCATTCTGGTTGCCAGGTCACGTCGCCTCCCAGGCGGCGGCCATCGTTCCAGAGTTCCCGGCCTCGCCAACCGACCACCGCGAGCACGATGGCCAGGATACTGAAACGGATCAACCCGCCCACCCACGTTTGGCCCGGACCGTTCTCTGGCGGCTGGGTTGTCATGCTCCGGTCGCGTGCCGGGTCAGTTCGTGGTGCAGGTGACCGACCTGCGGCAGGATCAACTGCTGGATGCCCAGGCGGACCGCCGCTGTCGATCCGGGCAGGGCGAACAACGGGCGACCCATGGCAATACCGCCGACAGCCCGGCTGAGCATCGCCGCGGCGCCGATCTCCTCGAAGCTCAGCATGCGAAACAATTCGCCGAAGCCGTCGAGTCGCTTGTCGAGGCGGGACGAGATTGTCTCGTAGGCCGAGTCACGAGCCGAGATTCCTGTTCCACCGGTGGTGATCACAACGCCGACGGCCGGATCGGACAACGCNGCATCCAGTGCCTGGGTGATCGCCCCGGGGTCGTCGCTGACCACCTGGTAGCGTGCCACGACATGGCCGGCCGCCTCGATGGCATCGCGAAGACATGCCCCGCTCTTGTCGGTTGCTTCAGTCCGGGTGTCCGAGAGCGTGATGACGGCGAAGCCGATGGCGTTGATGCCTTCAGCNGCTTCGATGTGATCACGATGGCTCGATTCTTTCTCCGTCCCGCTCATAGCTCGTCCCGTCGGTGCACGACCCAGCCGGGGATNTCGACCCGGGTGGAAAATAGTGTCTTGCCGGCNGCGATGTACAGCGTTTTCAGGTCNTCGCCGCCGAAGGTCACGTTGGTCAGGACGTCCTCGACTATCGGGATCCGTCCGCGGACGTCGCCTTCNGGGGTGATCACCCAGATCCCGGGCGGGATGTCACCGGTTTCATGGACTCCTCGCGACCGGGTGATNCCGGCGGCGATATAGAGGTTGCCCTGGCTGTCGACAGCCATGCCGTCTCCACCGCGGCCCGGGGCAAAGTCGTAGACGACACGCGGNGATGAGGGAGTTCCCTCTTCGGAGAGGTCGAAGGCCCAGATTTTTCGGTTTCCGTCGATCACCGGACAACTGTCGACCAGGTACAGGGTGTTCTCATCGGGTGACAGGTGAATTCCGTTGGGGCGCTGGATTTCCGGTTGTGTCAGGACACGTGTCACCGAACCATCGATGTCGATGCGATAGACACTGTCGTGGTCGAGTTCCATGGTGGCCCGGTCCCCGTAGCAGGGGTCGGTGAAGAAGATCTGTCCATTGCTGCGAACGGCGACGTCGTTGGGAGCGTTGTACCGGTGGCCCTGGTAGTTGTCGGTGAGGATCTCGACCTCGCCGGTGGCCAGGTCGGTCCGTGTCATGCGGCGACCACCATCGTCGTCACCGTGTTCATTTCCCTCGCACGCCAACAGCCGTCCGGACGGGTCCAGCAGCAATCCATTTGCTCGACCGCTGGGTTCACGGAAGACCTCAAAACCCGCAACGCCAGGCGTGTAGGTCAGGATCCGATTGTTGGCGATGTCGCTGAAATAGACAGTTCCCTCGCGGGTGCAGGCGGGGCCTTCCAGAAACGAGACGGCCGTGGCGGGAGTGACGTCAGCACCCGCGGTGTGGAAACCGAGCGGGAGTCCGACGGCGTGGTGATCGATGGTCATCGGGAACACATTCTGAGGGAGGGATTGTTGGAGTCCGGGCGGGCCTAGAAGAATTCGTCGTCGCGAAGCAGGTCGTCCTCGCTGATCAGTCGGTGTCCGGTGTCACGGAGCAACTCGAGGCCCCGTTCGAGGTCATCGACGTAGAGGGCGATGCCAGCGTGTCCACCGCGGCGGTAGAGCAGCGGGTAGGTGTAGTGGATGTTGATCTCGGATTGCAGCAGGGTCGAGCAGACGGCCAGGAAGGGTTGAGGAGCCTCGGGCAATTCGACGCCGATGATGTCGCTTTCGATAAACGAGTAACCACCCAGTTGCAGCAACTCACGGGCACGTTCGAAGTGGTCAAACATCAACCGGACCACGGCACAATCGACACTGTCGTCGATCGAGAGCGCGATGATTCTCAGGTCGTCCCGTTCGAGTCGTCGCATCAGGTTGTGCAGTCGCCCAACACGGTTTTCCATGAAGACGCAAAACTGCCGCAGGCAGGGCCAGTCACGACCATGCAGTGTGTCCGGGTCGGTGTATGTTTCGCCCCCGTCACTCATCGACAGTCGGTTCTCCTTGAGGGCCGAAACCTTGCTCGCCTGAACTCTCGCGGTCCACACTCTAGGATAGGCGTGAAGAGAGTGTCAATTCGCCAGAGCGATGGTTGATGGCAATTCGTAGTATCATCTTTGACATGGGCCGCGTGCTGGTCCATTTCTCGCACGACGAGATGTTCGCGGAGATGGGGCGGGTCTGTGGCGCGACCGGACAACAGATTCGCGAATGGCTATGGGATTCGGGCCTGGAGGATCGTTTCGAACGAGGCGAAATCGACGCGGTCGGAGTCCGCGACGAATTGCAACGACACGTTGAAACTGAAATCGACGTTGCTGATCTGATGCGGGCTGCATCAGATATCTTCACGCTCAATGAGCCGCTGATGCCGGTTCTGGAACGACTGCGCCAGGCGGGCCACCGGCTCATTGTGCTCTCCAACACCTGTCCTCCACACGTCGATTGGATTGGCAACCAATTCTCGCTTCTCGAACGATTTGACGATTGTGTCTTCAGCTACGAGGTGGGCACCATGAAGCCGTCGCCGGAGATTTATCGAGTCGCCGTCGAGGCTGCTGGTTGCGAGGCTGCCGAGTGCTTCTTCGTGGATGATTTGTTGGAGAACGTTGAAGCGGCGCGTGCCCTGGGACTGGATGGTGCCGTGTACGTGGGAGTTGAGGAACTCAAGGCCTCCCTGGCCGCGTCAGGGGTCTCGGCCGCTTGCGGGGCCGTGTGACCGGTAGGTATAGTACCGCGTCCGGGGGCCTATTGTCCCCACTTTGCCCTGTACGGTTTGCATTCCTCGCTCGATCCGGCTTCTCAAGGAGAAATATCGATGGCACGTTCAAAGCTCTGGCAGACACGTCTGCTCAACACCACGCTGGCTGCGGTTCTTCTGGTTGGCGTTTCCCTGGCCGCGGCCAAGGGCAAGGGCATCCTGTTCCCCGACTGGTCGGCTGCAACCGCCGGCAGCTACGCCAAGCCATCGGCTGAGATCGGCAAGAAAGCCACCAAGGGACGTCCCTGGAGTGTCGAGACGGTTGCAAGCTCCATCCTGGGCAAGACTCTCGCCGGCAAGCCGGTTTCGGTGGTTGGTGAAGTCATCGACTACTCCTGCTACATGCAGGTTGGCAAGCATGGTGACAAGCACCGTGGGTGTGGCCAGAAGTGTGCGGCTCTTGGCCAACCGATCGGATTGCTGGCCAAGGATGGTTCGATTTACCTGTTGATTGATGAAGAGCACAATTCACGGCGCGATGGTCTGACCACGTTCCGCAAGCAGGCGATCGAGCACATGGCCCATATCGTCCAGGTCAACGGGACCTACTCGGAAGTGGAAGGCCAGAAGGCCATCTACGTTCAGGGCACGGTCAAGAAAAAGTAGGTCTGTTGGTTTCGAATCCGGAACTGACATCAAACAGAATGCCCCAGCCGTTCGAATGAATTGGCTGCGCGCTGGCGTTGCCGGGGCTGGGGACCAGAAGAGAGTGTGGTGATGAAGAGTTCTTCGCGCGCCGTGATGGCGGTTGGTGTTCCGTTGTTTTGCCTGTTGACGGTGGTTGCAGCCACGCTGGTTGTATCCGGTTGGGGGCAACCCAGGGCTGTGGCGGCCGCGGCCGAAACGGAGCCGAAGGTGCCTTTCGGATTGCCTCCGGTCTTTTTCCCGGAAGACAATCCGTATTCGGCGGCGAAGGTGGAACTGGGGAGATTGTTGTATTTCGACAAGCGGCTCAGTACCGACAACACCGTCTCCTGTGCATCGTGTCACTCGCCGTCGAAGGGATACACCGATGGTGCCCCGGTCTCGACGGGGATCAAGGGCCAGAAAGGTGGTCGCAGTGCACCGACGGTGATCAACCGCGCGTACTCGACTCGCCAGTTCTGGGACGGTCGTGCCCCCTCGCTGGAAGCTCAGGCCGTGGGACCGATTGCCAATCCGATCGAGATGACCAATCTCAAGAGCGAGAAGGCGGCGCACGGTGCCGTGGTGGCGCGCCTGAAAAAGATCGAGGGATACCGCAAGCGGTTCGTCAAGGTGTTCGGGACGGCGAACTTCACGATTGATCACGTTGGCAAAGCGATTGCCACGTTTGAACGCACCGTGCTGTCGGGGAATTCTCCGTACGACCGCTACGTCAATGGCGACAAGTCCGCACTGAACGCATCCCAGACGCGTGGCTTCAATGTCTTTTTCAAGAAGGCGGCCTGCGACAGTTGTCACCTGGGATTCAATTTCACCGACGGTTCGTTCGAGAACATTGGTATCGGCATGGACAAGCCCAAGCCGGATCTCGGACGGTTTGTGGTCACCGGCAAGGCCTCGGACAAGGGGTCCTTCAAGACCCCGACTTTGCGTGAGATCGAACACACCGGGCCGTACATGCACGACGGACGGTTCAAGACTCTCGAGGAAGTGGTTGACCATTACGACAAGGGCGGGATCAAGAATCCCAACCTGGATGCACGTTTGAAACCGTTGAAGTTGACCAACCAGGACAAGAAGGATCTGGTCGCCTTTCTCAAGGCACTCTCGGGAGAAGGCTGGCAGCACATCAAGGCGCCAAAGTCATTTCCCAAGTAGCTGGCATTGAGTCCCCGGGCGACCATGATGCTCTTGGGCAGCCTCCGGGTCGGCGTCTGACCGGCGACCGGTTGGCCCAGATTGTGGATCGACCAGATGACGACACGACGGATCGTGCAGATACTCGCCGATGGGCAGCCGGGTGAGTCGCAGGAGGTGCGCGGCTGGGTGAGAACCCGCCGGGATTCCAAGGCCGGCCTCTCGTTCGTTGAACTCAACGACGGCAGTTGCCTCTCGAGCCTGCAGCTGGTCGTCCCGGGCGATCTGGATGGCTGGGATGAGTTGGTGGCCCGGGTGACTACTGGTGCCAGCCTGAAGGCCGTGGGGACGCTCAAGGAATCGCCCGGCCAGGGGCAGCGTGTCGAACTGGGGGTCGAATCCCTGGAGGTGATCGGGGAGGCCGATGCCGACAACTACCCGCTGCAAAAGAAGCGTCACAGTTTCGAGTTCCTCCGGGAGATCGCCCACCTGCGGCCACGGACGAACACTTTTGGGGCGATTGCCCGCATCCGCAACGTGCTGTCAGCGGCCATTCACCGCTTTTTTCAGGATCGTGGATTCGTCTACGTCCACACGCCGATCATCACCACCAGCGACTGCGAGGGTGCCGGTGAGATGTTTCAGGTGACGACGTTGAATCTCCAACGGCTGGCCCAGGTGCAGACAGAGATCGATTACGGGCAGGACTTCTTTGGACGGCCGGCCTCGTTGACGGTCAGTGGACAACTGGAGGCCGAGATTTACGCCACCAGCGTGGGCGATTGCTACACCTTCGGGCCGACTTTCCGGGCCGAGAATTCCAACACGTCACGTCACCTGGCAGAGTTCTGGATGATCGAACCGGAGATGCCATTTTACGAGTTGCCGGACAACATGGATCTCGCCGAGTCGTTCATCCGCTCGGTTGTGGGTGAGGTGCTGGAACGCTGCAGCGAGGACATGGAGTTCTTCAACAAGCGGATTGACGACACGGTGTTGGCGACGCTGGCCAACATCACCGACAACGAGTTCATCCGGCTCCCGTACACCGAGGCGGTGGAGATCCTGGAAGGGGCGGGGCGGGAGTGGGAGTACCCGGTTGAATGGGGTCGGGATTTGCAGAGTGAGCACGAGCGGTTTTTGACCGAAGAGCACTTTGGTCAACCGGTGATCCTGTTCGACTACCCTCGCACCATCAAACCCTTCTACATGCGGTGCAACGATGACGGCAAGACGGTCCGCGCGATGGACGTGCTGGTGCCGCGTGTGGGCGAGATCATTGGGGGCAGCCAAAGGGAAGACCGGCTGGATGTTCTGCTCGAACGGATCACCGAGTGCGGCATGGATCCCGAGGAATACTGGTGGTATGTGGACCTGCGTCGTTACGGCAGTGTCCCGCACAGTGGGTTTGGGCTCGGGTTCGAGCGGCTGGTTCAACTGGTCACCGGGATGAGCAATATCCGCGACTGCATTCCGTTTCCCAGAACTCCCAAAAGCGCTGATTTCTAGAATCAGCCCGTCGGCCTGCTACGGTCGGTACAACCGGCCCCCGAACAGGATGAAATTCGACCTTTTGGGTGACTGGAAAGCGATCTGAAACCCGATAAGATGAATCCGTCGTTGGGAAACCGACGGCACCATGGCGCGGGGTGGAGCAGCCCGGTAGCTCGCGAGGCTCATAACCTCGAGGTCGCAGGTTCGAATCCTGCCCCCGCTACTTGAACCTCACGGTAGTGATATTCGCGACCGTGGGGTTTTCTTTTGCGCTGCAGGAAATGGTTGGTCCGATCCAGCGAGGAGACGTCGGCCTGGGGGCTGATCACTGTTGTCTCAGCGACGCCCGGGTACTGTCACAGGTCCGCTGCCATGTCCAGCCAGAGATTTCTGCACCGATTGAGATGGTTCAGTCGAGTGGAGGGTGTCTCGACACTCCTGCTGTTTGGCATTGCAATGCCATTGAAGTACCTGGCAGGAATGGCCTGGGTGGTGACGCTGGTCGGGGGGATCCACGGTGCCCTGTTTGTGGCCCTGGTGGTGATGTTCCTTGTGGCGATTGGCCGGGTGCCGATGACCCCGGCACTGGCAATGACAGGGATCGTGGCCGCGGTGTTTCCATTTGGTCCCTTTTGGTTTGACAGGCGTCTGGCCACCCTGGGAGAGCGGTCACAATCCTCTTCGCCCCCAGATCCGTGAGACCGTGCCTGTTGAGTCTTCGAGAACACCGCATGGTCTTTCGCTTCCGGATCTCGCTGCAATTTCTGGTACTCCTCGTCGTGGGGATCATCCTGTACCTGTTGACAGGTCATGTCTGGCTGGGAGTTGTTTTGCCATCGTTGCAGGCGGGGTGGCGATCCGGCCAGACGGCCGTTTGGGTGTTGCGAACCGATGTTGTCCGCCGTCGGGCGGTGATCGGGGGATTGTTTTGTGTGGCGATGGCATGTTGGAAGTCGGCGGCGAGCGCGTTCGTGTCTTTGCTCGCCATTGTTGGAACCGCCCTGATCCTGGGACAGAAGCCCAAAATGGGGCATTTTGCGGCGGTGATGACGGTGTTGGCCGGCGGCGTGNTGCTCACATCATTGATCGGGTTGGCCGGGAGTGTGGGCGCCTTGACCAAGGGAGTCCGACTCTGGGTGCATCCCGATTTGCCGGCNATCCTCGAGGTGTACCGTCGCGGTGAGGTCTCTCCGGTCATGTCACGCAAACAGAATCACGCGATCNACGTTCTGGCCACTTCGCTTTCCGTTCCGCTGTTGTTTGCGGGNGCCTGGGTGCTGATTGAGCCGGGGAGCGTTGTGCGTGCGCTGGTTGTCATGGGCACGTCGGTCGCGGCGGTCGCNATCGGGTTTGTGTGGCTGGCTCCCCGGATCATTGCCGAGGACGTGGCCACCGGATGGGGAGTGGATCCAGAAACGTTCTCCGGATGATGACCCGGTTGCATTCGGGCGTGGCCTGGACCGGGGTGTGCCCGTTCACGTCTTCAACTCTCCGGCAGGAGACGCTGCTTGATATTGCGGAAGTGCTCTCGTGGACTTGAGAGGGCGACCTCGGTCATCAGTCCGTACCGGCCGATGCTTTCAGCAACCTGATCCCAGCCCACAGTCCGTGCGTAGTCGTAGACCTGGAGCCCCTTCTTGATGCGTTCGTCCTTGTTGTAGAAGTTGCGGAACCAGAGGAAACGCCACCGGGGAAAAAACGCAAAGCGGACGATTGGTTTTGTGCACAGGCCCCGCATGAACGGACAGTCAAAAGCTTCGATGGCCGCCTGGACGCCGGGCGCCACGGTGAGTTCCTGTTCCCATTTGAACGACTGCCGAAAGACCTCCTGTTTTTCGTCGGGACTCAAAGAGTCCCCTGTGGCGGAGCAGGCATGAACACGGTTGAGCTGGGCAAGCAGGTCGGGATGAATCCACTGGTCGGCACCCGGTTCACGGCCGAATCGCTTGCTGAAATGGTAGTTGGTGTAGGTGTCGATGCAGACCAGGCGGTTGATCCTGCGAAAATCTTCGGCGAAGGTCTGTAAGATGCCGAGCCGGTACGCCCGCTCCTTGGAACTGTAGAAGTATCTCTTGGCGATCAGTCGTCCCAGCCGGCCGCCGACTTCGAAGAAGCCAAAAGCCCACAGTGCTCCATGGACGGCAATCTGGGGAAACGTGTGATTGCGACCTGAATCCAGGTAGATCTCGTTGAGCACCGTGGCTCGCTGTGGGATGTCCATCAAGTCCCCGGCGAGCACTTCAGCCTCGGCCTTGATGGTGGCGTATTCGGTTGCGAGATCTTGTTGTGTCATGACTCACTGAAACGACTGAAGGTGATCGAAAAAAAAGGAGCGGTCGCCTGCCGGGACACACGCCTTTTTACCGTCTTGTCTGTGACAACGTCGACCGAATTCTGTGAGATATCATGACCGCCCCCGGCCCGGTTCATCCGCAGGAGTTGTCGATTCCACGGGGTTCGGGCATGTCATCGGTAATGATTTTCCAACTGGCCCCGTTTTCTCGCATGGCCTTGAACGACCGTGGCTTGTAGCCGAACTCGAGTTCGGGTGTGTGCAGGGGATCTCCGGGGTGAACCGCCGCCCGCATCATCGCGTCGGTCAATCCCGTGGTCATCAGTGTTCGCTCGAGTGGGTAGGGAGAACGCCCCTTGCGGAAATGGGACTGGATGGAATGCACGAGTGCCTTGAACAGGTTCCGGTTTTTCCAGGGGCCGACGTTCAAGGCCGTGCTGTGGACCTGGCGTTCTCCGACCAGGCGGCAGGCAAAGTTCCAGCGGGTGTCGTTCTTGCCGATGTTGAGCATCGTGGCTTTCAGGCCGTCGGCGTATTCAATCAACAGCCCATCGGAGTCGACCCGGGTCTCGCCGGGAACCTGTTGAATCGATCGTGGAACTGTTCCCAGTTCGGCTCGCATCGCGGCCTCGGCGAGTTTCAACGACCAGCGTCCCTGGCGAGCCGCGTTCCACAGTTGTCGGCCACGCAGGTACTCGACACTGACGATTCCGGTTTCTCCGCCGGCGCGCGCCTCGACAAACGACTGCAGGACCTCCAACGCGTGGAATCCGTAGGCTTCCAGTGGTCCACCGTGAATCGAGACGGCCTCGGCGATCCGGGCGTCGCGTGGCAATTCGGTCGGTGGCTGTCGTTCGGCCAGCGGGCAGGAACTGCCAGCCATCAGTGGGATGTTCAATTCTTTTGCGGTTTCGTACATCTGCCTCGCCCAGTCGAAGCGGTAGCAGAGGTGCTTGTCGTTGAAAACGGGGATCGTCCGGCCGCTGTTGCCGATCACCTGGGCGATCTCGTCGAAGAATCGCTTGCGTGGGTAGCGTTTTTGTCCGAGGCGGTTGAACGAGTAGGTCCCGTGTTCCCCGATCGACAACACCGCATCGACGGCCAGTCGCCGGCCACCCTGGCAGAGGGCCTTGGTGATGGTGGGCTGGATCTTGATCTTGTAGTCACGCGCGACGCCCCGGGCCATGTCGACCTTGGGGAACTGGTCGACGTACATCGAAACCACGCGGAATTCTTTTCGAGGGTCCACTTTCTTGCCACGAAACAGGTAGGGCTCCAGGAAGTTCTCGAGGATGACATTGGCATGAGACCTGTGTCGAAAACAGGTCAGGATGGCGGCAACCTTGATCGGCATGGATTCAACATCCGGATGGGCGGGATCGGGGGGCGACGTGTTTTCCGGTCGGCGTGGTTCGTCGACGAGAAACTGTCGTGCATGGTTGCGTGCTCGTGTGGTGGTGACAACCGCACAGCAAGGTAGACTGGCCCTGGGACACACCGAGAACCCGGAGCATGTATCTCATGAGAGATTCGTTTTTGCAGAAGATCCTGGCGTGGACAGTGCCGTTGGTATTGGTCCCGTGTTTGCTGGCTGTCGGTGGTGAAGGCTGGAAGGTCGAAGTCGACATCCTGCATGGAGCGACCTACGGCGGAAAATACGGGAGTTTCAGCAAGGGGCATGTGCACGTGGACAAGAACGACCGGTTGTGGCTGCCGGTCCAGGTGTTTTTTCCCGACGAGGAAGCCAACACCGATGCGTATGCCCCGCGGGTCTCGTTGGTGGTGATGATCTCTGATGACCGGGGGCGGACCTGGTCGATCACGAAACAAAAACCCCCGGTCCTGGAACGCAATCGAGTGACATTGCCCAACGGAACGGTCATGGAATTGGGGTCCAGTGGCTGGATTCGTTATCCGAGGACCAGGATCAAGTCGCTGCAGCAAAAAGGGTATCACGTCTGGGACCTGGGGGCCGCCAACGACTACTGTGCGATCATTCACGATCTCTGGCAAAAGACATCCCTCGATGGAGGCAAGACGTGGCGAAAACGCGAGATCCACAAACAACTGCCGTTCTTTGCCCATTTCGTGGCTCGCGGCCCCCTGCGACGATTCGATGACGGGGGGCTCGTCTTCCTGGCCTATGGCTACGGCAAGGATGATCGGTCGGTGGATCCCAAGACCAAGGGAGTCGGGACGACGCTGGGGCGGAGTCACGTCTACTGCATTCGGTCCGATGACGACGGAAAAAACTGGAAAGCAGTGCGTGCTGCAGATGGGTCACTGTCACCATTGGCCACGGGATTCTCTGAGACGTTTCCTGTGATCGACAGCGACGGGCGGATTTTCCTGATGATTCGAACCGGGTTGGGCAGCCCGGCGTATGCCGTGTCGTCGAAGGATGGTGGTCGCACCTGGTCAAAGGTGATCAAGACGCCCATCAACGCAAAGCACCCACTGCCGTGGAAGCTTTCCGACGGAGCCGTCGTCTGTTCCTACCAGCGACGGGGAGCGGTTCCCTATGGAGTGCGAGCACGATTCACCAGGGACATGGGAAAGACGTGGAGCGACGAGGTTGTGTTGAGAGACGACGTGCCGATCTCCAATGCGCTGGCCGAGGCCAACACGGTGCAGTTCTCTGATGGAACACTGTTCACCGCGTTCCAGGCGGTCAAACTCGACGATCGGGGACGAGTGCAGCCCTTCATTTCCGGGTGCCATTGGAGCCGAGACTACCGCGGGGTGTTCACGCCCCGATTGCCGGTACCACCAAAGCAAAAGAAGATCAATTCGAAGAAGACCGGATCCTAGGTAACGGCACGGGCGTTGATAGAAGGTTTGAATTTTCCACCCGGCGTTTTTTGTTCGTCCGGGCGGCGTACCCAACTCGATTGGCTGCAAGAAAAAGACGATTGTTCGAACCGATGACTGTGCCAAGATTGAGAATCCGGACCGCCAATCAAGCTCCGGTGAATGCCGAGGGTGATTTTGTCCTGTACTGGATGACCGCATTCCGACGTCCGTACTGGAACTTCAGCCTGCAGCGCGCCGTGGAGCATGCCAGGGAATTGAAGAAACCGTTGATTGTTGTGGAAGCACTCGAGGTTGGTCACAAGTGGGCCAGCGACCGATCGCATCACTTTGTGATCCAGGGCATGGCCGACAACCAACGGGCGTTTTCCAAGACGCGAGTTGTCTATTACCCGTATCTCGAGCAAGAAGCCGGTGCCGGTCATCGACTGCTTGATGAATTGGCT
>PBOU01000011.1 GCA_002724415.1 Planctomycetaceae bacterium
AGCTGAGGTGGAAACACAGGCGGTAGCTGAAGTGGAAGCTGAGGCGGTAGCTGAGGTGGAAGCTGAGGTGGAAGCTGAGGTGGAAGCTGAGGTGGAAGCTGAGGTGGAAGCTGAGGCGGATCAAGCGGTGTCCGGTCCTGGAGTGGTCGACGACGGGCGTGGCTCGGAGACTGTTTCTAATCAGACGGCCGCAGAGGTTGTCGAGTCCCCGGAAGCGGTGACGCCATTGGAAAGCGGCCAGGAGGAGCGAGTCTGGACTGAGGTGACCGGTCGAATCAGCGGCCTGTTACGGGAACACGTGCAGCGGGTCGACCGCATAGCAATTTCCGGGCCAAATCGTCTGGATCTGGTCTTTGCTGCGGAATATGATTTCCACAGGCGATTTTGCGAGCGTCCGGAAGTGATACGACAACTCGAGGAATTGCTCCAGGACGTGACCGGCGGTGTGGTCCAGGTGAGGCTGATTCAGGAGGAACGAAAACCGGAACCCGAACCGGCACCCGAGGAGCAGTCGAAAACAAACGTTGAGGTCATCGAGACCGATCCGATGGTCGAGGAAGCTCAGAATGTCTTCGGGGCTACGGTTCAGCGTGTCGTGCCTGTGAATCGCCCGGCCGTGGGCGAATGATCCGAAATCTCTCGGGTCGTGTTGGTGGGATGGAGACACGGCTGCCAGCGTTTGTGGTTTTTGTGAAGGTCGCCGGAGACGAGTTGTGGCGAAACGCATTGGATGAGAGTGAAGGAGGCGAGATGTTCAAGGGGTTGGGGGATATGGCATCGCTGATGAAGCAGGCTTCCCAGATGAAGGGAATGGTCGGTGAGATGCAGGAGAAGTTGGGCCGTGTGCGAGTCACCGGAATGGCAGGTGGTGGGATGGTTCAAGTCGAGGTGTCGGGGCACCAGAAAGTTCTCTCGTGCACAATCGCTGAGAACCTGGCGGCGAGTGATGACCGTGAGATGATCGAAGATCTGGTGGTGGCTGCGACCAACCAGGCGATGGAAAAGGCTCGCGAGGCAGCCGCGGCCGAAATGAACCAATTGGCTGGAGGCCTGGATATGCCGGGACTCTCCGATGCCCTGAATCAGTTTACTGGTGGCAACCTGCCGACGGCCTGAATGGTCCTGGCAACACGACGAGAATCTCCACGATGGCTCCTTCGAAGTTCGAGACCACTGATCATCCGTATGGCGAATCGGTGGGGCAACTGATCAACGAGTTTGCCAGGCTCCCGGGAATTGGCCGCAAGAGTGCTGAGCGACTGGCCCATCACGTACTCGCGACGGCCGCGGACGAAGTGATGGGCCTGGCCGACGCAATCCGGCAAGTGAAGGAATCGATTCGGTTCTGTGCGATCTGCTACAACCTGACCGAAGCGGAATTGTGCGCGATCTGTCGAGACGCTCGTCGCAGCAGGCACGTGGTGTGTGTGGTGGAACAGCCTCGCGATATCGTGTCCCTCGAAGCGGCCGGAGTTTACGAGGGGGTGTACCACGTTTTGGGTGGGGCATTGGCACCGCTCTCGGGGATTGGCCCCGAGCAGTTGCGGATCGAACCGTTGTTGCGACGGGTTCGTGAGGATGGGGTGACAGAGGTGGTGATGGCGACCAATCCAACACTCGAGGGCGACGGCACCGCATTGTACTTGTCGAACTTGCTGGACAATCTCAACGTCCAAGTCACCCGCCTGGCCCGGGGAATTGCCAGCGGAAGTGTTCTCGAATTTGCCAACCGGGAAATGCTGGCTGACGCCATGCGAGGTCGTCAACAGTTCTGACACCAGTCCCCGTCTCTCTCCGTGTTCTGTCCGTAGTCTCTCTCTCCTGGCGACCGTCCATCATGCCACTGCAGTTCTCACAGCAGGTGCGAATGGGTCAGCAGATGAGCCAGCAAATGAAGCTGGCTCCGCGGATGATCCAGTCGATGGAAATCCTGCAGATGCAGCGAGAGGAACTCGAAGCCAGGATCGAGCAGGAAAAAGCGGAGAACGTGACCCTGGAGGATGCGGAATCTGAAATGGTTGACGGGGCCGAGTCGACGGAGGTCGAGCCTGTTGCGGAAGTTGAGGTCGAACAACAGGAACTGGTTGTTGATAGCGAGAGCAACAACACGGAAGACTTCGAACGGCTCGAGTCGATCGAGCCAGACTGGCCGGATGACAACGTGTTCCAGGCGGGGCGGCCTTCGGCAGACCGGGTCGCGCAGGCTGGCGAGCGGTATCACGATGCGATGGCCAACATGGCGGCCCGGGCCCCGTCGTTGCACGATCATCTGCTGGAACAGTGGGGACTGGTCGAACTCGAAGAGGATCAAAGAGCCTTTGGTGAGTACCTGATCAGCCACCTGGACCGCAATGGCCGGCTACCGAATTCACTGGAGGAAATTGTCCAGGTGTACGGTCGGCCGGTGTTGCCAGAGCGGGCGGTGGAGGTTCTCCGGCGGATTCAACAACTTGATCCACGTGGTGTTGGTGCCCGGGACGTTCGCGAGTGCCTGTTGTTGCAGTTGACCAAGACCACTCCATTGAAGGACGTGTTGACCACGTTGATCAATGGACACCTCGATGAACTGGCCAACAATCGCCTGCCGCACATCCAGAAAAAGACCGGTTACTCCATCGAGATGATCCAGGCTGCCAGCGAGGTGTTGTTGCATCTGGATCCGTTCCCGGGGCGACGGTTTGAGAGCGAGGTGATCCGGCCAGTCACGGCTGATCTCAGCGTGGAACTTGACGAGCACGGTCGTTGGGTGGTGGAGCACGAGTCCGAAACCCAGCCACGACTGCGGCTGAGTCGGCATTACCAGGAACTGTTGCGTAAGGGGTCCGGGGCCGACAAGCAGACCCGAGACTATCTGAAAAAGAAGGTCGAGTCGGCAAAGTGGTTGATGGATGCGATCGAACAGCGAGCCAGGACTGTTCGCCAGGTGGCCCAGGTGATTGTCGATCGGCAGTCGGCGTTCCTGGTTGATGGACCCGAGGCGATCGTTCCGTTGAAAATGCAGCAGGTCGCCGACGTGGTTGGCGTGCACGTGACCACCGTCTCGCGTGCTGTTGACGGAAAGTGGATCCAGACCCCCCGAGGCCTGTTCGCCCTGAGATCGTTCTTTGGTGGTGGCACGACGACCTCCGGAGGAGATGATGTCGCGTGGGAGATCATCCGGTTGAAGATGAAAGACATTATCGACAACGAGGACAAGTCGCGACCGCTTTCCGACGATGCGTTGGTCGATGCCCTTTCGGCCCAGGGGTTTCAACTGGCGCGTCGCACGGTCACCAAGTACCGACAACGGCTGGATATTCCCTCGTCACGACAGCGGCGCGAGTACTAGTCGATTCGATGTTCGTATCCGAGCGGAGGAAGTGGCACGATATGCCCATTGGGCATCACCAGTTCCACGCCACTGCCGGGAACGATTTCACCGATATCTGACAGTGGAGTTCCACACGGAGGGGCAGCGACGAGTTCTTCGGCGACTCGTGGGTCGACTGCAGCCAGCAATTCGAAGTCTTCTCCGTCGGCAACGGCATGTGCCAACGGTGTGCGGCCGTCACGAACGGGAGTGTCCGGTTCCCTGGTGGGGATGTCACTGGCGTTCAGCCGTGCACCCACACCGCTTGCTGTGAGTACGTGGTGCAAATCGGCGGCGAGTCCGTCGCTGATGTCGATCATCGCGTGCAGGCCGCCAGATTCCACCAGGCCAACCGATTCGGCCAGTCGCGGCGTGAAGTCCAGGTGATGTCGCTCGCGGCTGTTGCCGAGATAGCCCGTGACGAGCAGGCGGTCCCCGGGGCGGGCACCGGATCTCAGTATCGGGCCACCTTCCAGTGGAGTGCCAATCACCGTGACACTGACAACCAGGGGGCCGTCGGTGGCAGTGGTGTCGCCACCAGCCAGGGCGACGCCGGTCTGCTCGGCGAGCGTGATCAGGCCATCATGCAATCTCTGGCCGAGATCGTGTTGGCTGCCGCGGGGCAGGGCGACGGAGACCACCGCTGCGAGAGGTTGGCCACCCATGGCAGCGATGTCACTGAGGTTGACGGCCAGGGCCTTGTGGCCCACCTGTTCCGGTTTTGCCCGGGACAGGTCAAAGTGGACGTTCTCGACAAGCATGTCGACGGCGACGAGAGCGGGATGAGTGGTCGGCCAGGAAAGCATGGCCGCATCGTCACCGATGCCCACGTCGACCAGTGGATGGGATCCCGTCCGCTGGCGGATCCATTCTATCAACCCGAACTCGCCGCCAGGGAGTCCTGTTGTCGGGGAGGATGGAGTGCGGGCAGGCACAGCGGGGTTCCGGTGATTCGAGGGGCCCTGATTCTACCGGGCCGATCGCGTCAGCGGGCGTCCGACTGGATGGGAATGTGTCCGAAAAGTGTCTCGCGGCCTCGCAGCACATAAAACTTGACCGGGTTGAACGTGCGGAGTTCGGGGTGGTCGAGGACCCAGCGGACGTTTTCCATGTTGACGGTTTCCCACTCGTGCAGGCCCACCAGGACATCACCCTGCTGGATACCGTGCGATGCGGCGGGACCGTCTTTTCGGACACCGGTGACTTTCAAACCGCCGCGGTAGTGCTCAAGGACCTTGGAACCGTGCTGCTCCTGAAGTTGCTGTCGTTTGACGACTTCAAACTTCAGGCCGATGGCCTTCCACGTCTGTGTGTCGGCCGAGGGGACCTGGGCCGTCGAGGCCGCTTTCCGGGTGCCAAGAACCAACCCCTTGGCGACGGTCTTGCCGTCCCGGAGGATTGCCAACTCGACCTGGGTTCCGGGCTTGTGGTCCAGCAACGATCGTTCCAGGTCAGCCGCATCGATGACCGTCTGCTTGCCCGAACGAAGGATCACGTCACCCTGTTTCAGGCCCACCGAAGCGGCCGGGCTGTTGGCGTCGACTCCTGTAACCAGCAAACGCCGCCTGGGGCCCTGCTTGTCGTCTTTGGTTTGGATGCCATGCCACGTTTGGGTGAGCCGGTCGACTGCCAGCAGCTTGGCGATCACGCGACGGGCATCATCGATCGGGATCGCAAATCCGATTCGTTGGGCTCCAGCGCGGATCGCCACGTTGATTCCGACCACGTCGCCTTCCAGGTTGATCAGTGGTCCACCACTGTTTCCGGGGTTGATGCTGGCGTCGGTTTGGATCAGGTTGTGGTAGGTTTGCTTGTCATTGACTTCGACCTCGCGATGCAAGGCACTGAGGATTCCGCAGGTGACCGTGTCCTCGTAACCGTAGGCATTTCCGACGGCGAAAACGGTTTCGGCCAGCATGAGATCACTCGAGGTTCCCAGCGGCATTTCCGGCAAAGCGTGTCCCGCATCCACCTTGATGATTGCCAGGTCCGCCTTCCGGTCGAATGAAATGACTCGTGCGGTGTGGACACCGCCATCGGAGAGGGTGACACGGAGCCAGTCGACACCCGCGATGACGTGGTAGTTGGTGACGATGTAACCACGTCGATCCACGACCACTCCGGTTCCCATTCCGCTGACCTTCTGCCCGGTGCGTGTGGCGTACAGGACGCTGTCGGCGGCCACGGTCTTTTCACTGCGGATGTTGACGACCGAGGGGGCGATTCTTCGGACGGCGCGGACGGCTGCGGTTTCACGCAGCGAACTCGCTTTCACGCTCCTGGTTATTCCAGGAGCAAGAAGAGCAGACACGACCAGGATCGCGAGACTGGTGAGGATCTTCGGGTGCGTTTTCATCGGTGCGACTGTGAGTTTCAAGGCGGCGGGGGTGTGCTCTTGGACGTGGCCTGTCCTTCCTTGGGCCCACGGGTGTGTCGCTCCATCGGTCTCCCCGCACTGCGTTTGATCGGCACCTTGTCCGGGGGTCCTTGAAATCGCGCTGGTGATTACGCATAACGAATACACCGGAGGCGACCGACCGGACCGGTCAGCCACCTGTAACGACTGTTCGGTCCTTACAACCGGACAGTTGACGCAACCGGATAACTGTTACGATCGGAACAAGCCGAATGCCCAGTCGGGAACAACTTGAAGAATTGCTCGCGGCCGACCCAACCGACGTGTTTTTGCTCTACGCCGTGGCGATGGCGTGTGCATCGGAGGGAGACACCGACCAGGCGGTCGAGAAATTGGCCGAACTGGTCGACGAGCACCCGGATTATGTGCCCGCGTGGTTCCAACGCGGGCAATTGCTGGCCGGGGTGAACCGGAACGAGGAGGCCCGCGAAGTGCTTGTCGAGGGAATCGGCGTGGCGCGCCGTGTGGGTGATCGGCACGCCGAGGGAGAAATGACCGAGTTTCTGGAGTCGCTGTGACAATGTCGTTCTGGCCCGAGGGGGACCGTGGCTTTCAGGAGGCATTGCGTGTTCTGAAAGACAACACCTCGTCATTGGACAACGCCGAGGTGTTTCCGACGGCCAGCCTCGGTGTGCTCGGCGATGCCGGTGTGCTGGGCTGGGTCATTCCACGCGAATACGGCGGCAGCGAGTTCTCGGGAGCCGAACTGGTCGAGGGGTACCTGCAGCTGGCACGTGCCTGTTTACCGACCACGTTTGTGCTGACACAGCGGAATGCTGCTTGCCAACGATTTGCCTTGTCGGAAAACGAACCGTTGAAAGCCGAGTTGTTGCCACAATTGGTTGGTTCGGCACGTTTCGTTACGGTCGGGATTTCACACCTGACCACGTCCCGGCAACACCTGTCCCAGCCGGCGGTGCGGGTCAAACTCGCGGAGGGCCGGATCCAACTCGACGGGGTCGTTCCCTGGGTCACAGGTGCCGGGCAGGCCGACTGGGTGTTGACCGGCGGAAGTTGTGAAGATGGGCGGCAGGTGCTCGTGGCGCTGCCGATGGACAGCCGGGGAATAACCGTGCTGCCGGCCCAGGACCTGTTGGCTCTGGACTCATCGCAGACTGCATCGATTCAGCTCGAGAATGTGTTGGTCGATGAGGGGTTGCTGGTGGCGGGGCCGGTGGAAGGCGTGATGCACAGCGGTGGCCGCGGCGGTACGGGATCGTTGGGAACGTCCGCGTTGGCCCTGGGTGCGGCCTCGTCCAGCCTGGAACGTTTGGCCGAGGAGGCCAGGAATCGTCCGGAACTCGATGAGGTCCTGGATCTCATGACCTCCGAGTGGGAGCAGGTGGCCGGTGATGTGCTGTCGGCTTCCGGGGAAGCGGCTGACAGTCAGGCACCAGAATTGACGAACGAATCGCTCAGGCAACGGAGCAATTCGCTCGTGCTGCGAGCGGCTCAGGCGCATCTGGCGGCTAGCAAGGGAGCGGGTTTTACTGCGAGCCATTCGGCATCGCGGTCAGTCCGGGAGTCGATGTTTTTCCTGGTCTGGAGCTGCCCGCAGGCGGTGGTTGCTGCCAATCTCAGGGAGTTTGCCGGGCTTCTTGACGGGCCGATGGCCTGCTAGTCGTCCAGCCCCTCGTTGAGTCCCTGCAGGTCATCAGGCAGGAAACGTCCGTCACGGCGGATGACCTCGCCATCGAAAGCGATTTCTCCTCCGCCGTATTCAGGAGTCTGGATCAGTACCAGGTCCCAGTGGATGCGACTGCGGTTGCCGTTGTCGGCCTCGTCGTAGGCCTGGCCGGGCGTGAGGTGGAACGATCCACCTATTTTTTCATCGAAAAGCGTGTCGAGCATCGGGTGCTTGACACGGTTGTTGGTTCCCAGCGACCACTCGCCGATGTAACGGGCCCCCTCGTCGGAGTCGAGAATCTCGTTGAGTCGATCTGTTTCGCCGCCGCAATCTGCCTGAACGATCTTTCCATTTTCGAAGGTGAAACCGATGCGGTCAAAAACCGTTCCCTGGTACAACGACTGGGTGTTGTAACGGATCGTGCCGTTGATGCTGTCGCGAACCGGCGCGGTGAAACATTCGCCGTCGGGGATGTTTCTACCGCCCGAGCAGGGGATGACCGGGATGTCGGCGATCGAGAAAGTCAAGTCGGTGTCCGGAGCGGTGATGTGTACCTGGTCGGCGGACTCCATGCGGGCCTTCAGCGGCTTGAGATCCTCGGCCATCCGGGCGTAGTCGGCTGTGCAGACGTCGAAAAAGAAGTCCTCGAATCCGGCGGTGCTCATGTGTGCCGATTGAGCCATCGAGGCAGTGGGATAGCGAAGCACGACCCAGCGGGTGTTGGGGACACGGACCTGGCTGTGAACCGGATGCCACCAGTGGGCCTGGTAGAGGTCCATCTGGTCGCCTGGGACGTCGGCAAACCCGTTGCTGTTGGCAGCACCACGGATGCCGACGTAGCAGTCCATCTGTTCCATCTGGTGGCGTTCGAGTTCTCCGCACAGTCCGAGACTCTCGGGGGTGCCGGTGCGATAGAGGCTGCGAAGAATCGTGTTGCTTTTCCAACTGACCACCGGGATGGCCTTCCGTTGGGCGGCTCCCTCGACCAGGGCACAAACCAGTGCCGGGTCCGGCAGGTCGAAGGCTTCGATCAGGATCTTCTCACCAGCCGTGAGCCGGCAACTGTGGTCCAGGAGTGTCTGCGCGAGCGAATCGATGCGAGGATCTTGCATGGCAAGGGGTGATCCTGTCGGGAGCGATGCGTATTTCCAGAACGCGATCGATAGGCCCGGTCTGGCCGGGCACGGCAATCACGATCACGTAGAGCACGGCCGACATGATGGCGGCTATCGGGACAGCGATCAACCATCCGCCCGGGGTGTCGCGGGGCACCGATCGACGCCGGCCGGGCCGACGTCCAGGATCGCACGTGGTCAAGGAAGTTCAGGCTTGGCGGTCGCTCGAAAGAGATCAAGCAACAGGCACGCCAGCGGATCTAGATTTCCTCGCTCATTGCTTCCATGATGTTGACGCCGTGATCTCGCACAGCACGATAAGCGGCGAGTGATGACGTGAACGCGAGATTCACGAATGGCTCGACCTTGTTTTTGCTCAGTTCACTGATGTGCTTGTTGCGAAGTGTCTTAACCTGCCCGGCGATCTCGGTTGCCAACGAAGCTGCGCTGGGATCGAGTTCCGTTTGCCGATCCTCGTAGGTGTTGAAAACAAGATCCAGGTACTGGGCGACCGAATCGTGCAAAGAGCCGAGTTCCGCTCGTTGAATCTCGTCAAACTGAAACCCCTGGTTTCCGAGCCGGAGTTGGAATTTCTGGACGCTGGCAAGGCAATCGCTTATGGACTCGTATTCGTCAGCCATCCGCAATTGCTCACGCCCCTCTTCGATCACCCGGTGCGGCACGTTGCCGGACAGTAGGTTCGTCATGAAGGTGACAAACTCGTCCTGTATGGTGTCGAGATCCTCTTCCAACTGAAACAGATTTTTTACACGTTTCGGATCGGGGTCATCTTCGCCAAGTGACGCCTTCAACCAATCCATCATTTTCCTGCAGCCCTCTGCCATTCGCAGCAGTTCCACACGCGATTGTTCGATGCCAACCACCGGTGTCTCGAGCATGCGGACGTCGAGATTTGTCAGGCGATGTTTTTCCTTGGCCCTTCGTTCCGGCACGATTCGTGCAAGAACGCGTGCCGCCACATGGGCAATCGGCAAAAACAGCAGCGTGTTGACGACGTTGAAGATCGAGTGAGTTGCCGCAATGGCTGCAGTGATCTGTGGAAAAGTTTTGATTCCTTCTTCGTCGATGACCGCCTGAGTCACGTCGGCGCTGATCGCCCAGGGGACAAATTTCACGTACTGAAAGAAAATGATGCTTATCCAGGAGACGCCAATCAGGTTGAACAACCCGTGAAAGTATGCAGCACGGCGTGCATTGGTGTTCGCTCCGATGGATGCCAGCAGTGCAGTAATTGTCGTGCCGATGTTCTCACCCAGAACGAGTGCGGCGGCAGTTGGATAGTTGATGACGCCGGTGAGCGCCAGCGCGATCGTGATTCCCAGCGTCGCAGAGGAAGACTGAACCATGACGGTCAGCACGCATCCAGCCAGCATGCATTGAAGCATGCCGAGAACCGTGTCGGCGCTGAATCGGCCAAACCATGCTTCAAAGGCTGGCAAATCCTTGATGTACGCACAGGCATCCTTCATCAACTCCAGTCCGAAGAACACCATCCCCATGCCCATGATGGCCATCGCGATATAACGGACACGATCCCCCTTGGCGAACAAGTAAACGAATGCTGCCAGGCCAAGGATCGGTAGCCCGTATTTGCCGATCTTGAGAACGAGAATCCAGCCGGTGATCGTGGTCCCGATATTGGAACCCATGATCACACCGATCGCCTGCATCAACGTCATCAATCCACTGTTGACGAACCCAACCACCATGACCGTGGTGATCGAACTGGACTGGACCAGGCAGGTGACAGCCAGGCCCACAATGGCGGCCAACACGCGGTTGTTGGTGGCCATGCCAATCATGCGTCGCAGGCCAGTACCCGCCACGGCCTGCATCCCCTCGGACATGTATTTCATGCCGAGCAGGAAAATTCCCAGGCCCCCAATCAGGCCGAAGATCATGCTCAAAACTTCTTCACTCACGTTTATTCCTCTTGTCTCACCTTTCCTGGGCGAATCAGTCGTCAAACTCGGCGTCGGTCCCGGTAACAGTGCTCAACGAGTGACTGAATCGCAGCGTTGCTGTCGATTTGCTGGAGCAGACTCACGCTTGATTGTCTGCGCGAATTGAGCATGGGGCAGGTTGCGTCGCCGTTGGCGGCCCGTTCAATGCCCAGAAAAATAGCAGGAGCAACAGGCGAACAAAAGTGTCCGCCCGGGGAACTTTCGACTTGTTTTTGTCGCGTTCGCCTGGTCGTCCGCGGGCGGTTTAGTCCCTGTCGGTGTCGGTGTCGGTGTCGGTCGTCCGGGTGGCCGCTCGGCGGAGGCGGGAGAAAAGTCCCGTGTGTGGCCGGGGGGGCTCGTGGTCGGCATGGGCGGTGTTCGGCTCGGGAAGCACAACGTCATACTCGGTGACCTCGACGGACGTTTTGTCGGAACCACCTGTGGCGGCGAGGTCCCAGGCGATTTCATCGCTCTTGGTTTGCGGGGTGGTTGTGTCGGGGGGCTGCCGGGAATCGGCACCGACCTCGACGGAACAGAATCCGTCGTCGGTCTCTCTCATCTCGACGGAGGGGCGTGGCGGAAGATCGGTGGCCTGGTGTTCACCGGTGTTTCTGGTGGGTTCGTTGAACCGCAGCGGGAGGCGTCGCGATTGAGTGAGGGCGTCGAGAACTTCTCCACGCGTGATAGGGGCTGCCGCGGCCCAGGCACCTCGCTGGAGACTGGCGTCAGCCAGGTGATTCAGACAACGGGGAGATCCGTCGCAGACGATTGCCAGGAGTTCCACAGCCTCGGTGGTCATCACCTGCTCGGGGTCCCCGCCGGCGAAACGAATTCGGGAGGTGAGGTAATTCTGTGACTCGGCGCGTGTCAACGGTTGCAGGCAGGCCTGTGCGCGGACGCGTTGGTAGAGTCCATCCAGTTTCGGGTCGGCGAGACGTTCCTCGAGTTCAGATTGGCCGGTCAAGAGGAGTCGGACCAGCGGGCGACCATTCGAATCCAGGTTGGTGAGTCCGCGAAGTTCCTCCAGGACGGGGATCGCGAGCCGGTGTGCTTCATCAACGGCCAGCAACACACCATCTTTGTGGTCAGGGAGTCCGAGGATCGCGTCGGCGACAGCGAGTCGCAGGTCCTGGTCGTCCTGTTGCGTGAATGGGTGCCCTAGCGCGTGGAGGATCGCCTTGTGCAGTTCGCGTGGTTGGTCAAATTGTCCTGTGCGCAGACAAAGTCCGACCAATGACGAGGTCAGGTCGCGGGTCATGGCCAGGGTGCAGATTGTCTTTCCGGAACCGGCCGGGCCGGTCAGGACGGCAATGCCCTGGCCGGACGTCAGGCACCCGGCGAGTTCACCCAACTGGGTGCCGAGATCACCGTAAATGACCAGCGCGGCTGGATCGGGCGAGGCGGGGAACGGGGCGTGGGCGAGTTTGTAGAATGACTCGTACATGGCGGGATACGGGTTTCTGTCCGGGGAAAGGACCGAGACGATGGGCTAAACGTCGTCGGACGCGGGAACGTGAAAAATCGTTTGACAGCCGGGATACCCAGTTCGCTCTTCGGCCCCCTAGAGGCGATTTCTTGAGAAACTTCATCAGAATCGTCACATCCGGTTCCTGTCGCCTGGTTGCGGTCCGGGAGTGTTTCCAGAACAATCCGAGACTTCCTCTGGTGTCGTGCCGTGGGTAGAATTCAAAGCGTGACCGGGCCAGTTGGCCCGGAACTGACAATTCCGCACGGGATGCGGCCCCGAGTGACGGGCCGTTAGCATGTCCGAAGCGATCATTCTGTTCGACGATCCCGAGGAGATACGAACACTCCTGGGGGCCCGAGACGAGCACCTGCGCCGCGTGCGGGAATCGGTCGGGATCGATGTTGTCTTTCGCGACGACGCGCTCAGGCTCCAGGGTGACTCCGAATCAGTCGACCAGGGCGTGGCGGTGATCGGTCGACTGCGAGAGTTGATCAACATTGCGGGGGAATTGGGTACCGACGATGTGCTGAAGGTCCTGGGACAGGATGTTGCGGCCAGCCGGGGCGGCGATGATTCTGCGGTCGACGTGGGAATATCGTCGACGACCGGGGAATTGGGTGATGGCCGGATCGAATTGTTCGAGGCAGCCAAGAACGTCCGACCCAAGACCCCGGGACAGGACGTGTATGTCCGGGCCATTCGCCGGAATGACCTGGTGTTTTGCACGGGGCCAGCAGGAAGTGGCAAGACCTATCTCGCTGTTGCCATGGCTCTGTCGGCTTTGAGATCAGAACAGGTCCGCAAGATCGTGCTGGTCCGTCCAGCCGTCGAGGCGGGGGAAAAACTGGGCTTCTTGCCCGGTGACGTGACGGCCAAGGTCAATCCTTACTTGCGTCCATTGCTGGATGCCCTCGCCGATATCCTCAGCTACGATCAGGTCAAGCGTTACATGGAGCACGATGTCATCGAGATTGTTCCGTTGGCCTTCATGCGAGGCCGTACGCTCAACGAGACATTCATCATTCTCGACGAGGCCCAGAACGCCACCAAAACCCAGATGAAGATGTTCTTGACCCGGATGGGCCAGGGATCAAAGATCGTCGTGACCGGCGATACCACGCAGGTCGATCTTCCTGATCATCTGGCTGGTGGATTGCCCGATGCCGTCAATCGACTGCAGATGATCGACGGGGTTGATGTCGTCAGGTTGCAGGCTCGCGACATCGTGCGTCATCGGCTGGTCACTGAAATCGTCACGGCCTACACGAAGAACCCATCGAACGGACAATGATCCAGGCCAAGGCCTGGACGAGGATCAGTCGAGGATGTCGTGGTTCGGTCACAAGTCGTCACGCACGGTTCGCGCCGCCGAAATCGGTGGCACCTCCTCGCGGATTGGCTGGCTGCGTCGGACACTGGGTGACCGTGGCGTCCAACTGCGATTGTTGATGTGCCTGGGAGCCATCGTGGCGATGCTGGTCGTCGTCGAGGGATGGCGGTCGCCGCAAAAATGGCGGGTCGGCGACAGGCCCGTGGCGGGCATTGCCGATCCGGTTTTGCAGGGGCGTGGTTGGCTGGTGGAGCCTGGCCAGGCAATCGCCCCGGGAACCCTGTCCCGGATTGAATCACTGCACCGGCGACAGGGGGCCTCGCGGACCGCGTGGCTGGTGCGGGGCACGACGGTGTTTGTCCTGTTGCTGGTGCTGGTGGTGCTCAACGGTGCCTGGTTGGTGCGGACCGAGCCGGAACTGGTGCGGCATGCGGGCCGGCTGGGAGTCTACCTGGCCAGCATGGTCCTGACCGTTGGGCTCGGGCGATTGCTCTCGCACGATCCCTGGAGAGCCGAGATCATCCCGTTGCTGGTGACGGTCGTGGTGTTTGCGATCGCCTGGAACCAGGTCGTGGCCATCGTCACTGCGCTGACCCTCTCGCTGTTGTTGACTCTCTCGACCGTCGTTGACATCGGTCACTTCATCGTGCTGTTGTCGGTGTCAGCGACTGCCATCCTGCCTCTCACTCAAGTCTCATCACGGTCGATCCTGATCAAGGTGGGGTTCTGGGCCGGCGTGGTTTTCGTGCTGGTGGGCTGGGGCACCCTGACGATCACCTCGACGGTTCCGGTCGGGCAATCCTGGGACGTGGCGGTGTTGTGGCCTGCGGGGCGAGGTTTTCTGTGGTGCCTGGTGGCAGGATATCTGGTCGCGGGAAGCCTGCCCTTTATCGAAAGCACCTTCGGGGTTGTGACTGATATCAGCCTGCTGGAAATGGGCGATGTCTCGCATCCCTTGTTGCAGGAGTTGGTGCAACGAGCTCCGGGCACCTACAACCACTCGATCGTCGTCGGCACCATTGGTGAGGCGGCAGCCGATCGGATCGGGGCCAACGGGTTGCTGGTGCGAGTGGCGGCCTACTTTCATGACATTGGCAAGATGCTCAAACCCGAGTACTTCATCGAGAACACGACAGGGGAAACCCTCAGCCGTCATGAACAGCTGGCGCCGGCGATGAGCACGTTGATCATCATTGGTCATGTCAAGGATGGTGTTGAACTGGCTCGACAGCACAACTTGCCACAGCCGGTGATCGATTTTATCGAGCAACACCATGGCACGACCCTGGTGGAGTATTTCTTCCACGAGGCGGAACGGCAGGCCGCCGACGATCCGGATTACCGCACCGATGCGCTGGAATCGTCTTTCCGTTATCCCGGACCACGTCCCCAGACTCGCGAGGCCGGGGTGATGATGCTGGCCGATGCGGTCGAGAGCGCCAGCCGGACGGTGTCCGATCCGACTGCCAAGCGGCTGGAAAGCCTGGTGCATCGGGTGACGATCAACCGGTTGCTCGATGGGCAATTCGAGGAATGCGGGCTGACGCTGAGCGAGCTGCGCAAGATCGAGGAGTCGCTGACAAAATCGCTGATCGGTATCTATCACGGACGAGTCACTTACCCGGAGCAACGTACGGCGTGAACGCAAGTGACGACAACCACTCTGGAGATGGGCCCGGAGCAGGTGAACTGGCCGAGGGCGGTTGGCTCATCGACGTCGTTGATCGTACCGGCGAGTGTCCGGTGAGCACCGAGCGTCTGATGGAAGTGGCCGAGGGCGTGTTGAGGAGCGAGGAGGTCCTTGCGGCCGAGGTCAGCGTGGCGATTGTTGACGATGTCCAGATGAGCGACCTGCATCTTGAGTTCCTGCAAATCGCCGGTCCAACCGACGTGCTCACGTTCCCACTTTTGGGCGACAGCCTGGTTCCCTGGCAGGGGCCGATCGACGCGCGGCGTGGGGCGGGGATGCGGATTGGTGGCGAGGTGGTCATCAGTCGTGACACGGCGGTCCGAGTGGCTGGTGAAGTCGGGAGTCTCCCGTCGGATGAAGTGATCCTGTACCTGGTGCACGGGCTGTTGCATCTGTGTGGCTACGACGATCTCGATGACCTGCAGCGAGACCAGATGCGTCGTCGCGAGGCCGAGTTGCTGGATGTGCTCGAGGTGGCGGCGAGGGTGGACGGGTGAGCGAACAATTCGGCGTGCTGCTGGCAATGTGTGGCCTGGTGGCACTGACATCCCTGGCGGACAGCAGCTTGCGGACGTTGTCCCGCAGTCGCCTGGAAGCAGTCTGTTACAGGCGGGGGCGAACCGGATTGTTCGGGACCATTCTGGCTCGACGGGAACGCGTGCAGTTGGCAGTCACCTGTGCTCACGTCTTGAGCCTGATTCTTGCTGGACAGGTGTGCATCTCCTGGGCCTTGCGTCCCGGTGAAAGTGCAGGGAATGACTGGTCGCAGGTGGGGCGGCTTGCTGTGGTGGCGGTGGCCCTGCTGCTGACCTCGGTGATGCTGCCGTGGACTGTGGGGCGAGTGTGGGGGGAGCGGTTTCTTGTCCGCGGCTGGGGGGGACTCTCGGTTTTGACATGGATCCTGGCCCCGGTGTCGGTGGTCGTCGGGCAACTGGACCGCCTGTGCCATCGCATCGCCGGTCGGCCCGAACCGGTTCCGGGTGACCTGGCCGCATTGAGCGACGAAATTCGCAGCGTGGTCGACGAGGGACAACGAGGTGGGCTGATCGAAGCGGCAGCCCGGGCGATGATTGATCGCGTGATGGAATTGCATGATGAGGATGCCGCGGCGGTGATGACGCCACGGACCGACATGATCTGCCTGAGGGTCGATGCGTCGCTTGAGGATGCCCGGCGGCAGTTGCTGGAGGCCGGTCACACCCGTGTGCCGGTGATCGGAGAGACGACCGATGACATCGTCGGCATCCTGTATGCCAAGGACATTCTCGGACATCTCAAGGTCGACGTCGCCTCTGCCCCTGGAGGTCTGCGCGAGGTCGTGCGAGAACCGTTCTACGTTCCCGAAACGACCGGGATCGACACCCTCCTGGAGACCTTGAAGCACGAACAGGTCCACCTGGCAATCGTGCTTGACGAATACGGTGGCGTCGCTGGATTGGTGACACTGGAAGATATTCTGGAGGAGATCGTTGGGGAGATCGAGGACGAATACGACGTGGGAGGCGGGGACCTGGTGCGGTCAATTGGCCCGGGGATGATCGAGGTCGACGCACGGGCCCATATCGACGATCTCAATGAGCGTTTCGGGTACGGGATGCCTGAAGACGAGGACTACGACACGCTGGGAGGATTCGTGATCACTCGTTTGGGGCGGATCCCGGTACCCGGCGAATCGCTGGATTGGGAGCAATGGCGATTCCACATCGAGGCCGCCGATCAACGGCGTGTCCGGCGATTGCGAGTGGAGAGCCGGGGTGTCGACTCCCAGGAGTCGGAGACGAACGACCCCGGCCTGGGTTGATTACCAGTGGGCGTTGGGGCCAGCCGGGACGGGCACCTGGAATGCGCCGGCGTCACGTCCCTGGTGGTGTTCCTGTTGCACCCGGCGGATGGCCTGGTCGAATTCATCGCGGCTGCGAACCTGTTGAAAACGATGTCTCAGTGCCGGCCGGACTCGCATTGATTTCAGGTACCAGTGGATCATCTTCCGGAAGCCGACGATGGCTTTCGTTTCGCCCTTCTGCTCAACCAGGTATTCGAATTGCTCGAGCAGCAAGGCCAGTCGCTCATCGAATCCACCCGGCGGGTCCCAGTGTCCGGTCTGCTCCCATTGGACGAGTTGGCGGAAGATCCAGGGGTTTGCCAGGGCACCACGACCGACCGAGATCCCGTCGCAGCCGGTGGTTTCCAACATCCGGGACGCGTCTTCGACACTGAGTATGTCTCCGTTGCCGATCACTGGGATCGAATCGACTGCTTCGACGACCTGGCGAATGCCATCGAGATCGACCTGTCCACTGAAACCTTGCTCACGTGTGCGGCCGTGTATGGCGATTGCCGCAACTCCGACGTTCTCGAAAGCGCGGGCGAACATCGGGGCGGTCAACGACTGGTCATCCCAGCCGAGCCTCATCTTGACTGTCACCGGCAGCGAGACCGCGTCAACCACACTGCGAACCAGCGAGACGGCTGCATCAGTCCGTTGCATCAATCCGGCGCCGGCGCCCAGGCCCGCGACCTTGGGAACGGGGCAGCCCATGTTGATGTCGATTGAATCCAGTTGAAATTCCGATTCCAACAGCCGGGCGGCATCGGCGAGGTAGTCGGGTTCACTGCCAAATATCTGGATCGACAGTGGGGTGTCTTGTGGACACGTTTGTACCAGTTCCAGGGCCTTGTGCCGACGAGCCAGTAAGCTGCGGGCATTGACCAGGTCCGTCGTGCACAATCCGACGCCACCCACGCGACGGATCATTCGGCGGAATGGCAGGTTGGTGAAGCCAGCCAGCGGAGAGAGCAGGAAACGCGTCGCCAGCGGCAGTCGGCCGTAGCTCAGTTGCGCCGGAACGGTGCCAGGTTTCCCGTTCGACAGATTGCTCATCGCAGGCTGATTCCCAGGTCAGCCTGGCATGCCGCGACGACCTGGGCTTGGGCGTCCTCGATTTCCTCGTTGGTCAAGGTCCGCTGGTCGGACCGGTATCCGATCGTGACAACATAGGACTTCTTGTCGGCAGGGATCTGCTCTCCCCGGTATTGTCCACCGAAGGAAACACTGTCCAGCAGCGGTCCGGCGTTGTCGCGGACCACGCCTTCGAGGTCTTCCCAGGTGATGTGTTCGTCGAGCAGGAAATTGAGGTCTCGTTCGATCGCGGGAAATCGCGGGAGTTCCTGGAATCGCCGGGTGGTTTCGACAGCGGATTCGATGGTGGCGAGGTCGAGTTCCACGATGGTGACTGCGTCTCGCAAGTCGAGCGGGTCAGTGGCGTCGCGTGTCAGTTCGCCGAGGCAGCCACAGGGGCTGTCGTCCAGGAAAAGCCGGGCGCCTCGCCCCTCGACAAATCCCGGCAGTTCAATTGGCCTGGCAGTCAGCCGGGAGTGAGGTGCCAGTCGGGACACGACCATTTCGCACACCCCCTTGAGTTCTCCGAAAGAGCGGCCTGTGACGGCGGTGACACGGGTTGGTTCGGATCCCTCGGCACCGGGGCGGGCTTCCAGGTACACGTTGGCGATCTCAAAGAGATCCACGCCAAATGTGCCGTGGCGTTCATTCTCCCTGCGTGACTGGAGCAGGCTGGGCACCAGGCTCTGCCGCAACAGGTTCTCGTGGCGACGGGAGGAGTGTTCCACCGAAAGCGGTTCACGGTCCGGGTCGGGCCGGAAAATCGAGAACAACTCGGCCGTGATGAACGACAAGGTCATCGCTTCATTGAAGCCGGAGGCACAGAAGAGGTCGCGAAGAGTGTTGGTGACCAGGTCCCGGTGCGTGGGCCGCGAGAGTGTCAGTGGAACGCGATTGTCTTCGGGAATCCGGTCATAACCCCAGATCCGGGCGACTTCCTCGATCAGGTCAATTTCTCTGGTGAGATCTCGTCTCCAACCGGGCACCGTGAACGTGGCACCATCGGTGTCGGCGTCGCCGACCAGCGTGAGTCCCAGTTGTTCGAGGATACTGCAGATGTCGGCCGAGGGGACGTCGACGCCGAGCACACGTGGGACCTGGGCGAAACGGATCGAGACGGATGTGGGTTCTTCCGGGGGCGGTTCGCCCGCCCAGATGAGATCGTCGAGCAGTTCACCGCCAGCCAGTTCGAGTATCAATTCGCAGCAGCGACGACTGGCAATGTCGAGTCCATGCGGATCAATGCCTCGTTCGAAACGAAACGATGAGTCGCTGAACAGCGAGAGACTGCGGGCGGTGTTGCGGACAGACAGGGGGGCAAACTCGGCCGTTTCGACGAGCACGGTGGTGGTCGCCTCGGAGATCTCGGTCTCGGCTCCTCCCATGACGCCGGCCAGGGCCACGGGTTTTTCGGCATCGGCGATCACGCACATTCCCGGGGCCAGGGTGTAGGTCGTGTGGTTGATGGCCTCGAATTGTTCGCCACCGGTTGATTCACGGACGACAATCCGGCCTCCGGTGAGCTTGTCAAAATCGAAGGCATGCAGGGGCTGTCCGGTTTCCAGCAGCACGTAATTTGTGATGTCGACGATGTTGTTGATCGTTGCGATTCCCACTGTGGCCAATCGACGGACCAGCCAGTCTGGGCTGGGGCCGACACGGACCCCCCGGAGCACCCGGGCCGTGTAGCGGGGACACAATTCTGGAGAATGAATCTCGACCGAGGTGGCCTCGGTCACGGAATTCCCGGCTGTCGCGGGGTGTGGATCGGGGGAGTCGAGCGGGAGGTCGTACAGCACCGAGATTTCTCGGGCGACACCGACATGGCCCAGGCAATCGGGTCGGTTACTGGTCACCTCAAGATCGATGGCCGTGTCGTCACCCCGGGACTCAACTCCCTCGAGATTGAGTCCCGACATGGTCAGCCGCGTGGTCAAATCCTCGAGCGGCATCTCGAGCGAGACGTACTGCCCGAGCCATTCCCAACTGACGATCATCGGCTGCCTCGTCTCTCGCCTGCGTGCCACCAAACGGCTAATCTAAGCCGCGTTCCGGAGGATGAAAAGGGTATCTGGAGCGACGGCCGTCGTGCTATTCTTTCGCACCAGGTGTGTTGAGGGTGTGTCGAAACGGTGAACGGTCGGTTGAAGTCGTAAAAAGACAGGGGAGTGTGACAGATGCCACGGGCGATTCGATTCAATGACCGGACCAATCTGACCAGTGGGATTGCTCGTCTGGGGCAGAGAATGCAACGACAGGGGACCGTTGCCGAGCAGGCTCATGACGGCGACACGCTGATCGTGAGTGCCGTCGGCGACATCGGTGTCCGTCTGCTGGGTATCGACACCGCGGAGATCAGTTTCCTGTTTCCCGGAACGACCGAGTTCGTCGGCATCGAAGACGAACGCTGGAAGGGCTTTCTGGCCGACCCATTTGACAAGAAATGGCCCCGGTTCAGTAAACCCCTCCCGCAAGGGTTGCAGCAGTTTTTGAAGGCCCGGCTTCATGACGACGCGTCCGAGAATCACCATCATCATGCTCGTGCGGCGGAGACGGCGCTGGAACGAGAAATCACGGCTGATCTGAAAGTGATGCAAAAGACGATTGACACGTTCCAGATGTTCATGGTCTTCGGGTATGAGATCATGGATGGCTATGGCCGATTTCTGTGTTTCATCAACCGCAACCAACCGAATCGCAACAAGCCGGCTCCGCGTCCATTGAGCTACAACGAGCGGTTGTTGAAACTTGGGCAGGCGAGTCCTTATTTCATCTGGCCCAATGTCAACCCGTGGCGGAAACAGGATTCAATTCTCGAAGCAGTGCCTGACCCGAAGGGCATGAAACGCCAGGCGTTGCTCGACCAGTCACTGGGGCGCGTGCGGCGTGACGTGGCTGCCGCACGGGCGGCTCACCGTGGGATTTTCGACGCCACCGGACCGCTGCAACTGGAGCCGTTTGAACTGAGGTTTCTCGCCAGGCGGTCTCTGCCGTCACGGTGGGTGATCGATCTGGACGCCGATGATGGCGTGTTGCGACGACCAGAGAATTACTACCGGATTCCCAATGCCGAGGATCGGTTGTTTGTCTCCCCCGAGCACGTTCCCCTGTTTGTGGAGCGTGGCTGGAAACGTGAATCGGTTTCCTGACCAGCGAAGCGGGCCGCGGTGGAAACGCGTGGTCACTTCGGGTCGCGTGCGTGCGGGTGTGCTCGCTCGTAGGTCTCACGCAGTCGCCTGGTGCTGACGTGGGTGTAGATCTGCGTCGTGGTCAGGCTCTTGTGTCCGAGGAGTTCCTGCACGCTGCGGAGATCGGCTCCCCCGTCGAGCATGTGGCTGGCAAAGCTGTGACGGAGGGTGTGCGGAGAGGTGATCTGGTCGAGTCCTGCGGCAGCGATGTGTTTTTCCAGAAGCCGGCCCACGCTGCGGGCGGTCAGCCTCCGGCCGAATCTGTTCAGGAAGATGGCATCTCGTTCGACAGGGCTGATGTCCGACGCGGGCCGCCGTACCGCGAGCCAGTTGGACAACGACGCGGCGGCAAAGCGTCCGATCGGCGCGATTCGTTCCTTGCGGCCCTTGCCCCGGACCCGCACGATATTGCCGTCACGATCCCAATCCTCGAGGTTCATCGCGACCAGTTCGCTGACCCGCAGCCCGGCGGAATAGAGTGTTTCCAGGATGGCGCGGTCTCTCAGCCCGGACGGCTGCTCTTTCGACGGGGTTTCCAGAAGCGTGGCCACTTGCTCGGTGTTCAGAAAATGAGGCAATCGCCGTCCCTGTCGGGGTGTACGCAGCGCCCGGGCCGGATTGGATTCGACCAGCTTTTCGCGGCGACAGTATTCGAAAAAGCTTCGCAGGCTGGCCAATCGTCGGGCGACGGTGCTACGGGCGTAGCCCCGCTGGTGCAGGTCCGCCACGAACGCACGCAACTGGGCGATCGAGATGGTCGCAGGGGACGGCAACCGGTCCTCGGACAACCGAAAGAACTCCAGCAGGTCGGCCAGGTCCGCGCCGTATGACTTCAAGGTCAGCGGCGATGCGTTCCGCTCGATCCGCAGGTACCGCAGAAAGCCCTCGATGGCTGTCTGCATGGGAAGCCTCGATTTGTCAGGGCAGGCGGCCGACTCCGCGGTGCCTCAGGCCCGGCATCGGAACCGACTGGGGCTGAGTGCTTGGAGCGGAGGAGGATGGGGCGGTGGTTGGCGACGCAGCGGCCGATCCCGAGGGGGGCGAGGACGAGGGGACGGCCGATGTCTTGGCAATCGTCTCTTCCTTGAGCCGCCTGACTTTTTGGCTGAGCACAGCGGCGTCATACCAACTGAAACTCAACTCCTCGTCAGCCGCGTATTGTCCCAGCTTTTGCAGGACACTCTCGGTGCTGTCGTCATCGTAAAGGAAGACGTACCGCTCCGAATTTTTTACCAACGCCAAGACGTTCATTTCACGTTGCACGTGCCGAGTTCCTTACCCGGGTCGATTTACCCCAGAGTTCTATCGGCCACTACACGTGATAAAACCCGCGTTTTCTTCAGTGCAGGGCACACAATCCGACCGGATATCGCTAGAACCGGTACAACCGGACCAAACCAGCTTCCGAGGTGGTTGGTGGGCAGGGCTTCCTGCTGCTCGAGGTGACCGTTAGGATGTTCGGGGTGTTGGTTCGGAAAATTGGCGAGAGACCGTGGAACACCTGATTCCTGGCGAATGGTTCCAAGATCTGCACTGGGCAGTGCTACTGGGCCTGGTTGCGATCTCGATGTTCACGCTGATGGTTGGCGCGGATTGGCTCGTCGAGAGTGCCAGTACGCTGGCCCAGCGTCTGGGAGTCCCACAGATAATCGTCGGGGCCACGATTGTCAGCCTCGGGACGACCGCTCCGGAGTGCGCCGTCAGCGTGATGGCCGCCTGGGAAGGCAATAGCGGCCTGGCCCTGGGGAATGCTGTCGGATCGGTCATTGCCGACACCGGGCTGATATTCGGCCTGGGGTGCCTGCTGACCCGGTTGCCAGTCAACCGTTTCTTACTGGATCGGCAGGGGTGGGTGCAGTTTGGATCCGCCGTTGTGTTGGCCGGACTCTGTTACGGGTTGTGGTTGGGGCATGGTGACATGGCGGTGGTTCCCCGTTGGGCCGGCGGGATGTTCCTGGTCCTCCTGGGGGTCTACATGGTTGTTTCGGTCCGGTGGAGCCTTCAGGACGAAGTGCAGGTGGCCGAACCTGGTGCTGACCCGGTTGCCAAGATGGAGGCCGATGACAAGACGGCTGGGAAAGTGTTCGTGTTGTTGGGCGTGTTGCTGGTTGGTGCGGCAACGGTGGTGGCCAGTAGCCACGTGCTGATCGAGTCGGTCGAAGTCATGGCCCGGCGACTGTCGGTCCCCGATGTGGTGTTGTCGGCAACGCTGGTGGCTTTTGGAACGTCGTTGCCGGAACTGGTGGTTGGTGTGACCGCGATCCGGCGTGGTCATCCCGAGTTGCTCGTCGGCAACGTGATTGGTGCAGACGTGCTCAATGTGCTGTTCGTGATTGGTGCGTCGGCCATTGCAGCCGAGTTGCCGATTGTTGACGATTCGGTCACCGACACGTTTTCCCGCGAGATATTTCTTCGATTGCACCTGCCGACCATGTTGCTGATCCTGGTCATCTTTCGAGCATCGATTTTCCGGGCCATCCGGGTGAATACGTTCCAGCGCTGGATGGGTGCACCGTTGTTGTTGTGTTATGTCATGTTCGTGATCATCAACGCACTTTACGGCGGCGGTGCCTCATGAACCGTTCATCGCAGTCGATGGACCCGTCATCGGTTGTGGACTGGTTCGGCTCGCAGGTTCCCGTGGATGACTTTGCGGGGCGTCGCGTGCTGGTGATTGTCCCGGACACGACCCGGACGGCACCGCTGCCGTTGCTGTTTGGGGGAGTGCACCGTCGGATTGCTCCAGTTGCCGAATCAATTGATGTGATCGTGGCGCTCGGGACACACCCGGCAATGAGTGAATCAGCGATCGGGGAAATGTTGGGGCTGGCCGCGCTGGAGGGAGCCGAGGCAATTGGATTGTACAATCACGAATGGGATCGGCCCGATCGATTGAAGCGTATAGGCACATTGACTGCCGAAGACACCGCCGCACTCTCTGGCGGCTTGTTGTCCGAGGACGTCGCTGTCGAAATCAACTCGAGGATTGACGACTACGATGTGCTGCTGGTCCTTGGCCCGGTGTTTCCGCACGAGGTGGTTGGTTTTTCAGGAGGCAACAAGTATTTCTTCCCGGGAATTGCCGGAGCGGAGATCCTGAATTTTTTTCATTGGCTGGGAGCCCTGATCACCAATTCGCAGATAATTGGCAGGAAGCAGACACCGGTTCGCGAGGTGGTTGACAGGGCTGCGGCGATGATCGGAGTGGAGCGGCGGTGCGTGTCATTTGTCGTCGGGGAGGACGGTGGCGTTCTGGACCTTTTTTACGGGACTCCGGAGTCTGCCTGGTCGAACGCCGCTGACCTGTCCAATCGGACTCACATTCGCTGGAAATCTCACCCGTTCCATACGGTGCTGTCATGTGCGCCGCCGATGTACGATGAATTGTGGGTGGCCGGGAAGTGCATGTACAAACTCGAGCCGGTTGTCGCCGACGGGGGCGAGTTGATCATCTATGCCCCACATCTGTCGGAAATCTCAGTGACTCATGGCGAGTTGATCAAACAGGTGGGGTATCACGTACGAGACTATTTCACGAGCGATCCGGAACGGTTTGCTGATATCCCGCGTGGAGTTTTGGCTCATTCGACCCACGTTCGCGGTGGTGGACGAATGGTCGATGGTGTGGAGGTTCCCCGGATCACGGTGACATTGGCCACGGCTTTGTCCGAGGAAACGTGTCGGAGCGTGAACCTGGGGTGGCGTGATCCGGCAACGATCGACATCGAATCGTTTGCGGATCGCGAGGACGAGGGAGTGTTGCTCGTGCGGCGAGCCGGTGAGCATCTGCATCGTCTCGAGGAGAAACTGCCATGAATGCTCCAGCGACCGATCTTGCCCGGCGACTCGATTTTGCCGTGGCCCTGTCCTCGGAGGTCGGTGAACTGATACTGCGGTATTTCGACGATCCGGATCTCGTCGTCGAGCGCAAACGTGATGAGACTCCGGTGACGGTTGCCGATCGTCAGGCGGAGCAGTTGATTCGTGACCGCGTGGCCGAATCGTGGCCGGGTGACGGAGTGTTGGGCGAGGAGTTCGACGAGACAACCGGGACCAGCGGGTTTCGCTGGATTCTCGATCCGATTGACGGCACCAAGTCGTTCATTCACCAGGTGCCACTGTTCGGCACGTTGATTGGACTGGAACACGACGGACAAATGGTGGCCGGAGTCTGTCGTATGCCTGCTCTCGACGAGGTGGTTTTCGCCGGAGTTGGCCTGGGCGCCTGGTGGCAACGCGGGGCCGGTGAGCCGCAGGAAGCGCGTGTGTCGACTGTCGATCGGCTGGACGAGGCACTGTTTTGTACGACCACGATCACCGGATGGAGAACGACCGGTCGCCAGGAAACATTTGAGCGTCTCTGTTCCGCGTCGGGACTGGTCCGGGGCTGGAGCGACTGTTACGGCCACCTGCTGGTGGCGACCGGGCGGGCTGACGTGATGGTCGATCCAGAGATGAACACCTGGGATGCGGCGGCGTTGTTGCCGATCTTGGAAGAGGCCGGTGGTCACTTCGTGACCCTGGATGGACGGGCGGTTGTCGATGGCGGCAATGGTCTGAGCGTGAATGCTGGGATTTGCGATGCCGTGTTGAAGGTGATTGCTGGCGAGGAATGATCCGGTTGGGTTTTTCAGAAACGAGTCCCAGCAGTTAGAATGTGGTCGGAATTGCCGGTTGGTGACGTCACCTGATGCAACTGATCAACCCCGCCATTATCTATGGACTTGGCCTGGCTGCTGTGCCGGTTCTCCTGCACATGATGCTACGGGCCCGTCCGAAGCCTCACCTGTTTCCCGCGTTGCGTTTGCTTGAGCAACGTCGGCGACACAATCGCCGGCGATTGCGGCTGCGGCACATCTGGTTGTTGCTGTTGCGGATGGCGTTGATCGTGTTGATCGTTCTGGCGGTTGCCCGTCCCAAGTTGCCTGCTGCCGACTACTGGCCACAGTGGCCGGGCGAGGTCTTGGGGTTGGCGGCCGTTTTCATCGTCCCGTTGGTTGTTTACCGGGTGGTGATCGGTCTCTGGCGTCGTCGGGAGTGGCCGGGGCATGTGCTGGCCACCCGCCGGTCCTTGTTGCGTGGAGGGCTGGGGGGGCTGCTGCTGCTGTTGCTGGCGCTGTGGTCGCTGGGTTGGTATGGACCCCGGGTTGGTGAGGAAGCGACCAATCCGTCATTGGGCTCGGCTCGCAATGCGCCCGTCATGGCGGTCTTCGTTTTCGACACCAGCCAGAGCATGGAATACCGTCACCAGAGCAAGACCCGGCTCGAGGTGGCTCAGGACATCGCGTTGGAACACCTGGACCGTCTCCCGGCCGGGAGCCAGGTGGCGATTATCGACACCGCGGTCGAATCGACCCGCGGGACATCTTCGGACGGAGACAAATCCACGGCGTCGGCTGGTCGATTCGTGATCTTCCAGTCCAGCCCGGTGGCCCTGCGCCGCCGTATTGATCAATTGGCCCTGCATTCGGTGAGCCGGACGCTGAACGGCTGCATCGAAAGTGGCCTGTCCCTTCTGGAGTCGCATCGCGAACGTGAAGTGACTCGAGCGGCCGGCGAAGATGGATTTGTCCGTGAGGTCTACGTGTTCACCGACCTGGCTCGTGGTGCCTGGTCACGGGGGACCGCCGACGCCAAGCGGTTGAGTCGGGCAGTGGAAGAGTGTCCGTGGCTGGGAGGCGTATACGTCGTGGATACGGGAGTGGCCAAACCGATCAATACGGGGATCGCCTCGCTGGACGTCTCTCGGCAGACGGTCGCCGATGGCGGAGCGGTGACAATCACCGCAACGGTGAATGGCACCGGGTTGAATGGCGAGGTGGCTCAGACGGTGGATCTGGTGGTCCTCAATGCCGCCGGGCAACGTGTGCCACGTGGATCCGCAGAGGTCAAGCTGATGGGGGAATCCGAAGCAACTGTCAGCCTGGTCGCCGATGGACTCACCGGTCCGTATGTGCAGGGAGAATTGCGGTTGCGCTCGAGTGATCCGCTGGCTGCCGACGACGTGGCATTTTTTACCGTGGCGGTGGCCTCGGCTCCTCGCGTCCTGTTGGTCGCGCCAACAGCGTCGGAGGCGGCGTACCTTATCGAAGCCCTGTCTCCACGGCAGGAGGTCGAGCGAGGCAAGGCACGGTTTCGCTGTGACCACTTGCCACCCAATCGATTGTCTGATGCCAGGCTGGCGGAATACCGGGCCGTGATCCTGATGAATGTGCCGGAGATCCGAAAAGAATCATGGAACAACTTGGAGGAGTTTGTCCGGGAAGGAGGTGGTCTGGGGGTCGTCTTGGGCTCGAGCGTCCATTGGCAACAAGGCCGCGGGGTGAAACCGTCCTCGTACAACACGGCAGCGGCCCAGGCCGTCTTGCCGGCCGCGTTGGATGTGTCGCGAAAGTTCACGCCACCCGAATACCTTGATCTGCGGAACACGACCCATCCGGCCTTGAAATTGTTCGCAGATCTTGGAGGTGCCGGCGACCTCGTGCTGCGAGATGTCCGGTACTACTGGAGACTGAAAGCCGGCGTGGACAGCCAGGTGGTGTCTCGTTTCACCGGAGATGCTCACGATCCGGCGTTGCTGGAACGCGGGCTGGGCCGGGGGCGATCACTGATGTTGGCCACCGCCTTGGATTTGCGCTGGCAATGGAATGATCTCGCCCGGTCAGACTGGTACGTGGTGCTGGTCGATCAACTGGTGGGTTACCTGGCCCAGCGTTCCGGCGAAGCCTACACCTACGAGGCGAACACCTCGCTGGCGATCCAGTTGTTTCCGTCGCGACCGGTTACCGAGTTCTCCGTTGTGACTCCCGATGGCAGCCAGCAGCCGGGCCAGTCTCGCGACGGCCAATTGCTCACGATCGATGTGTCCGAGTCCCTGGGGCATTACCAGGTACGTGGTCGGGGTGATGCGGCCGAATGGAGAGCCGGATTCAGCCTGAATCTGGATGCCGCTGAACGCGACTTGACGAGACTGGGGAAGGAGGACCTGGATGCGTTGCTGGGTGCTGATCGTTACCAGGTCGCCGGTGATCTCGAGGAACTCGAACGTCGGGTCGGTGATATGAGGGTGGGGCGAGAGGTTTTTCCGCTGGTGCTGGTTCTTCTTCTCCTGGCCTTTTGCTGTGAACACCTGGTCGCCAACCGATTCTACGACACCGATCGAGGGGGCCAGGTGAGCGTGGCCGGAGGCCGTGCATGATCCGGTTCGATATGGCACCGGCCTGGCACTGGTCGATGGTGGTGACGGTCATTGTCGCCGTCATGGGGCTGGTCATCTGGAGTTATCCTCGTCGCCTGCGAACCGTGTCGCCGGGCGCCGCCAGGCTGTTGTTGTTCCTGCGGCTTGCCGTCGTCCTGGTGCTGGCCTTCACGATGTTCAGGCCCAGCCTGCAACTGATTGAACCCGACAGCAGGCCGCGGGTGCTGGCCGTGGTGATGGATCGCTCCAAGAGCATGGGGGTCGCGGACGCGGCCGGTGGTAAGACGCGCCGGGAGGCACTGGTCGAAACCGTCGCGGAGCATCGGGGTCAACTGGAAGAGGTTGATGGCAACATCGAGGTTCGATTTTTCGACTTTGACAAGGAACTTGTTCCCCTAGAACTGGGCCAGGATCGGTTGCCGAAAACGGAAACGACCGGTGACCAGACGGCGATGGGCAGCGTGCTTGAAAAGGTGTTCCAGGAGGCTCGGAATCAGCAGATCAGTGGTGTGATCCTGATGGGGGACGGTGCCCAACGAGCGGTCGCCCCGTTTGATCTTGATCCGCGTCGTGTGGCCAGGCTTCTGGGAGACCAGGGCTTGCGGGTGTACACCGTTCCCTTTGGGGCTTCTGGATCCAGCGACAATTCGCTCGATGTGGCTGTCGACGATTTGCTCGTCGATCGAGTCGTCTTCGAGAACAAGGCGGTGATCGTCCGGGCGCGGGTGCGATTGATGGGAGCGGCCAATCGTGATGTCACCGTGCGGCTGAAGGTCGAAGATCGGGCCGGGCGGACGGTCGGTCAGTCGGGGCCGATGGTTCAGCCACCATCCACTGGTCGGACGTCGCCGATCCGGCGGATCACGACGACCCAGGATGAGGATGTTCGCCAGATCGAGTTGTCTTTCGTGCCCACCCGGTCCGGAGAATTCAAGATCGCTGTCGAGGCTGACGGCCTTCCGGGCGAGGTGCGTCGGACCAACAATCTGCGGCGGTCATTGATCAGCGTGCGACGCGGTGGGATTCGCGTGGCCTACATTGATCGTCCGCGTCCCGAGATCCGCAGCGTTCAGTTGCTGAGGGCGTCGGAGAAGATCCAGTTGGAAACTCATATCGTACGAACCGGACCAGGAGGCCGCGCGGCGAGCCTCGCGGCGGACCTGTTCGCACCCGACACGCATGACGTCTACATTCTCGGGAATGTTCCAGCCAGCACGCTCGGCCGGGAACACCTGGCCAGCCTGGCGGCCCGGGTTCGTGATGGGGCTGGTTTGCTGATGCTGGGTGGATTCAGTGCTTTTGGTGCCGGGGGCTATGCCAACACACCGCTGGATGCCCTGTCGCCGGTGGCGATGAACCCGGCCGAATTGCAGGGGGCCGGGGCGATCGAGACCGATTTGCATCTGATGCAGGATGTCCGGGTGGTCCCCACCGATGCCGGATTGTCACATTATATCATGCGAATTGCCGACAACGGGGAGGCGAACCGGACCCGTTGGGAGGCGTTGCCGCCATTGGAGAAAGCGAATCGGATCCGCCCCAAGAACGAGTTCGTCGATGTGCTGGCTCGAGATTCCGATGGGAATGCGATGTTGTTGTCGGCCGATACCGGAACGGGCCGGCTGATCGCCTTTGCCGGTGATTCGACCTACTTCTGGTTCCAGTTCGGGTTCCGTGAAGTTCATCAGCGATTTTGGCAGCAGATGATCTTCTGGTTGTCACACAAAGAGGACGACTCGGATCAGCCGGTTTGGGTCCAGGTGGAACCTCGGACATTCAATGCGGCGGCGGAAGTGCCGTTGCGGTTCGGAGCACGTGATGCGGACGGGCGGCCGATCGACGATGCCGAGTTCCAGGTCCAGGTGGTTGCTCCGGGGCAACGGGAGGTCCAGTTGAGGCCGCGACGGGAAAGCGATGCGTTTTCCGCGAGGTTTGCTGAAACGTCCGATGCCGGGGATTACTGGGTCGAGGTCAATGCCCGTCGTGACGGCCAGGCGATCGGTTTGCCGGCCCGGGCCAGGTTTTTGATCGATGCCCGCGACCTGGAACTGGATGATCCAGCAGCAGATCCCGGGTTGCTGGAACAGATCTCTGAACTCAGCGGTGCCGGTCGATTTGCTCCGGAACAATTCCACGAGGCAATCGAACAACTGGCGGCCGAGCCTGCCGCCAACGGGTTGACCCAGGCGACCGTCATTGAACTCTGGGACAACTGGTACGTGCTGGGGGTTTTCGTCGTGCTGCTGTCACTGGAGTGGTTCTTGCGGAAACGGCTCGGAATGGTCTAGTCCAGCCACTCGTCGTCGGGATCGAATTTGGGGAAGACGACGATCAACACTTTCATCGTGCCCACGGCGCGGTGTCGAGTGCCTGGGGGAATCATGATGCACTGCCCCTGTCGAACTGGAATCAGTTCGTCGTCGAGCTGCATCTGCGCGTCATCATCGCACTCGAGGAAGTAGTACGTTTCGGTCAATCGCTTGTGGTAATGCAACTGGGCATCGGCTGAAATCTCGGTGACGTGGATCGTCCCCGGATAGGATTCGATGTCGGCGAAGGCCCGTCGAGCCGTGCCACAGGGGCACTCGGTGCCGGGGATTTCCGAAAAATCGACAAGGTGATAGTTGGCGGCTGTCCGGGACTCGCTCATGGCATGACTCGTCGAGGTGGGCGTGGAGAAACACTGACGCATTGTGGTGTTGAGGTGCCTGGAGAGTCAACGAGATCTGTTCGAGCCGATTGACAGGCGATTTCCGGCACGGACAATGCGTTGCATCTGTTTGTTCTGCTACTCAACTGCGAGGTGATCAGCCATGAGCGTCGTGCACACCAGTCGGATCGAGATCACCAGGCACCAGGGGCCTCATCGGACCGCTCGCATTGAAGGGTTTGACGGGGTGCTTGATTTTGGAATCCACGGAGGCATCCGGGACTTCTATGCCCAGAAGTACGGCCGTGAATTTGATGGACCCGAGTATCCTGCCACCCTGGACCACATGATTGCTGGCGTGGCCGGGTGACTGACCGGGTCCCTGGCAGCCGCGCTGGATGCGCGGTCAATTGTGACGTCAGAACGGTTGGTGGCATCGGTTGAGGGTGACATTGCCGAAGTCGAGGACGTGCTGCGGATCACGGCGATTCGACTGCTTTTTCGGCTTGTGGCCGATCAGTCCATTGATCACGACGCGGTGGAGCGAGCCCTGGCGACATTTTCGGCGAAGTGTCCGGCCTACCAGTCGGTTCGCGGTTGCATAGAGTGCAGCTGGGACCTGGAGATCGTTATCGCGGATTGATCGCAAAACGAGTGATCAGCTGTTGGTGATCGGAGTGTGAACTCCAGGCCGTGTGGCAATCGACGAAGCCGACACGGCGGTTTCCCCAGGCCTGGTCCAGGTCGAGCAGCGGCAGCGGGAGCGGCCATGTGGGGCGGAATCCGCTTCCGGCAACCTCCCAGGCGTTTGTGAGCGAGAGACGCCACCGGTCAAACCATGCCGAGTCGGTCGGGGTGTTGAAGTCACCGGTGACGAGAACCGGCTTGTTGGTGATGGTGGTGGCCAGTTTGTGGAGTTGTGCCAGGGCGTGTTGTCGCGAGATCCAGGGAGTGCTTGTGACGTCGGCAAGGATCAGCACCAGTTCGTGGCCGCGGCAACAGATGTCGAATTGTCGAAAGCGAACGGTGTTGGCCAGGGATCCCGAGCGGGCCTGGTGGACCGTGCCATTTTTGACCAGGACGAGCATTCCGCTGCCGAGTCCACTGGACGCGTGATCGGGGAACCTGCCTTGCCAGAATCGATCGAGTTCCGGTTCTGTTGGCCCGGCCTCGACCAGGCAGATGATGTCGGCGGGTTCGCCGTGAATGGTCTGGGCCAGCCGATCCCAGCCAGCCTGTCCATGGTCGGTGTTCCACGTCAAACAGGACAGCGTGTCGTCGGAGAGTTTGGTGGGAGGTGGGTTCGAATGGGAGTTGATCGCCCAGGCCACCATCACAATCAAGCCGATGGCGGCGACCGGACTGGTCCACGGTGAGCGGTTGCGGAGTCTCAGGCCACCGGCCAACAACACCAGCAGGCTGGCCAGTACCGGCCAGGGCGTGGCGTAGAACATTGTGCCGGTGGCCGGCAGTGCATCCCGGACACTGAGCCTGACAGCCAGCCCTGCCAACCCGGTTGCACCAGCCACCGTCGACAGCGCCGTGCCCAGCCACGGCCGCGATCCTCGTGGCCCACGGTCATTCATGAGTCGCCGGTGCGGTCACCGTTTCCGTCGGTTTTTCGCGGTGCCGCAGGGGAGAAAAATTATTCCAGTGTTTCGGCCAAAATGGCATCGGCCTGTCCCCGCCGGTAATCCCTGATTTGTTGTCTGAGTTCGGGGCGACTGCCGGCCAAGATTGCGATAGCCAACAGCGCGGCGTTGACAGCTCCGGCCTTGCCGATGGCGAGTGTGCCCACGGGGATGCCCCGGGGCATCTGGACCGTGGCCAACAGGGCGTCCATTCCATCGGTGGCCCAGCCCGTCATGGGGACACCGAGGACCGGCAGGACGGTGTGGGCGGCACAGACGCCTGCCAGGTGTGCGGCTCCACCGGCTGCCGCGATGATGACCTCGACTCCTCGCTCTTCAGCTCCACCGACGTACTCCGAAGTTTCCTCGGGAGTTCGGTGTGCCGAGAGCACCCGGCACTCGTTGGCGATGCCAAACTGGTCGAGCATGTCACGGGTGTGCTGCATCGTACTCCAGTCCGACTTGCTGCCCATCAGAATATTCACCAGCGGCGTGTCTTGTTCGCTCATCTTGCTTGTCCATCTCTTTCAATTGCAACTCGTGTGGCCCAGGGCCAACCCCCGGTTTTCGGTCCAGTGTTCTCATGAACGTCTGAAGCCTACTGACACGTCACGCGGACGGCAAGATTCCCGCCGCATTGCTGCCCGTCGATGGCCTCCTTAGAATCGGGCTGTTGAGTCGTCAAACCATTCGTGGAAGTGGGCGTGTCGTCGGTCATCGTCTTGGAACAGTCCGGCCGGTTTTTTCGTGAATTGAAGACCGAGTGGTCGCGTCAAGCAGTTTCGGGGGGCGGTGTTGGCGAGATCGATGACATCGAATCGGCCGGGAGCGTTCCGGAAGTGTTCGCGCTGGCCGATGCCAGTCGACGTGGAGTGGTCGTGGCTGACTTGGCGGCAGGGCAGCCTGACGTGCTGCGTTTGTTGGAAGGATGGGATCGGGGCTGGCCGATCGTGGTGATCGGATCACTGGACACCGGAGAACTGGAATGGCCGCTGAGAGAGTTGGGGGCGACCACCGTGCTTTTTGAGCCGGTGACTCCTTCTCGGCTGTTGGCAATGTGTCAGCGAGTGTTGAAGAACGTGACATGACCGTCTGGACTGGAGGGTCCGGCAAGGGGATGAAATCAGACGATGAATGATGTGACACTGCGGGGCAAGGTGGAAGCGATCATCGATCCCGAATTGGGACGTTCGCTGGGTGATTTGCGAATGGTCCAGTCGGTGGAGGAGGCCGATGGAGCCGTCCAGGTGACCATCGAACTGCCGACGACGGCCTATCCCGAGCCGGAACGGATCGAACGGCTCATCGATGAAGCGACCGATGGAGCCGTTGAGGTGATCTTTGAACGCACGGTGCGTGGTTCGAATTCGGGAGGGAAGATCGGTCTGAAAATTGCCAACGTGATCTGTGTTGGCAGTGGAAAGGGTGGGGTTGGCAAGAGCAGCGTTGCTGCAGGACTGGCATTCGCGTTGAAGGCTTCTGGAGCGCGTGTTGGGCTGATGGATGCCGATGTGTATGGCCCGAGTGTGCCGCATCTTCTGGGTGCCAGTGGAGAGCCGTCGGTGGTCGAACACGTTGGGCCCGACGGTGAACCCGTGCCCCGCATCCAGCCCCTGGAAGTTGACGGGATGCGATTGATGTCGATGGGGTTCCATGTCGAGGAGGATCAGGCGGTGATCTGGCGAGGCCCCTTGCTGCATCGCACGCTGACCCAGTTCCTGCAGTCCACCGACTGGGGTGAGCTGGATTACCTTGTCATCGACATGCCGCCGGGCACAGGTGATGTTGCTCTGACGCTCTCCCAATTGCTTTCACTCTCAGGCGCGGTCATCGTCTGCACCCCGCAGCAGGTCGCGCTGCTCGATGCGCTCAAGGCTGTCTCGATGTTCAAACAGGTCAAGATTCCTGTGTTGGGGATGGTCGAGAACATGACGGGCGATATTTTTGGTCGGGGTGGGGCGCGTGACAAGGCGGAGGAGTTGGGGTTGCCCTTCCTGGGTGAATTGCCGGCTGATCCGGAGGTGAGGATACGTGGGGATGCGGGCCGGATCAGCACATTGATTGCCGACGACAGCCCGGTGAGAGATCAATTGATGGCGATCAGCCAGAAGGTGGCCATCGAGGTGGCTCGGCAGGTGACAACCGGGACCGGGCTCCCCGAACTCGAAATTCTCTGACGCCCGGTGAGTGATCTCTGGACAAGACCTGCCTTGGCGTTGCCCGTGGCGACTCCTAGAATGGAAGTCATAGCGGTGGCAGTACCGTACGCGTGGCGTTGGGTTGAGAGCCTGCCGGTTGGGGATGAGTGACGGGAGACGCCGGTGAGCGACGAACTGTACGATGAGTTGATCCTGGATCACTACGAGTCGCCGTATCATCGCGGCCAACTCGACGCTCCCAGTTGCACTCACACCGAGCGGAACCCGCTGTGTGGTGATCGGGTCCAGTTGCAGTTGCAGATCGACTCGGAAAACCGGATCCAGCAGGCATTTTTTGACGGCGAAGGGTGTGCCATCAGTCAGGCTGCCGCCTCGATTCTTTGCGAACACATCGAAGGGATGACGCTCAGCGAAATCGAGGCATTTGATGCTCCGGCGATGCTCGACTTGCTGCAAGTCCAATTGACGGCCGTGCGACAACGTTGCGGATTGCTGGGATTCAAGGTGCTCAAGACACTGGTGTATTCACAAGATGCCGCCACCGGTGCCTCGACCTGATCCCGATTGGCGAAACGAGCCACGACAAAAAGGACTGAGGGGCGTGGAGACTATTCGCGACGATTTTCCGATCCTGAACCGTCCGCTGGCGGATGGCACGCCGCTGGTCTACCTGGACTCTGCTTCCAGCGCCCAGAAGCCGCGGGTTGTGATTGACTCGCTCAGTGACTGCTACGAACGGTATTACGCCAATTCACACCGGGGTGTGTACCAGTTTGGTGTTCAGGTGGATGAAGCGCTCGAAGGATCTCGTGAACGGATTGCGAGGATGATTGGAGCGGAGTATCCCGAGGAAGTGATTTTCACTTCGGGCACGACCATGTCGATCAACCTGGTCGCCCAGTCGTGGGGAAGGTCCCAGTTGTCGCCTGGTGACGAAGTGTTGGTCAATGAAATGGAGCACCACGCGAACCTGGTGCCCTGGCAGCAGGTGGCCATTCAGACCGGGGCCGTGTTGCGGCACATTCCGATGACCGATGACGGTCGACTGGATCTGGAGCGACTCGACGAATGCCTCACACCGCGGACCCGCCTGGTTGCAGTCACGGGGATGTCCAACGTGCTGGGGACGGTCAATCCGATCGAGCGGTTGGTCGAGGCGGCCCGTGCGGTGGGTGCATTGGTGCTGGTGGACGGGGCCCAGAGTGTTCCTCATGCTGCCGTCGACGTGTCCAATCCCCAGGTTGATTTTCTCGCCTTTTCCGGCCACAAGCTGTATGGCCCTTCGGGTGTCGGCGTGTTGTACGGGCGTCGTGAATGGCTCTCACAGATGGACCCGTTCCTGTTCGGGGGAAACATGATCAGCGAGGTGGGGCTGACCGAGTCGAGTTGGGCTGAACTGCCGGCAAAATTTGAAGCGGGCACGCTGCCGGTGGCGCAGGCGATCGCACTGGGCGCGGCCGTTGATTATGTGGTCGGACTGGGGTTCGACGAGATCGGGCGTGTCGAGCACGCATTGTTGGAAGAGGCGCAGAAGCGTTTGAGCGAGATTCCCGACATGGTGATTCACGGTCCGGCAATCGAGCACAAGGGGGCGATTGTCAGTTTCAGTGACCAGCGGGTTCACCCGCACGATATGGCCGAATTGCTCAAGCGAAAAGGGGTGGCCGTCCGGGCCGGGCATCACTGCACCATGCCACTACACAGCCGCCTGGGGGTCGTCGCCACGACCCGTGCCAGTTTTGCTGCATACAACGACTCGTCTGATGTCGATGTTTTGGTCGATGCCATACAGTACGCACGCAAGACCCTGCGCCGCGACTGATTCATCAGGGGTGGACCCGGAGATGGCAACACCATCGTCAACAACGGACCCGGTCGGACGATTCCTCAGTCGTCGTCGGGACTGGTCGGCCAACAACGTGGTTGGCTTCATGATGAAGCAGGCCGTGGATCATCCCGAGTGTATTTCGCTTGCGGCGGGTCTGGTTGATCCCCAGACACTGCCGATCGAAGCGACCAGTCGGGCGGTTGAGAGAATGTTGAGTGATCCCACGTTGGCTCGGGCGGGGCTGCAATACGAGACGACCGAGGGGGCCCAACGGTTACGAGACCTGTTGCTGGAGTACCTGGCCGGCCTCGAAGGAGTGACGGCCGATGCAGTCGGGTTGAAGATCGACCGCGACCAGTTGGTGTTGTCGACCGGTTCCCAACAGATGCTGGCGCTGCTCTGCGAGGCCACGCTTGATCCGGGCGATATTTGTCTGATTGCCGATCCGACGTATTACGTGATGCTGGGAACCGTCAATGGCCAGGGAGCTCGTGCGGTTCCGATCGAGTCCGACGCGGACGGGATGCGGATCGATTCTCTTGAACGAACTCTGGCAGCGCTCGACGCGGAGGGGCAACTCCAGCGGGTCAAGATGATCTACGTCGTTAGCGATTTCGACAATCCACGCAGTGTCAGCCTGGCCACGGATCGCCGACGTCGGCTGGTGGAAATCGTCACGGAACTCTCCGGACAGCAGAGGATCTTGATCGTCGAGGATGCGGCGTATCGCGAGTTGTATTACGACGGAGTGTCCCGGCCGAGCGTCTGGAGTTTCGATGAAGAGGGTGAGACGGTGGCTCTTGTCCAGACCTTTTCAAAGTGCTTTTCACCAGGTTTGCGGGTGGGGTTCGGCATCTTGCCACGCGATCTGGTCGGGCCCGTCCTGGATCTCAAGGGGAACCAGGATTTTGGATCGACAAGCTTCAGCCAGCATCTGTTGGCGACAGTGCTCGAGGATGGCCTGTTTGCCAGCCACGTTGACCACTTGCGTGATGCCTACGTCGTTAAGCGAGATGCGTTGACCGAAGCCGCCGCCGTGCATCTTGGTGACGTTGAAGGCGTGGAGTGGCTGGTCCCCGATGGCGGACTCTATGTCTGGTTGACTGTTCCGGAACACGTCGACGCGGGTTTTGATGGGGCGTTGTTCAATCGGGCTGTCCAACAGGAACAGGTCATGTATGTGCCCGGCGATCTCTGCCACATCGGTGTGGACGGCGTGCGCCCGAGGAACCAGTTGCGATTGAGCTTCGGTGTCGAGAACTCTGAACGGCTTGCCGATGGAATGGCGAGGCTGGCACGGGCAATCCGGGCCGAACTATGACGTTGCTTCATCCAGACGACTGGCGAGCGGTGGCCTCGTGGGAAGTCCTGGCGGCGCGGGCCGACATGCTGGGGAGGCTTCGGCGTGTCTTTGACGAGGCGGGGTACCTGGAGGTCGAGACCCCGCTGCTTTCCAGGGATGTGTGTGTTGATGAACACATCGAGCCTTTTGTTGTCCCGGAGCCGGATGGTGACACGGAGTTCTTTTTGCAGACGTCTCCGGAATTTGCGATGAAACGGCTGGTTGCCCAATGGGGGCGGCCGATCTTCCAGGTGACTCGTGCTTTTCGGTGTGGCGAAACCGGGACGCGGCACAATCCCGAGTTCACGATCGTCGAATGGTATGAGCCGGGGTCGACCTATCTAGAGCAGATGGACCTGGTGGAGAGCGTGGTGCGTGGAGTCGCCGAAGTGCCCGCCGATCCACCTCCCTGGGTTTTGGGTGAGGGCAGCGGCGAGCGGTTTGGGCGAATCAATTACGACGAGGCCTTTGACCGGGCCATCGGAACTGAAGTCCTGGGACGATCGACGGCTGAAGTGATCGGCCTGGCGCGTCGTGAACTCGAGACGGTTCCCGACGGATTGGACGAGTCGGATCGGGACGCCTGGCTGAACCTGTTGTTGTCCGAGCGTGTGGAACCGACACTGGGGCGAGATTGCCCGGAGTTCCTCTTTGATTACCCGGCCAGCCAGGCCGCCCTGGCGAGAGTCCGCCACGGCGAGGTCGACGTGGCAGAACGGATGGAATTGTTCATCGATGGCCTGGAAATCTGCAACGGGTATCAGGAGTTGACCGATGCCGACGAGTTGGCCGAGCGGATGGCCAGCCAGTCGCAACGCCGTGTTGCCTCGGGGCGTCGTGGCTTGCCTGTGACCAGCAGGCTCGAAGCTGCTCAGCGGGCGGGATTGCCCGATTGTGCCGGAGTGGCACTGGGGTTCGACCGCTTGGTGATGCGGACGCTCGGACTCGGGCGGATCGAAGAGTCCCTGGTGTTCCCGATTGCGAGAGCCTGACCGGTCAACGTGGCAGGTTGATCGTTTCGCGACCGTTGCGAGTGGCCAAGGCCTTGAGAATCTTGAAGTCGATGTACTTGTCGATCGTTGTGGCCCGGCCATCGACGAATCCGAAAACAACGACGTCGGGATGCCAGCTCCCGAACCCAAAATAATGGATACCCTTTTGTGTCCACCATGTGTCGAATTGTTGCGGCTGGTTGGCGACAAGACGGTCGGGGATATTGTCGTTGTTGTCGTCGGCGACCCGGGCACAGCAACTGTATCCGTCGCCCCAGAGTCCCATCAGTGATTCACCGATCAGGATGGTGTGGGAGTCGTCGTCCTCGACATCACGGAAAGTGATTCGACTGTTGACGTACATGGTGCCATTGGTGCCCCGGGTGCCCATGCAGGCGCGGTAGGTCGAGTAGCCGAATCCTTCGCTGGTGGCCGATCGCCCGGGCCGCATGGAGGCCAGGCGAGCGCTGCCACAAACATAGGAGGACATCTCTCGCGTCATCTTCATCATGTTGTTCGGACTGGTTTTGAGTTCCTTGAAGTTGATCTCGGTAGTCCCACCGGCTCCCATCTGGGGCAGGATCAACGCCTGCCAGCCCCAGTCGAACGACATTCTCCATTCCTGGTACCGTGCCGGTTGCGGGCCGAAGACGAGGTTTGGTCCCTGCGGGGAGAGTGGGATCGGAAGCTGGGTTTCCTCGGGAAAGGAAGCGGCGATGGTCTGGGAATTGCCGGATGGGATATAGCCGGGAGGAAAACTGTGGAACGAGTCGGCGTAGTTGTGGATCGCCAGGACGATCTGCTTCATGTTGTTGATGCATTCGGTGCGGCGAGCCGCCTCACGAACCTGTTGTACGGCCGGCAACAGCAGTGCGGCCAGCACCGCGATAATCGCGATCACTACCAGCAGTTCAATCAGGGTGAAGCCCGACCGTCGTGCGTCAGGAAAGGACTGTGAGCGAAACCTCATGGCTGCAGCTCCTGAATCGAGGCTGACCGGGGCAAATGGACTGCAAAAACAAGGGAAATTGCCCACTGGTCAGAGACTACCAGCGGCATCACCGGCTTGCAATACCGTCTAAAGTGGCCCTGTTTACGAGGCGCGGTTGCCCGTCTGAGCTGTTTGCCTGCCCGGATTTTCCACCTGGTTGGTCCATTGGGACGGGGTCAAGAATGACTGCCAGCAGGTGTATTTCTTTGAGGCGACCGCTTGTGGCAGCAGGAGACTTCGGTTCGGTTTGCGGGGCGGATTGGCCAGTGTCATCCCGGCCTCACGTGGCGTGCGGCCCCCCTTGGCGGCATTGCATTTGAGACAGGCTGAAACGATGTTGTCCCAGGTCGTTCGGCCTCCCCGACTCCGGGGGACGACATGATCGAGGCTGAGTTGTGATGCTGGGAAACGCCGCTTGCAATACTGGCAGTGGCTGTGGTCGCGCCGAAAGATGTTGTGGCGATTGAACTTGACGCCGTGCTGGGGGACCCGGTCGTACCGCAGCAAGCGGATGATCCGGGGCACCTCGACACAGAAACTGACCGAGTTGATCCAGTCCTCGGCGTCGTTGCGTTCTCCGAAGGCCGTCTTCATTTCACCGGTTTCTCGCCAGGATTCGAAATCGTAGGAGCGGTAGTGACCGTCCTCAACATTGACGATTTCGGCGGAACCCTTGATGAGCAGGCAGAAGGCACGGCGAGCGGAGATGATCTGGACGGCAACGTAGCCCCGGTTGAGCGTGAGAACGTGGGCCTGGAGAGCCGAGGCACTCGCCGTCACCATCTGGATTCTCCGGTGTTTGTCGCCTCTTGAAGGGCGCGCATTCTAGGCGGCTCGTGGCTCGTTCTTCAACGCAATCGGCGGTTAGCAACCGCCCAGCCAGGGCAGTGGCGCGCCGGCAGCGGGCAACCGCAGCGATTCGACGCTGGTCACCTGGTCGTGTTCACGCAGGGCATCAAGTGATGCGTCTGTCGGAGGAGAATCGAGGTTGAGCACCGCCAACGCGTCACCACCGGGTTCGGTCCGTTCCCGTCCCAGCGACAGGTGAGCGATGTTGACCTCGTGTTGACCCAGGACGGTTCCGATGAACCCGATCAATCCGGGAATGTCCCGGTGGACAATCACCAGCAGGTTGCCGTCGAGAAACGCATCGAGTTGGAATCCATCGAGTCGGACCAGGCGGAGAAACTGGTTGCCGAAGACCGTGGCCGAAGCGGAATGAGTTCCAGATTCCGTTTCCAGTGAGGTGCGGATCAGTGTCGAGAAATCACCCGCCTCGGAGGACCGTGATTCCGTGATCTCGATTCCCCGTTCGCGAGCCATCCACTCGGCGTTCACGAGATTGACTTCGGCGTCGAGTGCTTCGCTGAGCAATCCGGCTGCAAAACTGGCGGTCACCAGTCGCGTACTTTTTTCGCTGACCTCGCCCCGATACTCGATCCTGGCCGATCGCACTCGTCCGGCACGATTCAGCTGTGAGAGCAGCAGGCCGAGCCGATGTGCGAGGTCGAGATGGACACGGATGCCGGCCAGGTCGGTGGCCGAGATCGGTGCCATGTTGATTGCGTGACGCACCTCGCCGTTGACAAGGAAAGCGGACAAGATGTCGGCGGCCTCGATGGCAACCGACTCCTGGGCCTCCTCGGTAGAGGCTCCCAGGTGGGGGGTGGCCAACACCCGGGGATCGCTCAGCAGGGGATGGTCGCCGGGGGGTTCCTGCTCGAACACGTCGATCGCGGCACCGCCGACGTGCCCACTGGCGAGTGCTTCAGCCAGCGCTTGTTCGTCCACGATTCCGCCACGGGCGCAGTTGATGATCCGCACCCCGGCCTTCATCGCGGCCAATCGGTCGGCATCGATCAGGCCACGTGTTTGGCTGGTCAATGGCGTGTGTACGGTCAGGAAATCACACTCAGGAAAAATGGCGTCGAGATCCTCGAACAACTCGATGCCCAGTTCTGTGGCCCGTTCCGATGAGAGGAAGGGGTCGAAGCCGATGATTCTCATCTGCAGTCCGCGAGCTCGCTGGCAGACGGCCAGTCCCACCCGGCCCAATCCGATCACGCCGAGTGTCTTTCCGGCGAGTTGGGTGCCGACAAATTGGCTGCGAGCCCATTGTCCATCCCGGAGGCTGTGAGCGGCTGGCGCGATATTTCGGGTCAGNGCCATGAGCATGGCGATCGAGTGTTCGGCGGTGCTGGTNGTGTTTCCAGCCGGAGTGTTCATCACCACCACGCCGGCCCGTGTGGCGGCTTCGAGGTCAATGTTGTCCGTCCCGACCCCCGCACGTACGATCGCCCGCAGGCGTTGCTGGTCTTCCAGGGCCTCGGCGGTCAATTCCGTGCCGCTGCGAACGATCACCCCGTCTGCCCGGGACAGGGCCTCGCGTAACGACTCGCCCTCAAGGCCGTTGCGGAGATCGAGTTCGATGCCGTCCTGGTGACGCAATACGTCCAGGCCGGCATCGGCAAGCGGATCGGCGACCAGGATGCGGAGCACGACTTGTTGCTCGGAGGAANAGACCAGCTTTCGGTCGGTCCAGTGCCGGCCGGTCGAGTCACTAGAATAGTCTGTCGCCCGTTTTCCTCAAGGATCGNTTCTTTCGTGATGACCGCTTTCCACGGCCCGGAGAGTTCCCGATAATCGATNGGTGAGATCGAACGGTGGCCAAGATCTGGGTTTTGTGGTTCTGGCGAAGAGACGACATGGCTTGTGAAAACGAAATCGAGATCCGTGTGCGGTACAGCGAAACCGACGCGATGGGGTTCCTGCACCATTCCAACTACTTCAGCTACTACGAAATGGGCCGTACCGAGTTGTTCCGTTCGCAGGGAGGGGACTATCGGCAGATGGAGGCGGATGGACGATTTTTCGTGGTTGTCTCGTTCGAAGCGCGATACCACAAGCCGGCTCATTACGACGACGTTTTGCGGTTGGTGACAAAACTGGTCAAGGTGGGGGCAGCAAAACTCGAGCACGAGTATTCGATTTTTCGTGGTGATGATCTGTTGGCAACGGCCGGTTCGGTCCTGGCTTGCGTCGACCGGGACGGGCAGGTGCAAAGGATCCCGGCCAACGTGGCCGCGACCGTTGAATGATTTCGACTGTGAGCTGTTGCGGTTGTATCGAACCGCGGATCGCTCCCGTTGCCGGCCTCTTGAATTCCCCGGGCCGCGTGGCGAGACTAGTTCGAAGGTGTTGGCTGCCAGGCGGCTGACCAGGTGAGTGGGGGGAGGGATTGCAATGGAATCGGTGCAAAACGCGGCGGAAGTGTTTGACCAGGTCTACCTGGACATTCGAGCCGGATTGCTCGTGCTCGGGGCTTCTCTGGACCGGATCGACCGCTCCGATGGGGCTGACGCGGTGGATGCGGATGAGCGACGGGAGCGGATTCGACAAGGGTTGGAGATTCTGGCTGGTCCGGGACTCAATCGTGCCGAACAGATCCAGGTTCTCTTCAGTGATCCCTATCAACCCGGTTGGAATTCNACGGTTTCNCCCGAGACGGNCGATTCATCCGGCANCGACGCTTGAACCCGACGGAGTAGAGAGATGTATTTCTTCGACCCACACGTCCACATGATCTCTCGTGTCACAGACGACTACGAGCGGATGGCCCGAATGGGTTGTGTCGGTGTCAGCGAACCGGCTTTCTGGGCCGGTTTCGATCGCGGCAGTGTTGACGGGTTCCGTGATTACTTTCGACAACTGACTGAATTCGAGCCGACTCGTGCGAGTTGGTCNGGGGTGCAGCACTACACGTGGTTGTGCATCAATGCCAAGGAGGCTGAGAACGTTGAATTGTCGCGGGAAGTGATCGCGATGATTCCCGAGTTTCTGGACAAGCCCGGCGTACTGGGGATTGGTGAGATCGGGTTGAACAAGAACACGCCCAACGAATGCACGATCTTTCGCGAGCACGTCGAGTTGGCCATGCGGACCAACGAGTTGATCCTGATCCACACGCCNCACCTGGACGACAAGTACAAGGGCACGCGGATGATNGTCGACATGCTGTTGGAAGACAGCCGGGTGGATCCGGGCCGGGTGTTGATCGACCATGTGGAGGAGCACACCGTGGGAGTGGCCCGTGAGGAAGGTTTCTGGTGTGCCATGACGCTGTACCCGGTNACCAAGTGCACTCCGTCACGAGCCGCTGACATTATCGAGATGTACGGCGACGATCGCATCATGGTCAATTCGGCGGGAGATTGGGGGCCGTCCAACCCGACGGCGGTTCCCGACTTCATCATGGAACTGCGGCGTCGTGGCCATGCGGAATCTCAGATCAAGAAGATTGTCTATGACAATCCGATCGAGTTCTTCAGTGGGAGCGAGCGATTCGAGTTCACTCCGCCGGATGTCTTTCGCGAGAACGCTCCGGCCGGCGTGGATTCCGAATAACCCGACGAGCCCTGGCTGATGACTCGCCCGCTGGTCGTCCTGGACATCGTCGGACTCACTCCCTCGATGATTGGCCAACACACGCCTCACCTGGCGAGCCTGGCGGGGCGCGGGTTCGCCTGCCCGTTGGGCACCGTTCTGCCGGCAGTGACCTGCTCGACACAGTCCACGCTGTTGACCGGGCTGTTGCCACGAGACCATGGGGTCGTGGCCAACGGCTGGTACGAACGGGAATTGGCCGAAATATTCTTCTGGCGGCAATCCAATCGCCTGGTGGGTGGGGAACGCGTGTACCAGGCGGCCGGTCGTCTGGACACCGAATACACGACCGCCAAGCTTTTCTGGTGGTACAACATGTACGCCCCGGTCGACTGGTCGGTCACCCCACGACCCAGCTACCCGGCCGATGGCCGCAAGGTGATGGACAGCTTCAGCCAGCCTGCCGAATTGAAGGATCGGCTCCAGGCCGAGTTGGGGACATTTCCATTGATGCGGTTCTGGGGGCCGGGAGCCAACATCTCCAGCACCCGCTGGATTGCNGATGCCACGATCCGGATTCTCCAGTGGCATCGGCCCTCNCTGACACTGGCCTACCTGCCGCACCTGGATTACAACCTGCAGCGGCTGGGGCCCGATGACCCGGCGATCGATGAAGATCTCGCCGAGGTTGATGCCGAGGCTGGGCGTGTGATCGATGCGGCAGAGGACAGCGGTGCCGACGTGGTGGTGTTGTCGGAGTATGGCATCACTGGTGTCGACCGTCCGGTGGCCTTGAATCGGGTGCTGCGTGAGGCGGGATTGTTGTCGGTTCGTCGCGAAGCACTGGGCTGGGAGACACTCGATGCGGGCGGGTCTCGGGCTTTTGCCGTGGCCGATCACCAGGTGGCTCACGTCTATGTCCACGATCCCGGTGACGTGCCACGGGTTCGTGCAATTCTCGAGNCCATTGACGGGGTGGACCGGGTGCTGGGGCGTGACGAACAAGTTGCGGCAGGACTCGATCACCACCGCAGTGGAGAACTGGTCGTGGTGGCCTCGGCCGGGGCCTGGTTCACGTACTATTTCTGGCTCGATGACCAGTTGGCACCTGACTACGCTCGCACGGTCGACATTCACCGCAAGCCGGGTTACGACCCTGTCGAATTGTTTGTGGATCCGGAACTGAGATGGCCGGCCTTGCGGGTGGCGGGACGACTGTTGAAGAAAAAACTGGGCCTGCGGTACTACATGGACGTGATCGGACTGGACGCCTCGATTGTCCGGGGCAGCCATGGGCGGTTGCCAACGCCCGGTCGCGAGGCCGAGGAGGGGCCGGTTCTGATCGGCTCCTCGACGGCGGTCGCGCGAGACGCAGTCGAGATGACTGAGGTCAAGCAACTGCTGCTGGACCTTCAGTTTGGCTCGTCGTGAGGCTGAGTCGACGCTACTTCAGCGGCTTGACCCGCAAGTTGCGGTAGTAGATGACACTCTTGGGGTCGTGCGCCTGAAGGGCGAAGCTGCCGGAACTGATCTTGCGGCCCCCCTGGACGCCCTTGGGCTCGGTGTAATCGAGCACCGTCTTGCCGTTGATCTTCACCACGATGTTCTGACCGCGGACGATGATGTGCTGCTCCCACCACTTGTTGTCCTTGGCGGGGGTCTCGTAGAGCTTGACGACGCCCCAGAGGCTGCCGGTCTTGACCGGGTCGCCGTGTGACACGTTGACCTGGCTCTCGTAGCCGGTGCCAGGGAAGCCGGTCTCCTGGTACTTGGTGTGGAAGTAGATGCCCGAGTTGCTGCCGGGCGTGGTCATCACCTCGGCCTTGAATTCAAAGTTCTTGAATTCCTTGATCGTGTACAGATGGCTTCGTGGGCCGTTGGCCACGATGTTCCCGTTTTCGATCTTCCACTTGCCCTGCTTGGCGTCACCGATCTTCCAGCCGTCGAAATTCTTGCCGTTGAACAGTGAGATCCAGCCGTCCTTGTCCTCGGCCGATCCGGCAAANGGGGTGAGCAACAGGGCGGCGGCAACCAGCAGCAGCGTGGTGATGCGAGGTGACATGTTGGCGTCTCTCCGGTGTGCGATTCTCAAGAAGGTTTCCCGGACAACCGGGACAGCCGACACTGTATCGGCCGTTCGCCGGGCGGGCAACCGGCGGCGGTGCCAGTCACTTGCCGGGCGGTTTCAGACCCTTGATCCATGCCACCACGTCCCGGAGGAGCTGGGGCGAGAGTTCTTTCTCGAGACCTTCGGGCATCAGCGACTTGCCGTTGGAAACAAGCATGTCGATCTGTGAGCGCGGCACGATGTCCCGCTTGCCTTCGGCTCGTGTCAGGGTGACCGAGTCGGCGGTTTCGGCGGAAACGATTCCGGTCAAAACGCGGCCCTCGGTGGTGACCAGCGTGTAGGTCATGAAGTTGGGCTGGGCTTCCCGGTTGGGGTCGAGGATGTTGATCAACAGGTCGCGGGGCGACTTGTTGCTGACGCTGTTGAGATCGGGGCCGAGCTTGTGGCCGATGGTGCCGACCTTGTGACAGGCGGAACAGAGTTTCTTGAAGACCGCGGCCCCGGCTTTGGCATCACCGGGCTTGTCCAGCGCTGGCGTGTAGCGGGCGATCACCTTGGCGCGGTTTGGAGTGGGCGCGCCCGCAAGCAACTTGGCAGCCCGTGCTTTCAGACTCGCGTCCCGGTTGTTGATCAGCAATTGGCGTTTTTCGACCGTCAGGTCGGCAATCAGCACACGGCCAGCCGCGACGGCATCCAGCAGCAGGCCGGCAGAGGCAGGCCGCTGGACGAGAACGTCCACGATGTCGGACCGCAGCCGGGGACTGTGGCCCTTCCAGTTGGCCAGCAGTGCTGTCCAGGTCTTGGGAAGGGGGTGACGCGACAGTGAGGCGACGGCTGCCCGTTGCAGGTCCGGAGGATCTCCGGGGCCCAGTCGGCTTGCCAGGGCGGGCACAGCCACCGAGGCGGGGGCGAATCCGAGCAGTTGTGCCGAGGCGACTCGGTCGGCAGCCGAAGAGGAGGAGCCGTTCATGGTCATGACGGCCTGGCGGAACACCTGGGTGGCGGAGGCACGGAGCGGTGCAGGAGTGGCCTGGTCGGCCAGGACCCCCAGGACCGATTGTCCCCGGCGAGACAGGCCGTTCCCCAGGCTGGTCAGCAATTCGGCCCGACGTCGTGACGGGTGTTGTTCCTCAAGGACGAGTCGCAGAATCGAGATGGCTTCGGCGGGTTTCGGATTGGCACCGGCCAGTCGGGCGAAGTCGCTCAGCCACGTCGAGGAACCGTTCTTGGCCAGGAAAACCTTGTCCCGCAACAACGCCCGCAGCAGCTTGTTTTCCAGCCCCAGGCTCGAGCTCATCACGGCGAACCTCAGGTGGTTGTCGGCGGGGGCTCGCCTGGCCAACTGCGACAGTGGCAGTTGGCGGTGGGCGGTCCCGACTGTCCCGAGGCTGAAGGCGAGTTGATAGCGGACGCGCGGGTCCGGATCACCGGAAAGTCGTGCCAGGGCCGGGTGGAAAACGGCATCATCCAGTCGGTCTTCGGCCAGAACGATTGCATGTTCACGGACACGCGGTGACGGATCACCGAGTGCGGCAACCAGGACCTTGTTCTCGAGGGCCTGCAGTCCGTGAAGGATCCACAGCGAGTGGACCCGGGCCAGGGGGTGAGCGGAGTGCATGGCGGTTTTGATCAGCAAGGGAAANGTCCTGCGGTCATTTCGTTCCCACAGCAGTCGGTGTGCCGTTTGTCTCGTCCAGCCGTTGTCCGAATCAAGAGCTTTGACGAGGTCATCGGAGTTGGCGNCGGCGAGTTTCACGGGCTTGGGNTGTTTCCACTTCGGNGGGACCAGTCGGTAGATCCGCCCGCGGTCGTCTCCGCTTTCNAGCCGCAGGTACTTCTTGATGTCCTCGGGAACCGAATAGGGGTGTTCGATCGTTTCGCGGTACATGTCGAGAACGTAGAGCGCGCCGTCGGGGCCGTTGACGAAGTTGACCGGACGGAACCAGTTGTCTGTCGATGCAATGAANTCGACCTTCTGGTCGGCTCGCCGGGCGATGAATGACGGGCCCGCCGGGGTCATGGTCTTGCGATGGACGAGGTTGCCACCCACGTCACCNATGAACGCATTGCCGCGAAAAGCTTCCGGGTAGGCGTCGCCGTTGTAGATGGTGACACTGGTGGCGGAAGTGAAGAAACCGATGGCGAATTGTTCGGTCCGCGGAAGTCTCGCTTTGANCCTGGGGTCAGAGACCCGCCTGCGAGTGCGAACGATCCGCCACGGTTCGGCACTGCTCTTGCGGTAAACCGGAGCGGCGGCTCCTCCGGCGGCGATCGAACGGATTGCTGCCGGAGGGTTGAGACCGGGACGGCGGGACAGGTAGCGTCTTGGCAGCACGANGTGCTGGATGTGGTTGCTGTTGCTGCAGACGAAGCGGTTGCCCCAGGCGTCAAAACTGTTGCCGAACTGGACTCCCCCGGTCAGGGCACGCACATCAATTGTTCGGGGGTCAAAACTGATGTCCTTTCCGCCGAGCGTGAGGACGGCTTGGCCCTTGTGCGACAGTTTGCCGCCGTTGCGACCGGCGGCCAGCGTGATGCGATTGTCGAGTCCCCACTTGAGGTTGTTGGCGACACTCTGCACGTTTTCACGACCAAATCCTGTCAGGATGTCCCGTCGGATGTCGGCAACACCGTCGCCGGTGGTGTCCTTGAAGTAATGCAGCTTGGGGGGGGCGAGCACGAACACGCCGCCGTCGTAGCAACAGACTGATGTCGGCCAGCGGATCTTGTCGGCGAANTTCACACTGCGGTCGAATCGTCCGTCTCCGTCGGTGTCCTCCAGCAGCCGNACGATGCCGGCGTCGGGTTTGCCGCCTCCCTTGGGATTCAAACGCGTTGGTTCCTGGGAGAACGGGTAGCCGTGCATCTGGGCAACGTANAGTCGTCCGTCGGCGTCGAAACAGGCGTCGACAGGATCGGCAACCAACGGTTCGCTGGCGACCAACTGCAGGCGGAATCCATGTTGCAGGGTGAATGTGGTGAGCGCCTTGTCGGGTTCAACCGGTGGGATCCGGGGCAATTCACTGGCCAGCGACTTTTTGTCCTGCGCGGTCCGAACCGGTTCGGATGTTGCTGCTGGGTCCGGGATGGTGGCCAGTAGCAGCATGGCCGCGGCAGCAGTCAAGATTGGGTGCGTGAGACGAGGCATGTGAATCACCAGTGAAGTTGTTCGGCCCGGAAGACTGGTCCCTCGACACAGGTCCGACGGTAATCCCAGTCTCCACTGTCGATTCGGACGCGTGTGACGCAACTGAAGCAGATACCGAAGCCACAGGCCATCGGGGTTTCCAGCGAGGCCCAGCACGGGGTCTCGTGCTGCGCGGCCACGGCGGAGACGGCTTTCATCATGGGCTCGGGGCCGCAGGTGAACACCGCAGTTGGTTCGTTGTCATCGCTGTAGAGGTCTTCGAGCAATTCGGTGACCAGTCCGTGGTGTCCGTGGCTGCCGTCATCGGTTGAGATGCGAATGTTCAGTCCGGGAATCGAAAATTCGTCGATGCCGGCGAGATAGTCAGACGAGCGAACTCCGTAGCAGAGTGTCAGTTGGGGGGCGGGCGACACGTGGGGCCGCGGTGGAATTCCGTACTGTTGCAGGCCGAGTGCTTCGCGAGCGACGGCCAGAAACGGTGTCTGGCCAATCCCGCCGGCAACCATGACCAGGTGGCCTGCTGGTGTGCCGGGGAAACCGTTGCCCANTGGTCCCCAGATTTCGACCTCGTCACCGGCCTTCCAGTCGACCATGCGGCCGGTCAACTTGCCGATCACGACGTAGCCGAAATCAATTCCGGTTGGTTCTCCATTGTCGTTGGTGACAATGTCGAAGAGGGCGAAGGGGCGTCCCAGCAGTGGGTCGTTGCATCCGGGCTCCCGGACCATGAAGAACTGGCCGGGGATGATCTGTCGGGCCAGGTCNGGGCATTCCAGTCGCAGGCGATACGTGTCCCGGGCCATGCGGACCTGTTCGACGATCCTGCCCGTCTGTTGGCAGGCATCGGGCACCAGGCCGGGAAGAGGTGAGTGAGCGGCCACATCCATGGGCGGGNCATTCTCAGTGAAGGGGGCACACGGCTCGCGGGCGGTCAGCGACGGCGAGTTTGGTTGCGTCCGCGACGCTTTCTGCCGACCACTTTACTCGATCGGCGTCGCGATTGCCTCCGAACCGTCACGGGGGTGGGGCCGCCGTCAATCAGTTCCCGGAGCGACTTCAGTTCGTCCAGCCGAAGCCTGCGGTGTTGGCCGAGACCGAGNCGGCCCAGTTTCAANGGNCCGAATGCCGTCCGCTCGAGGCTGATCACCTTGTGGCCGATCCGGGCCATCATCCGACGNATTTCCCGGTTGCGTCCCTGTCGCAGTTCCAATGACAAGAAGGTGCTCTTGCCTTTGGTCTTGAGTTTCCTCGCGGCGTGGACCNTGAAGTAGCCATCGGAGAACTGGAGCCCGTCCCNCAGCGCCTTGAGTCCCTCGCGACTGGGAATTCCGACGACCTGGACCTGGTAGATCCTGGGGACCTGGTAACGGGGATGGATCAGTTGGTGGGCCAATTCGCCGTCGTTGGTGACCAGCAGCAGACCCTGGCTGTTTTCATCAAGCCGCCCCACGCTGAAGAGTCGCGCGCCATTGCCGGGAAACAAGTCGATGATCCTGGGACGGCCACGAGGATCATTGTTGGTACACAGGTAGCCTCTCGGCTTGTTCAGCAGATAATATTCCGATCGTTCACTCTTGATGGTCTCACCGTCCACGACGATTTCTTGTGTCGTCGGGTCGACACGGATTCCCAACTCGTTGGCGATTCGTCCATCCACTCGAACNCGCCCTGTCTGGATCAGCGNTTCACAGCCACGACGTGAACCNAGTCCGGCNCGTGCCAGCACCTTCTGCAACCGAATTCCTTCCGGAGCGGTGTCCTTGCTGGGNCGATTCATTTGCGAGTTTCCTTCTGCTTTCCNCCGTTGTGCCGNTCACGGTGTCCGGCCAGTGTTTCGTAGTANCGCCGGACNAGTTCAGTGTAGCGGGTGGGCGGACGTTCACGGCCAGATTGAGACAATCGTTGACGCAGCGCCGGAGGCAGATTTCCCCAGGGGGCTTGCTGGAGCGACTTGAGCCTGACGGTGCCTTTTGCTTTCCCGACCTGTTCTCCCGGGCTGTATTGACGGCCGGTGTGCGAGCCGGGAGAAGTGGTTGGCTCGGTGTCAGTCATCGGCGAGTCACCAGCAACCTGGCTCGTATCGGGTTGTCGCCTGGGAGGGGGAGAGGTCGTCGAGGGGCCGATGGTGGTCGATTCTCGCGGAATCGCGGTCCGGGTGTGGCTGAGCCATTGGTCGAGCTGTTTCAGGATCCGGACCTGTTCTTGCTGTGTCTGAGAGCCTGCTTCTCGACGTCGCAGCGACTCGGTGACCGATTGCATCTGTTCGGCAATGGCCTCCAGGGNTGGCTGTGGCACGGCGTGGCCGTCGGCGGGCCATGGAATGTGCTGGGTGGTGGCGGTGATGGATTCCTGGCGTTGGACGAGTTCACGGAGTGTTTTCAGGAGCGGACGGGTCCAGCGGCCGGTGTCCAGGCGTTGCTCCTCAAGTCCCCTGGTCTGTCCGGCCAGTTGTTCCTGGAGTGTCCGCACACGCTGGAGGTCCTGNTGCGCCCTGCGAATTTGTTCGGCAGCCAGGGTGGCGGCTGTCTGGAGGCGTTGTTTGGTGACCAATCGTTCCAGCAATTCGAGTTGTTCGACGATGGTCGCCTGAAAAGTCAAGACGGTTGGCCTGGACTGTCGGAAGGCCTCGANTGCGAGTGNCATTGTGTCGGTCACTTGCCGAGCNCTGGCTTTGACCCTGGGCAATCCAAGAGGCCTGGTCATGTCGAGGATCTGTTGCGCCTTGCGTCCCAGGCTGGCCTGTCGTGTTTCCAATCGCGGCCTGTCGGGNCCGGGTGTGCGCAGACTGTCGTCGCGGCCCGTGTCGATTCGCAGCGTTGACTGCGCCTGGATCAGTTGACGAATNCGCATCAGCAGGTGGTCGATCCGAGACAGGTGATCCTTTGCTACGCTCGCCGCGTCATCCCGGAGCGACCGTTCCAGCCGGCCGAGTTGTTCGAGGATGTGCTGCTGGTTTTGCTGGGCTGCGCCGATGTGATTCTCCTGGATGTGAGCGGCTGACTCTCTCATCGTTGCGACGGTTCCGGACTCCTGGAGGTTGGCCAGTGCGAGTGGCAATCGCCCAGGCAAATGCTGGGTGCGATCGTCTGCGGGATGTTCGAGCTGAATTCGACGACCAAGTCGCTCCAGTCGCTCGGCCAGGATGTGTTGTTGACGGGCCATCCTGCGCAAGTCGGCCTGGTGTTGCCTGCTCAGTTGTTGAGGGGNNCGGTCGAGGGTCTCCTGGGGNCGCGAGGCTGTGTCATCGANCAGTTCTTGTTGCTGGTCGATGATCTGGCGGGCCTCGCCAAGCCGCTCGCGTCGATCCTGGGACGGAGCGATGTTTTCGACGAGCAAGTCGAGGACCGTGACCACACGAAGCTGGAGTTCGTGGATTGATTTGAGGATGTGGTGGGGATTCGCGGTGGGAGTCGAATCGAGTTGTCGTCGGGCGTTGGCGAAGCTTGCTTCCAGTCTGGGGATTTCCTGGGACGCCAGGTCTTCCAGGCTTTCGACGATCCGTTTGAGGTCTTCGACGGCACTGGGGTCGTCGATGTGATTGTCTTTGCGTTCTTGCCCGATGGTTCGGGCCAGCGTGGTCAAGGCACTGTCGGTCGTCGCCAGATGTGCGTCGAGTTGTTGCTGGTTGACCTCTGTTGCCAGCAGGGTCTCGCGATCGCCCGGACGCAGGCGGCCGGTTGTTTCGCACTGGATCGAAAGCAACTCGACCTGGGCCGCGACCTGTCGCTGGCGATGGAGGACCTTGGCGAGTTGTTTCATCAACACAGCCTGTCGGGCATCCAGTTGGTCGCGTTTCGCCGCGAGGCTGACGATCGAGACGGTCCGCGTTGCCGAACGTCCGACTCGAGGTCCGTCGACGTCGCAGGTGTCGGTTGCTTCGACGTGGACATCAAATTCCATGCCCGCCACCAGTGATTCATCTGCCAACTGCCAGGTGAAGTCGATTTGCAGGAGCCCGTCGCCGGGATGCGGCCCGTGCAGGAGTCTCTTCTTTTCGACTGCACCGGGAGCGTTGAGCGGGCGGATTACCAGGTGCACATCGGACAGTCCCAGGTCATCGTGGGCCGTGATGTTGAGTGGCACCCGGGCTTGAGGAGTGACGAGCGTGTTGCCATGTGGTTCGACCATCTCGACTTCGGGCAACCGGTCCAGCAATCCTCGAAGTTCAAATTGTTCGGGACGCTCGACGGTCAATCCATCGTGATCAACCAGTGCCAGGAACCAGGTGGAGACGCCGGGAGCCTGGATGACGAATTCCGTCGTGAGATTCCTGCCGTCGCTGGCAATGGAAACCGGCAACGCTGGTTGCTCGCCTCGGACCAGCGTGGCCTGGCGAATCGGTTGGTTGATGACGGCGCTGATCGTGGCCCGGGTGCCGATCCACGCCTCGATGTCGCCGTGGCCTTCGGGCAATGCCTGGGTGGTTCTCGTCGTGTAGGCCGGGGGATGCAGGGTGACTTGCAGGGATTCGATGAGCGGAGGGGGGATGATCGCCAATGGAATCCACGGTGTTTCGTCGTCCCCGCCCCGGGCCCGGAACTCGAGGGTTTCAAACCCGTCTGGTGGAGCCAGGATGATTGACCCCATGGTGGTGGCATCGCTGTCGGTTCGAGGCGAGTGGTCCAGTGACTGCACGGCCAGCAGGCGGGCGGCGCCACGCCGGTTGGCAGCGTGACGAAGTTCGATCACCGAATCGTCTGGCAGGTCTCCGCGGGTGTTGATGACACGCAACGGGATGGATTCACCTGCTGGCAGTCTCACGCCACGACGGTCGTTCCAGGCCACCGGTGCCTGTGAAGAGTCGAGAAACTGGAGGTCCACCTTTCGGGGCCATTGGTCGGCGGAAAGAGCGTAAAGACGACTCAGCCCGGTGTTGACGTCGAGTGGATTGCCAGCGGCCAATGCGAGTCCCACGACAATGAACCCGGTTGCAAGAAGTGCCGGGATGTCGGCGGTCCGGCGTTCGATCACCGTGTCGATGTCGACATGCTGTAAAGCCTCGGCCGCAGAATTGATCACTCCCTGTCTCAATGTGGCCGATCCCGTTGTCGGAGCGTTCTGATCGCGGAAGAATTGGAGACCGCTTGAGAGTTGGTCACGAAGGACCGGGAATCTCTGCTCGATGCGGGCTGCCAGCGCCAGGTCGCTCAATGGGGCTGCCAACGGGACGAGCAGCCACCGCCACGTGGCAGCCACGTGGACCAGCAGCACTCCCAGCAACAGCAGTCCGCGTTGTCGGATGTCGTCCAGGTGGAAAAGCCAGTCCAATCCCACGGCCACGGTGGTGCCGGTGATGCTCATCGACAGAACCAGTCCGATTCCTCGCACGAGCAGCACCCGGCGGGCACGGCGGCGGAGTCGCTGCAGAGGTGCCAGGAAAGGAGCCGTCATGTGCTGGCCGAACCAGGTCGGGGTCGTGTTGCGGCGATCATACCAAGCGTGATTTTCTTCGCCAGAGCCACTCGGCGGTCAAGGTCGTCGCGAAAACTACCAGCAATTCCCACCGGTTCCAGAGCCGGATGGGCTCATCGATCCCCAGTGCGACAGGGTCCCCCGGAGGCAACAATTTGTCCAGATCCATCGCCTCTTCGACGTTGACGGCGAGTCCCTGGGTTTGCTGGGCAGCCTGCGTGAGTTCTTCAACGGCCACGGCCCGCTTGCGGAATTCTCGATCGTCGAGCACGACGCGATAGTCCGTTGCCGGTGGCGCTTCGCTGAAGCCCGGCGACCGGACCCAGGCGTGGTAATTGCCAGGTCCCGGGTTGGTTACGGTCGCGGCGAAGAGTCCAGCAGTACCGTCAACTGGTTTGAGCGAGATGTCTCGAGGGGTTCCACCCTGCTGCTCGACTCGGACGATTGGGAGTTGGTCAACTTCGGGCACGGCGGCCGTCGCGAAGAACTTCAGTTGCAGTGTGGTTGCCTCACCCGGAGCATATTCCGTCCGGTCGACCGTCAGTTCCGCCGTCCGCGTCTGTCCGAGCAGTCGGGCCCGTCCGAGCAGGCGGATTGCCCGTGTCCAGTAGCGGTTGTGCACCGTGTGCCCGTGCCGGAGTCGCCAACGCCAGAGTTCATCGGTGGCATGAAACAACACGTTGCCAGCTCCGTAACGCTGGAGCAGGACGGCTGGACGAGCGGGGCCGTTGGCAGTGCCATCTGTGCATTCCAGTAGCACGACAGCCCCGGGTTTGGTTCGAGAGATTTCCAGCAGCCAGTGCAATGGTGGGAATTGGCGCACTTGCAGGCCGATTTGTTCCAGCTGCGTTCGTGGGCCAAACAGGGATGTCGTTTCAACCGCAGCGGTCGTCAGGCGGCCTTGCCAGGGGCCGGACAGTTCGGCGGGGTCAGGTGCCCGCAGGGTGGTGAGATCGGCTGGGACAAGATCTTCCAAAGGTGTGTCCCGGTAGGCGATCGGGTTGTGGTCGGTTCCTGCAATCAGGATCAATCCTCCGCGGGCTTCCCGGACAAAATCCTTCAAGTTCTGCTGAGTCTCTTGGCTGAGGAATCCTGGGTCGACGTCTCCAAGGATCACCACGTCGAATTCGAACAGCTCGTCCCGGTCGACCGGGAAATACTCACGAGCGGACGGGGCGTCTTCGACTGAACCGGGGTCCGCGTCCTGCAGGACACTGGCCAGGGCGATGCCCGGGTCACGGGACAACAGTTGCTTGAGAAATCGGAACTCCCACCGTGGTGTCCGGTCGGCCAACAGCACCCGGATTTGTTCCCGCCGCACACGGACCAGGCGGTGGTGGCGGTTGTTCTCACGGTTGGTTTCGTTGTCCAGCGGTTCCGCCTCGATGGTGAGAAGATGGTCCCCTGCTCGCTGGGGAATCCAGTTGAGTTCGACCGACTGCCGTTGTCCATCGGTTTGCAGGGNCACGGTTTCTTCTGCCAGCGGNTGNTTTTCACCTTCGAGAGTCATCCGGATCGTGGTGGATTGTNCTGCNAGGCCGTAGGCCTGCAGATCAACCTGGATGNCCTGGGGNGTGTCGATCAGGGCAATGTCGTCGANTTGNGGTTCGAGCAGGTGCAGGTCGCGAGCCGGCAAACGGCTGCCCACGGCAACAGAAACCAGCGGCACCAGTTGTTGTCGCGCAGCGGGGGCTNCTGCCACGAGACCNTCCGCCGGAGATGTGCTGGGGATTCCGTCGGTGACCAGNACGATCGCAGCGGGAGGTTCGCCACGGAATTCNTCGAGCACCTGACGGACGGCGGGGCCGGGGCGAGTGTCGGTGCCTGATGCCGTCAGTCGTTCAATCCGCTCGACAATTTGTGNAGCCGTTTCGTCGGGCAGGCTGAGTGGCCGGGCCCGGGTGTCAAAAGCATAGAGGCGGACCTGGAAGCGTTTTGATACGTCCTCGANCAATCGTCCCTCATTCNGGGTCAGCAGGTTTTTGGCCAGGTTGAGCCGGGTCGGCCGTCGGGAGCCAGCCAGTTGAGCGATCCGGCGACCGCGTCGAGGTGCTTGGTAGCGGTCTTCCAGTCCCATGCTGGCCGACGTGTCCAGCAAGATCGCTACAACGGGAGGGCCGGTTCGCTGGATCAGGATGGCGGCGTGTGTCAGGCACAATAGGACACAGGCCGTCGCGAGCAGCCTGGTGCTGATCAGTCCGAAACGTGTCCAAGCCGACAATCGCCTGGTGTCTCGCAGGTAGATCCCGACAACCAGCACCACCAGGCAGGCCCCCACGAGTCCGGCCAGGGAGGGAGGCCACGAGTTGGGCCAGGGCAGCTCGAAGGACCATTGCCAGCGTGTTTCCTGCCCGGGGATTGCCGGGGGGACACCAAGGTACCATTCGAGGAACTGCTTCATGAAACTCTGGACCGATCAAGGCTCGTTCCGACACGCTGTCACCAACCAGTATACGGGGATGATTGATAGACGTTGGAGTCGGAATCGCTCTTGTTGATCAAGCAGACCTGAACTACAGTCCCGCCTCGCACGATCCGCTGCGAATGGGGGGCCATGGATTACCATCTCAAACCGGTTGGCAAGACTTGCGCACACGGTGGCGAACGTCTTGAACCGAACACTGTTTGTGTCTCGGTCCTGGTGGAACGAGACGGCGAACTCGTCCGGCTGGATTATTGTGAGGACGATTGGCCGGGGCCGCCGCACGGCGCCGTCGGGCAATGGCGTTGCCTGGTTCCCGAGCCAGAATCGAGTGGGATCAGGCCACTGGATCCCGACGGCCTGATGCGTTACTTCGAGCAACTCAGTGAGCGGCTGGGGGATCTGCCCGACGGTCATCTCGCCGAACATGCCGACCCGACCGATCAGAAATTGCGTTACGTTCTGGCGCTCCTGTTGTTGCAGAAGCGTCGTCTCAAGCTGGAGGGGTCCCGACTGGTTGGGGATCGGGAGGTGCTCGAGTTCACGGGAGCGGGAGGCGAAGGGCAGTTTGACGTGCCCGATTGCAAATTGGCCGATGATGAAATCGAGGGACTGCAGGATCAGCTCAATGAGCAGATGCAGCACGAGTGGAGCTAGCAGTCGTGGGGTTCGGCTGCTGCTGGGATTGGCGGTGTTGTTGCCGTCTGTGGGATGTCGCGCGCTGTGTGAACAGGTTCGCTGGTGCCCCTACTGCCCACCCCAGTGCCAGTTGTCCGACGACGCGACACCGAAACAGGTGATTGCTCACCTGAATGAAAACTCGGATCGGGTGTATTCGTGGAGGTCGACATCGGCCAGCATTCGGGCACGGGCTGAGGGCGGGTTGCCGGTGACGTTGTCTGCCAACATTGCGGTCGCCCGGCCGCGGCAATTTCGCTTGCGGGCCACCTTGCTGGGAGCCAACGAAGTTGACCTGGGGTCCAACGCCGAACGTTTCTGGTTCTGGATTCGACGGAGTGAACAACCCTACGTGGTCACGGTGGGCCACGATGACCTGTCGCAGGTTCGCAAGCAACTCTCGTTGCCGTTCGAACCCGACTGGCTGATCGAGGCTCTGGGGGTGTCCCCGTTGGCCGAGGGGGAATGGAGTGTGGTGGATTCGCGGCCGGCTCAACATCGTTTGACGTTGGCTACCGAGAGACGTTCACCTCGAGGGAACATGGTCCGGCGTCGGCTGGTGGTGGACACCTGCCTGGGGGTCGTGGTCGAACAGTCGTTGTTCGATGAGTCCGCTCGCCTGATCGCTGTGGCCAAGCTGTCGGACCACCGTGCCGATCCCGAGACCGGAATCGTGGTTCCACGACGAATAGAGCTTGATTGGCCGGAGGCCGAATTGTCACTGGTGGTCCGGTTGAAGGAGGTCGAGATCAATCCGTCGCCGATCCCGGCATCGACCTGGGAGGTTCCCCGTGGCCTGGGCTCGGGACCCATCGACCTGGCGACTCGCCGCCTGCTCCGCTAGCCATGCAATTCACGTGCGGCGGTCAGCGTGTTTTGAAGCAGCATGGCAATTGTCATGGGCCCCACTCCACCGGGGACCGGAGTGATGGAACCGGCAATCTCGGCAACCGGCTCGTAGTCGACGTCTCCGACCAGCTTGCCGTCAACACGATTGATACCCACATCGATCACAACGGCGCCGGGTTTGACCATCTCGGCGGTGACGAAGCGTGCCCGGCCGATCGCGGCGACCAGGATGTCGGCGGTGGCGGCAATTTCGGGCAAATTGCGTGTGCGACTGTGACAGAGTGTCACCGTGGCGTTGGCTCCTTCGGCTTTTTGCACCATCAGCAGCCCCATGGGTTTTCCAACGATGTCGCTGCGTCCGAGAACAACGACGTGTGCTCCGGAGGTTTCCACGGCGGTTCGCACCAGCAGTTGCTGGATTCCATGAGGTGTACACGGCAGGAAACGGGGACGCCCCTGGGCAATGAGTCCGACGTTTTCCGGGTGAAAACAGTCGACATCCTTGTCGGGAGACACGGCGTCCAGCACGGCCTGCTCGCTGATCTGGCCGGGTAGTGGCAGTTGGCAGAGAATCCCGTGGATCTGGCGATCGTTGTTGAGTTGACCAACGAGGTCGAGAAGTTCTTCCTCGGAGGTGTCCGCGTCAAGTCGGTGCAGTGTGCTGGCTATACCGGTCTTTTCGCAGGCCCTCTGTTTGTTGCGGACGTAGACTGCACTGGCGGGGTCGTCACCGACCAGTACCGCTGCCAGGTGTGGGGTGACGCCGCTGCTCGCGTGGAAGGAAGAAACGTCCGCTGCGAGTTCCTCGCGGATGGTCGCTGCGATCGCCTTGCCGTCAATTATCGTCGCCGCCACGTGTGCCCCTCCCGGTTGATGTCCTCTGGAGTCCGTTCCTCGGCCGGTTTTCGGCGAGGCCGCCGGGCAGTTAACCAAACGATGTGGGTGGCAACAAGTCCGCGGCGGCGAGCAGCCCCTGGTAGGTTGCGTGCGTGGCCCACAGCACCAGCCCGGCATAAAGACCAGCGACCATGTCGTCGGCCACGATTCCAGTGCCGTCGGGGAGCCGTTCGGCTTGGCCGACCGGGGGTGGCTTGAGGATGTCGAAGATCCTGAAGACAACAAAGCCAACGGCCAGCCAGGGCAGTTCTGTCGGCAGCAGGCCACAGCCAAAGACGAGGGGGACGGCGACGATTTCGTCGAGGACCACCTGGCCGGGGTCCTTGAGGTCCAGGAGTCGGCACGCCCGCGTGCAGACAGGAATCGCAGCGGCGGCGGCGGTCAGTGTTGCCAGCAGGCCCAGGACGGGCACCCCGGTTGATGAGTCAGTCGAAAAGGAGTGGGGGATCGAGGCGACCACCCAGGCCCAGGCCAATCCCAGTCCACTGCCGACGGTGCCTGGAGCCCAGGGGGATCGACCTGTCCCCAGCCCAGTGGCCAACAGCAGCACCAGGTGTTCGGTCAGAGTGCGGGGAAGTTTGTGGTTGTCGTTGCTCAACTGTTCAGCCCTTTCGACGGCGAGTATACTCACGTCTTACCAGTGAACTCACTCCTTCATCCACACGGAAACTCACTCCTGATGCCTGACGAGGTGAAGCTAGACAAGACGGAATTCGTCAAAGAGGACAGTCGACAGTTGCGCGGCACGATCGCCGATGAGTTGGCTGAGGGTGAACTCGACCATTTCAGCAAGGACAATGCCGGCCTGCTGAAGCACCACGGGTTGTACCAACAGGACAACCGGGATGCACGCAAGCAAAAGAATGAGGATGGGACCAGGCTGGGCAAGGCGTTCATGTTCATGGTCCGCACACGGATTCCGGGCGGACGCGTGCCCGCCGACGCCCTGTTGACCGAACTGGATCTTTGCGAGCGGTATGGCAACCAGACGTTGCGGATCACCAGTCGCCAGGGATTGCAACTGCATGGAATCATCAAGGACAACTTGCAGGAGACGATCCGGGAGATAAACCAGACTCAACTGACGACTTTCGGGGCGTGTGGGGATATTGAACGAAATGTGATGTGTTGTCCCGCACCGTTGCGACACGATCCGGTCCACGACCAGTTGCAACAGACAGCAGACGCCATCGCCGAGGAACTCAAGCCGCGTACCACGGCCTACAGCGAGATCTGGCTCGAGGACGAGGACGGGAACCGTGAGAATGTGACGGAATTCACTCCGGTCGACGAACCGATTTACGGCGCCCGGTATCTGCCACGAAAATTCAAGAGCGGTGTGGCGTTGCCCGAGGACAATTGCGTCGACATTCTGACGTACGACCTGGGGTTGCTGGGGATCGTCGAAAACGGGGGCCTGGTTGGTTTCAACGTGTTTGTTGGTGGTGGGCAAGGGGTGACCCCGAGTGCGGCAAAGACGTTTCCGACGATTGCACAGAAAATGGCCTTCGTTGGGGTTGATGAAGCGGTCGACGTGGCCCGGGCACTTGTCTGTGTCTTCCGTGATCACGGCAACCGGAGCGATCGCAAGACGGCGCGTCTCAAGTACCTGTTGGCCAACTGGGGAATGGAGCGGTTCAAGGGGACCGTCGAGGAATACCTGGGCCGGGCGATGGCGGAACCTCACCCGGCTGATGTCACCGGAGTCGAGGATCACCTGGGCTGGAATGCACAGGGCGACGGTCGCGACTTCCTGGGGATTTATGTCGAAAACGGTCGCATCCAGGACACCGAGACCGACCGGACCAAGTCGGCCTTGAGAAAGGTCGTGGAGACATTCCGGATGCCAACCCGGATGACGGCGCAACAGAACATCCTGCTGTGTGACATTGAATCGTCACAGCGTGATGAGATTGACCGGATCCTGGCCGATCACGGGGTGGTGCCCGCCGAGGACCGATCCAGGATACGGCGTCTGTCGATGGCGTGTCCGGCCTTGCCGACGTGTGGGCTGTCGATCACCGAGAGTGAGCGGGTCATGCCCGGAATTCTTGACCAACTGGAATCGGAATTGTCGCGTCAAGGACTCGCTGACGAGCAGATCACGATTCACATGACCGGTTGTCCCAACGGATGTGCCCGCCCGTATTCACCCGACATCGGCCTGGTTGGCAAGACCGTGGGCAAGTACACGCTTTTCCTGGGCGGAAATTCGCTGGGGAGCCGATTGGCGTACAATTTTCGGGATCTGGTTCCCCTGGAGGAAATTGTGCCCACCCTGTCTCCGGTGCTGGCCTGTTTCCGCGAGGAGCGTCTCAACGGTGAAGCATTTGGTGACTTTTGCGATCGGAAGGGCCGCGACGAGTTGTTGGCGGCACTTGGTCCGATCGACGACGGGGAGTGAGACGAGTGCAACTGTCCGGCGATGTCGTGGCGGCCCTGATTGATCATGCGGTGCTGGGGCCGGCACAGGGCGCAGTTGATCTGGAACAAGGCTGTGCCGTTGCCCGGGAACTGGGCACAGCCAGCGTGTGTTGCAAACCGGCCTGGTTGGGACGGTGTGCCGAACTGCTGGACGGTTCTTCGGTCCTGGCAAGCACGGTGATCGGATTTCCTCATGGAGGCCATTCGGCCTCGGTCAAGCTGGCCGAGGCCCGCCAGGCACTGGCCGATGGTGGCGCCGAACTGGACATGGTCGTCAACGTTGGCCGGGTTCGAGACGGGGCGTGGGATGTTGTGACAGATGAGATCCGTGGCGTGCTCGATGTGACTCGCGCCGCAGGTGGAGTGTTGAAGGTGATTTTCGAGACCTGTTACCTCGACACCGAACACATCCGGCGGTTGTGTGGCGTGTGCAGCGAACTGGATGTCGATTTCGTCAAGACGTCGACTGGGTTCGGGACTGCCGGTGCCACACTTGAACATGTGGAATTGATGCGGCAGGAGTGTCCCGAGCGTATCGGGGTGAAGGCGTCGGGAGGAATTCGTGACTTGGACACTTTGTTGTCCCTGGTCGAAGCGGGAGCGACAAGGATTGGTGCCAGCGGTTCGGAGGCTCTTGTTGCGGCCGCGCGAGAACGGTTTGATTCGGCACCGAGTGATTGAGGAGATTGTCCCAGATGGCTCATTGCCTGGTCACCGGCGGTGCTGGATTCATTGGCAGCCACCTTGTCGAGGCATTGTTGGACCGGGGGGATCGCGTTCGTGTGATCGACGATTTCTCGACGGGCTCCACGGACAACCTGGCTGACATGGTGGGACATCCGAACCTGGAAATCCGGGACGGTTCCATTACGGATCCGGCGTTGCTCGAAGCAGCGGTTGTCGGCGTGGACGCCGTCTACCACCTGGCGGCAGCCGTGGGTGTCAAGCTGGTGGCTGAGAACCCGGTGCGAACGATCCATACCAATATCTACCCCACCGAGTTGTTGCTGCGATTGGCCAGCGAGGAGCAGTTGCCGTTTTTCCTGGCGTCCACCAGTGAGGTGTACGGTAAGAATCCCAAGGCAACTTGGTGCGAGGAGGACGATCTTCAACTGGGCCCCACTTCCCGGCCTCGCTGGGCGTATGGTTGTTCCAAGGCGATCGACGAATTCCTGGGTTTGGCCTATCACCGGCAACGAGGTTTGCCGGTGGTCGTGGGCCGTTTTTTCAACGTGGTGGGGCCCCGGCAGGTCGGGGCATACGGGATGGTGATCCCGAGATTTGTCGAACAGGCTCTCGGTGGTGGGCCGGTGATCGTCTACGACGATGGGAGCCAGGTTCGTTGTTTTGCCCATGTGCGAGAGGTTGTGTCGAGTATCCTGGGATTGATGGACCATCCCGAAGCGGCCGGAGGGGTGTTCAACATCGGTGGTGACCAACCGGTCTCTGTTCGGCAGTTGGCCGAGAAGGTGGTTGCCAAGATTGGTGGTGAGATCGCGATCGAACACATAGCCTACGGTGAGGCATACGGGGACGATTTCGAGGACATCCAGCGGCGAGTGCCGGAAGTCGACAAGCTCGAACGAGCGATTGGCTCAAAACCGAACATGACGCTTGACCAGATTCTCGACGACATTATTGCCTGGAAGCGTGCCGGGACGGGCGAAGAGGATCAGGATCGTTCCTGACGGAGACAACTGACGTGGTCAGTGTGGACGACTCACGGTTGACCGAGTTGGCAGCCGAGCCACCGGAGCGGCTGTTTCCGGTCCTGGATCGTGCCGCAGCAATGGGACCGTTGGTGGTCTTGATGGCTGTTCTGCCCGGGTTGACTTCACTGGCCGTCGTGCCATTCGAGCGGCCAACTGTCGAGTTGGGGGCATCGCCACCTCCGGTTGCGGATCTGGAAATCCAGTCGCCCTGGGGACGGTGGTTGGTGGCGCAGCCGTGGCGTGATTGGCCGTCCCTGGATCGCTTGCCCGCGAAATGGTTGCCGGTTGTTCCGGCTTTTCTCGCGTCCGTGGTCCTGGTCTGGATGGTGTGGCACGCGGCTCGTGGTCTGTTCGGTGCACGCACCGGGTTGCTGGCGGTGGTGGTCGTCTGTTGTCACACGCCGGTGGTGTTGCTGGGGCGGACGATTGAGCCATTGGCGTTGTCGGCTGTCGTGGCCACGGCAACCGTGACTGGTTTCGTCACTCACCTGCAACGCACCAACCATTGGCTGTCTGTTTTTTTACTGGTCGCTGCTCTCGGACTGGCCGCGACGTTGCTGCTTGCGGCGCCGTTGGCGTGTCCTGTCGTGGTGCTGGTCGTGACCGCCGTGATCTGTCATCCAGCCGGTGAACTGGGTGTGTGGGGCAACGGGGCTGTAGTCACGCGAACGCCCGTTGCCGGTCGTTGGCACGGACCAGTCTCGGGGTTCTTGATGATCGGTGGTGCCGTGGTGTTGGTGAGCATGTGGGAGTTGAAAGATGGTCAGCCATTGACTCACTCGGGAATTCTGGCGGGGATCGGTCGTGGATTGTCAGGGTGGCCTGTGCCGATCGGCAGACTCGAATGGCTCAGAACGTTGGGGTGGCTAAGTGGCCCCCTGCTGCTGGGCATTGTCGATGTGACTCGGGACGTGTTTGGGGCCAATCGTGACCGGCGTCCGGTCGCGGTGCTTGCGATGGTCTGGGCAATTCTGGTGGCACTTTCTATTGGTTTGGCTGAGTCGGGGTATCCATTCCATTTGGCAGAAGCATTCGTGGTGGTCCCGTTGGCCGTCCTGGCTGCTCGTGGGATCGAGTCGATTTGTGAACGACGTGTCACGGTGGGTCCGGTCGTGGCGGCGACGTGGCTGAGCGGATGCCTGGGCGCAGATGGCCTGCTGGGCAGGATGCTGGGGCAGGTCGTCGCGGGGACAGGGTGGCAATTGGTGGTGGTGCTGTTGATGGCGATTGCCGTCGGCACCGGGGTGGCAGTGTCGTGTCGAGACAACGAGGTGTATCGACGCCGGATCTTGGTGGGCTGCCTGGTGTTGGTGCTGGTGTCGCAGGTGATCACCGGCTGGTTGCAGGTTCCAGTGGCGACTCTTGACGTCCTGGCATTGGTGGAGAATTGACAGAATTCTGCTTGACGTGATTTGGCGAAAGACCTATTGTCCCGCCGCTCACACGGGAAGCCAATCGCTCCCGGGAGCAGTTCGAGTCCTTCGCCCCCCTGGGACCGGCTGTTCCCGGGACTTTTCTTGCGCAGTTGATGGGGACAACGCATTGGCGATCAGCGACAACATCGCACTGGTGAACCGGTCCTGCCCTACGATGGCGGCTTCACTGTGTTGTGTCCTGTTGGTGGTGGTTCTCGGTTGTGACGACACGTTGGATTCGGAGGCAATTCCGGCGCCCCGTTCGGGGCAATTGGCGGCCCTGGGGCCGGCACCACGAGATGCGCTTCTCGAAGCACTGTCGCCTGCCGGCGGCAACGTGTTGGCCGCACTGCAATTGCTCGAGGCCGATGCCCAGCGACGCCGAGAGGGTCGTCCCAATCGGATTGATACCGATGAACCGGTGGTGCGAATTGTCGAGGGAGATGAAGGGACGGTTCGTGAACTCTACCTACAAGGGGTGTACATCACCGACGAGGGACTGCCGAAGCTGGCCGGGGTCAATGGCCTGCAGCGGCTTCACCTGCACAAGGCGCCGGTCAGTGACGCTGGGTTGGAACAGTTGGCTGGTTTTCCCGATCTCACCGGACTCAGCCTGGGACGATTGGATGTGACCGAAAAGGGCCTGGCTCACCTGGCCCGGTTCAAGTCGTTGAAGCGGCTGGTGGTCGAAGGACCGCGGATCAGCAATGACGGTGTGCGACGCATCGCGGAACTCTCGCAACTCGAGGGGCTGGGGCTCTCGGGGCTGGGGATCACCGACGCGGCAATCCAACCAATCGGTGGCTTGAACAATCTTCGGTTGCTGAGCCTTTCCGGCACTGCCGTTGGCGATGCGGGCCTGGTGCACGTGGCGGAACTCCCGCGACTGGTGGTTCTCAATCTCTCTGAGACACGGGTCAGCAACCAGGGGCTGTCGGCTCTCGAAAAACTCAAGACACTCAAGCTGCTGCGGTTGGACCACACTCGCGTGACATCCGACGGGGTCGCACCGTTGCGGCGGGCTTTGCCCAATTGCAAGATCGCGGTCAAGCAGGTTCAGTCGCCATCGTCACGGTGATCGGTGTGAATGGTGGCGTCGAGAATGACCATGGGCGCATCACCGGCCTGGACCAATTCGGCAGGAATGCCGGCGGGGATACCAAAGTGGTCATGCTGTTCGACCGCTCGTTCAAAGCCAGCGATTCGGACCCGTCCGTGACCTCGGGCGATAGAAACGATCCGGAAGCGGGTGTCTTCGAAAGTCAGCCGATCGGGGCCGACGCGAGATGCTGCCAGTTCGAGTCCGCCGGTTCCGTCCCGGTCGGTGGCGGTGTGGGGGATCAGGACATCTCGAGCGGTCGCACCGGGTGACGCGAGCCTGTCGAGTTCCCGTTCGAGATAGACCATCTCGGAGAAATTCGGTCCATCCCGTGGAACCAATTCCAGCGTGGCGACTGGCTCGGTCTTCGCCTCGACGTCCAGGAAAACGCCCCAGCCACCGTGGTCCAGCGAACCGAAGATGAAAGGGACGTGGTGCGGGGCCTCACTGGTGTTGACCCAGCCGTGCCCGGTCATGGGGGGAATCGGCATCGCGTAGCCCTCATCGCACTGGCACCGAAATGCGCCGAGCACGGTTTCACCGTGAGTGGGTTCGTAACCCAGGTGGATTTCCACTCCACGGTGATGCTGGTGGGTGGGCACGTTCCTCTCGTCCCCAGCGAGCCACGCAAGATTCCACGAATGGAAATCGCCGTAAACCAGTGGCACGATCACAATGCCGAGGTTGGGGACGACAAAGCTGGCCTGCTCGGGGGCGTGCGTGTCTCGTGTGCAGACCAGTCCACCACTGTTGCTGATCGTCTCGATCGTCGTTTGGAACAGGGTGGTGATTCTGGTCACGTGAATGTTGTGGGCGTTGGAGTTTTCGTGTTCGAGGCTTTCGAGGACTCTCAGGACACCCGCGTGGTAATGGTGGAACGTGGAGATGACGGCACGGTAGTCCTCGGGGACAGGGTCCATGGCGAGGTCGGCGAGATCGGATAGGGCATCGATAGCCCGTTGTCTCCAGGCGGTGGCTTCACCGCCGGACGGCGGCTGGTCCTGGAGTGCCAGCCGTGTGGCGTGAAATGTGCCGATGACCTGCCCGCGATATCCGTAGCAGTACAGCCGGGCACGGGCGACGTCGGTCGCCGTGATGCCCGTGGGGTTCCGGTTGGCGCTGTGAGATCGCCTGGCCCGGTCAACCAGTTCCGCGTAGGCGGCGTCCATCCGCATCGCCATCAATCAGTTCTCCCAGGAAGTCGTCGGCCAACATGTCGAGATCAAAATGTGGGGACCAGCCCCAGTCGTTTCGTGCAATTGTGTCATCGAACCGGACCGGCCAACTCTCGATCAATTGCACCACCTCGGCGTCTGGAGCGAATTGCAGTCGTGCGCCGGGAACGCGTTTCGAGATGGCACGGCAGAGTTCACCGGCCGTGGGCGAGAGGGCCTGGAGATTGTAGACACGTCGGGTCAATTGCCCGGCGGGTGCCGTGATCAATTGTTGCACCGCCCTGAGTACGTCCTTGACGTAGATCAGCGATGGTCGCGTTTCCGGGCGGACCCGGAAGGTGTAGTGGTTCGTGGTGGCGGCTTCCACGAAGCATCGTGACGCGTAGGCACTGGCGGCCCCCGGTGGAGCAAATCGGGAAACAACCACCGGTAGCCTGAGGCAGCGAAAATCGAGTCCGAATCGGTGGTGGTAGTAGACTCCCAGGCGTTCGACACAGGCCTTGGTGACACCATAGAGTCCTGTCGGCCACTGGGGCTGGTCGGGCGGGACGACCTCGGGCAAGGGGGCTCCGTAAGCAGCCACGGAACTCGGAAAAAAGATGGAACTGACACCGGTGGCCAACGCGGCCTCGAACAGTTTGAAGGCTCCGTCCATGTTGACCTGCCATGCCCGGGCCCGGTCTTCTTCGGATTGGCCGGAAAGCAGGCTGGCGAAGTGAACAATCCGGTCGGGGCGGACCTTGTCCAGGACCAACTCGATTCGTTCCCGATCGCTGATATCGACAACGTGGTACTCGTGGGGCACGTCTGGAGCGGCCGGAGGCAGATCGGCCAGCACCACGTTGTGGCCGGCACTGGCGAACTCGTCACTCAACTGACGAGCCAGGTTGCCGGCTCCGCCGGTGATCAGGATTGTTTCGTGAGTCATCTCGTCGACCCTCCTGGTCGTCTCGATCCTCTTGGCGGTGATGTACCGCCGGCCTCGTTTTCAGCCGGCCTCCAGGGCGGGCAGCACTTCGTCGGCAAACAGGTCGAGGCTGTGCAGCCAGGCGTCCTTGTCGTCGAAGTCGTGAGCCACCAGGACGAGCGTTCCGAAGTCTCCGATCTCGTTCCGCAACTCCCGCAACTGGCGAGTCACTTCAGCAGGATCACCTGCGATGATCACCTCATCGAGGAAGTAGTCAAGCGTCAATTCTTCATCGAGTTGGTCCGGTGACCGTTTCCAGAGGTCCAGGGCATCGCCACGTCGGGTCAATTCGATGATGTACTCGATGCAACGTCCCATCGAGTTGACCCGTGCGCGGGCCTGTGCTTCTTCGGTGGTGTCGGCGACGAAGATGTTCCGGGAAACGCACCAGTTGGCTGGGTCGGGCTCTGTCCCACCCTCGCGGCAGCCGGCTGCGTAAGTCTCCCAGTGATTTTTCAGGGTGTCTGTACCGACCATGTGATGGCTGATCGGCCGAAATCCCCGAGCAGCTGCCTTGCGGAGCCCGACGGAGTCGCGGCTGATGCAGGGGGTGAAAATGGGAGGGTGGGGTGTTTGTAGTGGATGATGGATTCCACTGAGACCCATCTCGGGGTCGAGCGTGTCGGTCAATTGAATTGACCAGAAATCGCCGTTGAACTCGTAGGGGGGATCGTTCGTCCACATCTCGAGAATCACGTTGATGGCTTCGACCACGCGGCGACCAGCTTCTTTTGGGTCGACTCCGAACATCTCCATGTCAGTTGGAATGGCTCCCGGCCCGAAGCAGACGTTGAGCCGACCGTGGGAGAGGTGGTCCAGGAACGCGAGACGGCTGGCGACATGTGCCGGGTGATGGTACTGCAGGCAAACCGGGGCTGGGCCGATTCGGATGCGCGAGGTGTCGCCCAGTACACGGGCCAGGAAAATCTCGGGCATCGCAATGTTCTCGTACGTCGACGAGTGATGCTCACCCACCCAGAAATCATCGAATCCGAGTTCTTCACATTTGACTGCCAGTTCGACGTCTTCATCGAAGCACTGTGCCAGTGGCTTCTCCGGATCATGAACCGGCATGACGAACATGCCCAGTCGTAGTCTGCTGTTGGTCATTGGCCTTGTTTGTCGTGTGAAAAACGGTTCGCCGGCAAGTCGGCTGTCCAATGCATCAGAAAATGGAGTTTGCCCTATTCGAGTGACATCGAAATTTTTGTTCGGGTGTCGCGCGGGAAAATCCATCAAACGTGCCAGGTGGCATCAGCATAACCGTGTCGCTTCACGAGTGCGAATCCGGCGATCGTCCCGGAGTGCTTTCGAGAATTCCAGACTGGTTCAACAGATCCTTTGCTCGACACCTGGCAGAGTCGTTCGATCCTTCCTTTGACCAGGTCGCGTGATCCACCCAATCGCTGCGGTGAGGGAGTCGAACGTGTTGTCGAGGATTACGTTCTCTCGCCGGGGTGGACTATTGTCCGCCCGACATGTTGCCCCTCTCGCATCATTTCGATCGAGGCCCCCAGTTCCTCAAGTGTCACCTCGTGGGTGATCTCGTCCAATTGAGGAATGGCCCAGTCGCCAGCCAGTCGATTCCAAAGCGAGTCACGGAGTTCCGTCGGACAGCCAGCCGAGTCGATTCCTGCCAGCGTGACGCCTCGGAGCAGGAACGGATAGACGGTTGTGTCGATCGAGGTGCCGCCGACCAGCCCACAGGCGGCGACAACGCCTCGTGGTTGCGTCGTGGCGATGATCGCCGCCAGTGTGTTGCCACCCACAACGTCGACCGCCGCCGCCCAGCGTGCTGAGCCCAGTGGGGCATCGGTGTTGGTGACAACCTCGTCGCGGTCGATGGTTTCTGCCGCGCCCATTTTCTCGAGCAACGCATGTCGGTCGTTTTTTCCGGTCGAGGCGACAACGTGGTAACCCAGTTGTGACAACAAGGCCACTGACAGCAGGCCGACTCCACCTGTCGCACCAGTTACCAGGACGGGGCCGGAGTCCGGGCTGACGTTGCCGCGTTGGATTGCCTCGACGGCCATTGCGGCAGTCAGCCCTGCGGTGCCCAGTTGCATGGCTCTCCGGGCACTCANCCCGTTGGGCCGTNCGTGGACCCACTTGGCCGGCACCCGGATCCGCTCGGACCAGCCGCCCCAATCGGGGGCTCCCAATCCGTAGCCGGTCACCAGGACCTCGGTTCCGTCGGCCGCGACGGTGCCGGCGGCATCGATTCCTGGCACATGTGGCAATTCACCGGCGACACGGCGGTTTCCTGCAGCGGCCAGGGTGTCCTTGTAGTTCAGCGACGACCATTCGACGTGGATTTCAATTTCTTCGGCNGGCAGATCGGCCGTGGCGATTTGCGTGGGGCCGGCGACGACCTGGCCTGCGGAATCGGACGTGACCAGGAATGCGCGGATCNAATCGGCCGGNGTGTCGGACATCTTGAAGCCTGGTGAGCGGGGTGGACCGGACGGAGGAATGAACCTTTGGTATCGTGAGGGCGGTTTCGATTCAAGACGGGAGCACGTGGATGACAGAACTGGAAATCGGGGGNGTTGTGTTGGCGATCGACTATCGCAGGATGGAGGAGGATCGGGGTTCGTCGGTGAAGGTCTTCGGAGACATCGACGGTCAACGGGTGCAGTTGCTGCGGTTTGATTGTTTCGACCAGGANCCTCACTACCATTACGCGCCAACCGGAGTGAACCGCATGTTTCATCTCGATCGGCTGACAATGGGATGTCCGGTGGAATTCACTCTCGACCAGGTCAAGCGGAACACGCGGTCAATGGTCGCCGCGGCCGGGTTCGAAGAGTTTTCCGAGGGTGTCGACCAGGACGCGTTGGCTGCACGGATCGGTGAGGTGCAGGCGGCGATCGAAGCCGAGGCTGTGGCCGGCTAGCCGTCCAGTGCATCTTCCAGCAGTGATCCCATTTTCTCCACGGCCTCCATCGGGATCGTGTGGANCCCGGGGAATTCCAGGAANTCCACTTCGAGTCCGGAGTCGTCAAGGAGGTCCCTGAGCCATTCGGCGGCGGCGAAGGGCAGGATCGGGTCAGTCCGGCCGTGACTCTGGAACACCCGCAGTGGTCCCCGATTCTCGGCCAGGCCTCTCCACGTGTCCTCGCAGAGCAGGGTGCCGGACCAGATGCACAGCGCCGCGGGNGGGGCGTTCATCGACAGGGCGACGTCGGTGGCAATCATCGAACCCTGGGAGAAACCACCGAGCACGACCTTCTCGGGTCCGAGGTTCCATTCGGAAGTGACTGTTTCCACAAGTTCGGACAGCAGAAGGCGCGCTTCGTCGAGTCCATCCGGGGTGACCTGCCGCTGATCACGGAATTCCCCACTGTTGATGGCGTTGTTGAGCGCGTCGAGATCGAGGTGCCACCACGCNCGGGCACCGGGCATGCCGACGTCGTCAAGCGATAATGGGGCGGCTGGGAAGATGAATCGCGTGCGGCCGACCAACCGGGGAGCCACATGGCACAATTCGGGAGCCAGGCCGACCAGGTCGGTGCCGGAGGCGCCGAATCCGTGGCAGAGCACCACGGCCAGTTCGGCCGTCTCGTGTTCGGCCACGGTGTCGANGACCACACATTGCAGTCGTCCGAGAGTCCTTTCGAAAGTCTGCATCGTGTCGTGGGTCCTCGAGATGTGCCCCGAGTTTACACGCTGTCCAGCAGGGCGCGAACCGATGCGTCGACTGTGAACGCTTCGTCGATTTCACCGGCNAGGCCGACCAGGACNTCANTGCCTTCTCCGCCGGAGAGCGTGTCGGAGACACCNCCCTGTCCGAAGACCCGGTCGTCACCGTCTTCGCCCAGCNCGACGTCGGCACCAGATCCTCCGAAGAGCGTGTCGTTGCCGTCTCCGCCGACAATCGTNTCGTCATCGCCTCCGGAGTTGATGTTGTCGTCGCCGTCGCCACCGTTGATCAGATCGAANCCGTCGTCGGAGGTGATGTAATCGTCTCCGTCACCNCCACCAATNAGGTCATCGCCCCCGTGGCCGNGGANTTCGTCGTNTCCATCATCCCCTCGGAGCGTGTCGTCACCGTCGTTGGCGAGCAGGCGGTCGTCGTTGAGTCCTCCGTCGAGCAGGTCGTCACCACTGCCGCCGGTCAGCGTGTCGGCTCCGATGCCGCCGGACAACTCGTCATCACCTTTCTGGCCGTTGAGCTTGTCGTCACCGGCACCTCCGTCGAGAGAATCGTCGTCGTTGCCGCCGGTCAACGAATCGTCGCCGAGGTCTCCGATCAAGTGGTCGTTTCCGGTGTTGCCCTCGATGGTGTCGTTTCCGTCTCCACCATCGATCTGGTCGTTGCCGCCATTTCCGTAGACCAGGTCGTCACCGAGTCCGGCTTCGACGGTGTCATCGCCGTTTTCGCCGCTGATCAAGTCCGCGCCGTCGCCCCCATAGAGCGAATCGTCGCCCGCACTGCCAGAGATCGTGTCGTCGCCGTCGCCGCCATCGAGCAGGATACGAACCGTTCCGATGGAGACGTCATTGGCCGTCAGCGTGTCGTTTCCACCTTCGCCGTAAATCGCCAGCAGGGTTCCCGACACTCCCTTGAGTGTGTCGATGTTCACCGTGTCGTTGCCGTCACCCATCGTCAGTGTGATGACCTCGACGGATGACCCGAGTGTCAGCGTGTGGCTGCCATTGGTGATCTGGGCCTTGGCACCACCACCGGATGTTTTCCGGATCGTGTAGGAGTCGTCGCCAGAACTGCCCTCGATTTCGAGCGTGTCGAAACCGGCTCCACCGCTGGGAGTGTCGTTGGCTTCACCGGGACTCCAGACCAGGTGGTCGTCTCCGGCTCCACCGGTGACACTGTCGTTTCCGGTGTTGCCGTGGATTTCGTCGTTGCCCTCGCCACCATCGATCGTGTCGCGACCTCCCTGGCCCAGGATCGTGTCGTCGCCACCGTTGCCAAGGATCAGGTCTTTCGCGATGCCTCCACGCATGACATCACCCATCTCGCTGCCCAGCAACGTGTCGTTGCCATTTCCACCGTTGAGCGTGTCGCCCTGGCCCGATGTCCCGGACAGCGGCGGCGGCGAGGGGGGCGGCGCGGGAGGTGACGGAGGTGTCACGTCGGCCGGTGCCCCCGATCCGAACAGCGTGTGAGTGGTGTACTCGGTGATGGCGCCGGGTGCCAGATCGAACGTGTTGCGCAGTCCCAGTTCGATGTCGTACTCGAGTCCCGAGTCGACGAACATGTCGCCGTCATTGTCCTGGTAGATACTGTCGGTCAATGCACTTCCGGCGAGAATGTCGAACGTCAGGCTGGGGTAGTCGTCCAGTTCCCAGCGATCGGTTGTTGGAGTGGTTCCGCCGACAGAGGTGATGCCGACAAATGTGGTGTCGGTGGTTCCACTGCCACCACTGTCGGTTTCGAAGAGAATTTCGACGCCGGTCGGCGTGACAATTCGACCACCGCCGTCGATCAGTGAACCGTCGAAATCGAGATCACCGTCGAGGTAGCGAACCAGCTCGAAGTTGGCACTGGTTGTGCCAGGGTTGATGACTTGGAGAGTCTGCGCGAGCAACGCCCCCTGGACGGCACCGGAGGCGTCCAGCAACGGCCGCACCTGCTGGCAGAGTTGCATGTCGAGTCCGTCCTGGACGAAATTGGTTTCCACCTGTGTGGTGTCGCCAATCATCTGAGCCGTGCCAGCGTCGAGCGTCGTTCGGGGGCCCGTGGTTCCGCTCCGGTAGGCAATGTAAGACCGAAACACCGTGGTGGCGGAATTGGTGGCACCGATCGGGTCGTAGACCGCGTCCAACGGGTGCATTCCTCCGTCTGCGGTGATGCTGGTGATGGCCAGCGACGCGTCACCGGAGCCGATTCCCAGCGGTGCGGTGGTCCCGATCACCGCACCCCCGCTGCACACGGCGGGCCCAAATCCGGCCGGTGGCGGATCGTCGTCGTCAACGATNCGNGCTTCNCCAAGGTTGTCGTANAGCAAGGCNCCCACCGGATTGGCGAGGTTGACNAAGAAGTTCTCNTCGTCCGANTCGTCNATCGTGTCNCCNAGGANGGCGACACTGATGGTCTGNTCGCCCGCGCTTGTCCANNTCAAGGTGCCGGTNACGGCNGTGTAATCNGCNCCGGCNACCGCGGTGCCATCGNCCGTGGCGTAGTCNACNGACACGCCNNCNAGGGCTTCGCCNACCAGNGTGACNGTGAANGTGGCCAACTGNTGNCCCGTGTCNCCNTCGGNCTCNATNCNCACGTTGTCAATCGTGAGCACCGGTTGGCTGGCATCCAGTAGGTCGCGGCCGGTGTCGCCCTGGAGGTAGTCGTTTCCGGAACGGCCAATGATGGTGTCGTTTCCACCCTGTCCCTTGAGTCGGTCGTCGTCCTCGTTACCTCGAAGGTAGTCACTGCCATGACCGCCGAGGATGGTGTCGTCTCCGCGTCCACCGAGCATCGAGTCGTTGTGCCGCTGTCCATTGAGCTTGTCGTTGCCGTCCTGGCCCAGNANCGTGTCCTGGTTGTGNCCNCCGACCAGCANNTCGTCCTCGGTGCCTCCCTCGAGGTGGTCATTCCCGTCGTTGCCCAGGAGCGTGTCATCGCCACCGCCGCCCAGCAACGTGTCGGCCTGGATGCCGCCGGTGAGACTGTCGTCGCCGGTTCCGCCGGAGATCGAGTCGCGGCCGTCATTGCCGTTCAGCAAGTCGTTGTCGTCACCACCATAGATCGTGTCATTGCCGTGCCCCCCGTCGATGCTGTCCGATCCTTCATGGCCGAGCAGGCTGTCGTTGCCGTTTCCACCGTCGAGCGTGTCCATGCCGGCCTGGCCCATCAGGGTGTCCTGGCCGTCTTCGCCGATCAGGACATCGTCACCGTCGCCGGCGGCCAGGCTGTCGTTGCCGTCTCCTCCGTCGAGTTGGTTGTTTCCGTCACCGCCGTTGATCACGTCGTCACCGTTGCCACCACTGATCACGTCGTCGAGATCGGTACTGCCGGTGATCGTGTCGTGGCCATCACCGCCGTTGATCACGATCGGCAGGGTCTCGCCGGTGGATGAATCGACGAAACTGAACAGTGCCGCTCGGACGTCAACGAGATTGATGAGGTTGTCGCCGTCACCCCCGTTGATTTCGATGCGTTCGACCAACCCGGCGGGTATCACCGGCAGGCTGTCGTCGTTGGTTCCGTCAATCGAAACCACGACGCTGGACGTTGAGTCGGTCGAAACCGAAATGGCCTCTCCGGCGGTGGCTGAGACGGACAGCGTTCCGTTGGCCCACACCGTGCTGGCCGATAACAGGGTCCGGTCTTCGAGGCGTTCAGCCGGGCCGGAAGCGATGCGGCGTTTGCGTCGCGTCGCACTGTGGCTGAGGCGGTGTCGAAGTGAGTCGATCCAGGAAGTCAGTCTCATGGTGGCTCCTCGCCCTCGTGGGGCGAATTGTCCGTGATCTCTTTTGCAGTTCGCCCAAAGGGCTTGGTCACTACTGGTTGCCCAGATACTCCATGGTAGGGAGACGCCAAGACCGTTCGCAATCAGATTCCTCCCTCCAAGTACCCCGCTTTTGGTGGATCCATCTTCACGAGTTCTCACAATCCGAATGACTGCTCCCACCGGGNCCAATCGTCACAATCGCGCGGAAAAAACTGGCCGGGGAGAACTGGTCTTCCTTTTGGTCCCCCTCTGCGGCCTAGATTTGAGGGATATCGTTAGTCCTTGCCTGGTCCTCCGAGTCCGGGCTTAGTGGCCTAGTTTTACGGGCCCATGGAGTGCGAGCCGTGAGAATTACATCTTGGATCGACAGCCTGACAACTCGCTGGCAGCGTTCGCGAAATTCGCGACGCGGTGCTGGTCATTCCTTTACAGGACGAAGAAGCCACGGGGCACCCCCGTCCGCGAGGGTCGCTGAAGTGCTCGAGGACCGGACGCTGTTGTCTGTCACGTCGTTGTTCTTCAACGGTGATCTGACGGTTGTCTCCGATGCTGACGATGCCATCGTGATCCGTGAAAATCAGTTCGTCGGTGGCCGTGTCGAGATATTGGTCGGGACTCCGTTGGGNGGGTCGATCAATTANGTTCCGGACACCAGTATCGGCGTTCTGGATGCCGACACCGTTCAGACGATCCTGGTCCGTGGTGGTGATTCGGGAAACACGATCGACCTGGGTGATGCACAGGGAATGGGTGGTGTGGATACCACCGTGTTCACGAGTTTGACCAGTGTCACGATCGAGGGAGGCAACGGCCACGACACAATCACGGGCACCATCAACTTCACCGATGTCATTNNCGNNGGNGATGGNNAGGACGTGATCACGGTGGGAACCGCCTCNGCGACNGTCGATGCCGGTGATGGNGACGACACGGTCANCGGNGGATCTGCCGGGGACGTGATCAACGGTGGTGACGGAAACGACGTGATCAACGGAATGGANGGNGCNGACACGATCGATGCTGGTAACGGTCANGACCTGGTNACCGGCGGAGACGAACTGGTGGGGCCGGGCGATTCGATCACCGGAGGTCACGGCGACGANACGTTGCGTGGCGGAATGGGTGACGACTGGATCAACGGCAAAAGTGGTCACGACGAATTGTACGGTGAGTCCGGGATGGACGTGATTCATGGCGGGTCCGGCCATGACCACATGGAAGGTGGAGCTGACGCCGACACGGTCAATGGACACGGGTACAACGACACGATCCAGGGCAACGGTGGTGATGACCGACTCAACGGTCACTGGGGCAACGACTTCATCGACGGTGATGACGACAACAGTGGAACGATCACCGGTGACGACACGTTGCTCGGCGGGGCTGGTCGCGACACGTTGCTCGGTAACCTGGGCGATGACAATCTGAAGGGCCAGGGAGGCCGCGACACCCTGGTCGGCGGCCACGGCCTGGACAAGCTGGATGGAGGCAGCAGCCATGATCTGTTGAGGGGNTTTCAACAGCAGATCGTCCGCCTCGATTTTGACAGTCACACCGATCCCCTGACAGAGCACGTCTACACCGCGTCGGAACGGTTGGCGATCCAGACGCGGCTGGAGGAAGATTTTGCGGCATTTGATCTCAGTTTTACCGCGTCGGCTCCTGACACGAACGACCTGTATNTGCAGGACGGGGCTTACATCACGGTGGCCTACAACAAGGCTGTTCCGGGAATCGGTCCGGGACTGGGCGGCGCGGCAGAAGCGAGCGCGTACGATTTCCGTAACGTCGACCTGGGTGGCGATGTTTCGGTCGATGTGCTGGGGCCCGCTGGCCTGCTGGATGGTGCCGGCCAGCCCGCGTCCACCAGTTACAACATCGTCGCAGCCAGCGCCTACGCCACCGCACATGAACTGGGGCACCTGCTGGGGCTCCGGGATGTCGATGCGTTTGGACCCATCTCGGGTGCGGTCGGGATCACCGATCCTCCGGGGGCGTCGTCCTTCAGTCCGGCATTTCCAGGGCCGATGAACGCCGTAGAGACGGCCGACCACCTCATGNCGTCCAACGGCCTGTTGGGGGCCGCCAACTTCGACGTCACAGCCGACTTGTTTCTTAGTGAACGTTCGGCGATCAAGCTGGCTTTCAACGAGACGGGTTTGTTTGTTTCCGANCAGGTNGGTGCNCACGATTCGCTGACACCCGGAGGCGCCCANGCGGTGACCCTGCGTGGACTCTCGGTTCCCACGACGGTTGAGACCGGAGCCAACGCCGGTCGATCACTCAACGTCGAGGCTGCTGCTGTGATCGGCGGCCAGATCGGTGCCGCGGGTGAAGTCGATGTGTACTCTTTCGAAGGTGCCGGTGGGCAGGTGGTTTCGATTGAAGTTCTTTCCGACTGGCTCACGCGGATTGACACTCCGATCGATACGATCGTCCGCGTTTACGATTCCAGTGGAGCGGTCTTGCCGTACCACACCAGTGGCACGTCCGCGTCGGACCTGGCGGTGAACAACGGTTTCAATGACGGCAGTGGCCTGGCAGCTGTCGATCCCGTGATCTTGAATCTCACGTTGCCAGTGACGGGCAATCCGACCGACACGTATTACGTTGAACTCATGGAGCCGGACGCCTTTGGCGTGTTCATTTTGCCCACCGATGGCAGCAACCAGATTGTCGAACTGGATGCGACGACCGGAGTGGAACTGAACCGTCTTGATTTGCCCGCCGGCGAAACGAGTTCCGGGCGTGCGGCTCTCACGTTTGATGCGGCTGGTGAGCGACTTTTCTTCATGGGCAGCAGCAACCAGTTGTATCAAATCAACGCCAGAACTGGACAAGTGGCTGGTAACGTCGTCGATTTGTCCAACCTTGGATTTGTGACTCAAGCTTACGATGGCTTGGCCTACGCCGATGGCGAGGTCTTCATTCTTGACATCGATGCTGAAACTGTNCCGGGCCAAGCCGGAAATCCGAATGCCAATCCGCCAGTTCCCCAGATCTTNGATTCNCCGGAGATCCTGGNTGTTGTNCCAGAANCANNNGCCATNAGGTNTATNAACCTTGTCGGAACCGGNGANGGGCCAGTGAGTGTTNTCGGGAATGGAGCTGGNCCNAANNCTGCCGGGACGTTCACCGACATCACCGGTGGCCTGGCGATGATTGCTCCATCCAGCCCGGTGGCCCGATTGCTGTTGCTGGATTCCGCCGGACAGTCGGTTCACGAAATCGATCCTGACCTCTCTAGTCCCACGATAGGTCAGTCGACATTGTCTTACACTCCGGCGAGCAGCATGAGCGCCAACATGGACGCCGTGGGTGCGTTCTCGGGACAGGTCTGGCTGGGCGGAGCTCCCGGAGAGGACCGGATCGAGATTTTCGACCGGGGCGACGTGGTCATTGACCGGACATTGAACCTGACACCCAACGCACCGCCTTCCTATGGCCTGACAGCTATTGGTTCGGATGACAATGCGGTCGCGACTTCCGCCACCGGCGAGTACGAATTGTTCATCACGAAAGTGGATTTCAGTCCGTTGGCGACCTCCAGTGCGACCGGCGACACTCTGCTGGGTGGATCGGGTGACGACACGATGTGGGGCGGCAGCGCGGCGGATGTTCTCAAGGGAGGATCCGGTGCGGACAGTGGGAGTGGTCTGGGAGGATCCGACTACGTCAACGCTGGTAGTGGCAACGACATCCTGCGGGGTGGCCGCGACAACGACACATTGTTGGGCGGCAGTGGCTCGGACAAGCTCTACGGCGATGCCGGTGACGATACGCTCGACGGCCAGGGAGCCAGCGACACCCTGGATGGAAACGATGGAGACGACGTGTTGCGGTGGCGGATCGGCAACGGGTCGGATGTCATGAACAACTCGGCTGGTTCTGCCCGGGTCGAGGCACTGGGAAGTGGGGCGGCTGATTCGCTGTCGGCTAGCAAGACCAGCAGCAACCGTCCCAAGCTGACGATTGCGGATGGCGTCAACACGGTGACCATTTCAAAGACGATCTGGCGAACGGACATCCTGGCCGGTGATGGAAATGACCAACTGGTTGTTGGGGCCCTGGATGACGTGACGAGCACGTTGCTTGTGATCAACGGCGAAGGAGGCCGTGATACGATCTCGGCTGCCGGAGTTCATATTGACCAGGTGCGGCTGCGATTGGACGGCGGTGACGCGAACGACACGATCACCGGAAGTCTCGGCGCGGACACCGTGTGGGCTGGCCTGGGTGACGACGATGTGGACGGTGGTCGTGGCAACGACACCATCATCGGTGGCGACGGTGACGACGATCTCGATGGCGGAAATGACGACGACGTGATCGTCGGCGGCGACGGAAATGATTCACTGGATGGTGGCAATGGTCACGACGACCTCTCGGGCAATGCTGGTTTCGATGTGCTCACCGGTGGGTTTGGCCGCGATACCCTCTCTGGTGGAGAAGGTGACGACGCGTTGACCGGAAGCCAGGACGACGATTCGTTGCTGGGCGATGCCGGCCAGGACAGCCTGTATGGTGGCACCGGAGATGATTACCTCAACGGTGGACTCAACGACGATCGCCTCTACGGAAACTACGGGGACGACACCATCGGTGGTGGCCACGGGCATGACCTGCTCGAGGGGTCACAGGGTGACGATATTCTCAACGGCGGCGACGGTGACGACACGATCAATGGCGGCGATGGTTTTGACGGGCTGTCGGGGCACGATGGTGACGATGTCGTCAACGGCGGTGGCCAGGATGACACCATCCTGGGCGGCGATGGCAACGACGAACTCGCCGGTGGTGGCGGTCGGGACATCGTCCTGGGTGGTGACGGGGACGATCAGATCAACGGCCAGGGATCCCACGACACGCTGGCCGGCAACCAGGG
>PBOU01000145.1 GCA_002724415.1 Planctomycetaceae bacterium
AGATGTAGTCCCCCATGAATATCGACCTGCGGATGTTGGTGGATCCGGACCACCAGTAGGAGAGGCCCTCTTCGTTGTAGAAGCCGGAGTGCTCAACATCGCCGTGCGTGCTGAGGCTCCCGTTCTCGATGTCGACGTTTACCATCTTCAGCATCGAGACGAACTCGTATCCGTGGTAGGGGTACTCCCTTCCCTCGATAATCTGCACGTCTGTCACGTACCTGTGCGTGGAGAGGGGGACTGCGAGCATTGACTCGGGTGCCCAGAAGGTGAATGCCTTGTGCTCGTACGTGGCCTCGGAGTAGGACCATGACCACCCGCAGGTCCTGATCTCCTCGCAGTTGGAGTCGGTGTAAGCGGGAGTGAGGGGTAGGGAGTCTGCAAGAGTGGGCTTGCTGGTGTCGCTTACGTCGAATAGTGAAACCTGGGTGGTGGACCAGTCCAGCCCGAACCCGTCCTCGCCACCTGCTATGCCTATCGTCAGCAGGTAGTCCTCGTTCACGGGATGGATGTAGGTGGAGACCCCTGGGACCTCAAGCTCTCCGAGCACTATGGGATTGGTTGGATCGGAGAGATCCAGGACCCAAAGCGGGTCGATGTTCATGAAGGTCACCAGATAGCCCCTGTCTCCGACGAACCTAGCGCTCCAGATCGTCTCGCCCTCGGCGATGTCGCCTACGTATCCGGTCTGATCGAGCTGCCCCTCGCCGTCGTCCTTCAGGATCGTGACCTGGTTGGTGGGGCCGTTCCAGACGGGGTCACCGTTCTCGTCGACCTCCGCCAACCTCCACCACATCCACCAGTTGTTGGAAGTGGAGGCGACTCTGATCGCTCCGTCGTGCTCGCTGATGGAGAACTGGTCCTGGACCGACCCGTCCACTCGGCCTGATGCCACGTAAGTAGTGTGGTTGGCGTCGCTGATGTCGAAGGAGTGGATGTTTGTGGCTTCCTCCCAGTCGGAGTTGCGCCAGAACCACCACCAGTCGTTGGCAGGCTCAGCGAGCACGAGCGTGTCCTTGGAGGAGTATACGTGCGCCCAGGATGAGGTGATGTGGTCGACCTCCATCGAGGTGTCGTCCCCTAGCATCTTCATTGTGATGATCGATGTGAAGCCCCTGCCTGCGCTGTCGGCGCTGGCCGAGAACTCGGTGCATCCTTCCCTGGTGAGGGGGTGTGTTAGGAGTTCGCCGCCCCTTAACTCGTGGATCTGGGGGACGAAGTCCTCCAGAGTGAGTGCGGAGATCGCAGCCTCGTTGTCCTGGATGGTCTGGTTGACGCTTTCGTTCCAGATGTCCATCCTCTTGTCGAGGTCGTCCTCGGACCAGTAGTCGGAGGGGAGTTCGACCCAGCTCCTGATATCGTCGAAGTAGGTCCAGAGGTGGGTCACAGAGCGGACTGTACCGTCCACCATCCTTGCCGTGTGGTAGTTGCCCTCGATGTAGAGCTCCCTCTCCACGACGGGGGAGGAGCGGTCCGAGATGTCGACTACGGTGTACTTGACGAGGTTCTGGACCCTCGTGTAGTGGTAGTCTCCATCCTCCACCTCGGTGGCCATCAGATCCCTCAGCCCGCTCTCTGGATCCAGGGACCAGTAGTATATCGAAGAGGAGATCACAAGCCGGTCCCCCTCGATCATCATCTGCGATGGGTTGCCCTCAATGGTCAGGTTCGACTCGAGGGTCAGGTTCCCGAACTCAGGGACGCCCATTATGACCAGGAGTTGCCCGTTTAGCATGTAGATGTGATGGCCGTCCGTCTTCAGGAAGTCGGCCTCGTCGACCCCAGACTCCTGGTTGTTGGTGCCTGAGTACTCCCCCTCCCTGGAGCCCGAGTCCGGGGCGCTGCCAGAGGACTCTTCGGATACTGTTGCCACATCTCCGTCGAGCGCCATCTCTGGCATCCCGTCGTCGAACGCCAACCCTCCCCTGAACATCACAGGTTCAGTGACCCAGTGCCAGTAGCTCTGCTGGTCCAGGTTGACCATCATCTCGTCGCGGAGGGCGGTCTTGAGGTCCGCCAGCAGTGAGTCGCAGGCATCGTAGGTCTGCAGTTCGGGGGTCGAGCGGGTCCTCTCCGGGAGTTCCAGCTTCGGGTAGTCCCCTTGGAGGGCGTCGAACGTCCTGTCTATGTCCTCGATCACTTCTTCGACGGTCTCGAGGCATCCTGGGGCGAGCAGGAGTACCAGCATAAGGAATGAGGTCGTTGCTTTCCGTTCCATGTCGTGTCCTCCCGAGTTTGTCTTTTGAATGTAAGTTTCCTATTTCCAGGCATCACAGGGTAAGCGGCGTCGGCGGACGGGTGTGGGAAAGCGGCCCGGGAGTCGGGATGTGTGGCTCCGGGTCATCCGTGACCTCCCCATCTTCGCTCGTCATATCAACGCCACCAGCGTGCCCACTGGTGACGAGGCTTCTTGTGCCGCCCAAGAAAATCAGCGCGGCTACCTGCATGTCCAGTGCTTGGTCCATGAAGGTCAATCATCGTCATCTGCGATTTAAACGAATTGCCTGCTTGATCGATGGATGAGTCGTCGCGATTTCGGGCGTATGGTGCGAACACCGGGAGTTGAACCCGGGTTAGCAGGTTGGGAACCTGCTGTCATAACCACTAGACCATGTCCGCTGGGCCACGGGGAGTTGGTGGGGGTAATTGAGCGCCACGGTGGTGGTGGTTTTCCCCCTAGACCAACCGCCTCAGGGCTTCCATCTTGGAGTCGGCCTCCCCCAGGTGCTCCAGGCAGGAGTCTATCCTGCCCTCCGACAATGCTCCCTCCGCCTCGGCGAGAACCCTCTCGGCGGCGATCCGGTCAGGGGTGTCGGGACCTACCCCGGACGAGTCGAGCCTCCTCCTGAGGGTTTTCCAGTCATCTTGCAGGAACTCCAGCATCTCACGGGACTCCTCCCTGCGAGCGGATAGGCTTTCCAGGTCCGAGATGAGGCTTCTCAGCGATTCGTCGGCCTCCAGCCAGCTCCCCGAGCTAGCCAGCGACTCCACTTCCTCGAGCCTGTCCATCCAGCCGGACCTGGCCTCCCCCGATGGCATGTCCTCCTCGATCTTCTTCTTCTGCCTGAGGGACCTCTGGACGGAGCTCTTCGCGTCGCCCGTCCTGCGGAGCCTCCTCGTCACCCCGTCAGCGAGACCGATTGCGAGGGACGCGTTTCCTGACTGCAGGGCTTCCTTAGCCTCCTGGAGCCTGGCTTCGGAGTCTTCCCTCTGGGATTCATCCGAGGATATGACGGCGCTCTCCGCGTCTTCTATCGAGCTGGCGGCCTTTGACATGAGGTCCTCGACGTCACCCATCTGGGAGGGTATTTCCGAGACCAGGGCGAGGGCCTTCTCGGGGTCCTCGTCGTCCATCGCCTTCCTGGCTTCCTCCAGGGTTGAGCGGATGCTGTCAATGATGTGTCCCTCCTCGGATCCTATGGCCTCCTCTGCATCTGCGATCGCCTGATTGGCGGCCTCCCAGTGAGACTCCACGTTCTCCGCCTTTGACCTGGCCTCCCTGAATTTCTGCTCTGCTGCTCTGAGGGAACCCCTATCCATCTCCTCGACTCCAGCATCTAATGCCCTCCTGGCAGCCCCTGGTGATCCGGTGATGCCCTCTGCCCTGGTCAGCACAGATTCCGTCTGGTCCCTGATCTCGGCCAGGTCCGCCATGAACGACATGATCCTGTCAGCCTCCCTCTCCGCCTCGGAAATCAGATGGAGCCCCCTCGCCGGGTCCTTCCTGCCCTCCTCGCGGGCAGCCTTCAGGAGTGAGTTTGGCTGCTGAAGCATGGTGTTCCCCGACTGCATGTCCAGTATCCTCCTCTCCGCCCTCTTCAGGCTGGCGAAGAAGTCCTGCCTGTCCCCCTCCAATCCGTCCCTAGAGAGAATGGGTGGGACCGCGGATACCAGGAACAGGGCGCCGATTATCATCCACGACTCTGGGTTGGAGTCGGACAGCACCACTGGGACTGCCAAGCCGAAGCCGAGGGTGGTGCTCATCCCCCTCCACCTCCTAGAGTTGACGTCGGAGTTGAGGATATTGCGAGATATCGAAAGCAGGACCGCCGCCACGAATGCCAGGGACGCGGCGCCCCAGAGGTTGCCCCCGTCGTTCCTGCTCACCTCGGCTATGGCGATCATCGGGGGCCAGGCGATGCAGCAGGCGGTGGAGACCCTGGTCCTCTGCACTGGGCCGAAGTCCACCAGGTCGGGAAGGAGGAGGGCCGCTCCGAAGAGTATCGCCACGGGCCCGTAGCCGAACAGCAGGCCGGATTCGCTATCGAAGGACTCGAACAGCCACCAGGCGCCCATGCCGATCAGTGCCATTTGGCACGCCAGCGCTGCCCTTTCCACCCTGGTTCGATGCGCCGCGATCACCCTGTCGGGGTAGTCAGGGAGCATCACCATGCCACCCGAATGCTCCTGGGGGTCAATATGTATGTGGTCAGGCGAGCGCACGGAGAGTCGTGTTACTCCGGTTTCTTGACCTTGGTCAGGTAGTACCCCATCGAGGCCATTGCCGTGATCACGATCAAGCCGACCAGTAGTGTCTGGCTGCCGCCTTCCTCCTCGATTGAGACCTCTATTGGTATGTGCCCGTAGGTACCTGCGGATGCGCTATCCCAGTGCAGGTAGAGTTCCTCGATGTTGGCTTCGTCTGCCTCGAACTGGAACTCTATCGTCTCTTGCGCGGGCCCGGCCTCAAGCGTGGCGGAGAAGGACTGCTCCGTCCAACGCCCGCAGACATCGGAAAGGCATACCCTCGCGAAGGCGTTGCTGGAACCATCGTTCTGGACGACCACGGAGAGCGTTGCGAGCCCGTCAGGACCGCTGCCCTGCGAAAGGGAAGCCTCGAGGACGCTGATCTGCGCACCCCGCATGGGGAGAACCATGAGTTGCACGGTCTCGGACAATCCGTTTCCCTTGGAGTCGGTTGCGTTCACCCTGATTTCGTTGGGCCCCATCGGCATTGGAGGGAGGGGGATCGGGTCGGAAACGGACCAGCCTTCCCCCAGCTGCACTTCATCGTCGTTGACCCAGACGGACCAGGTTACATCCACTATGGCGTCCAGATCGTCGTATGAGTGCGATAGGTCCAGGCTCAGGTTGTCGCCCTCGTGGGCGCCATCGTCCAGTTCCACCTCTGTAGATTCCAAGAATAACCGAGGAATGACTGTGGGGGGGTTGGAGTCCATCACCCTGACGGTCCACTCGTCCATCACCGAGTTTCCGGCATCGTCGGTAACCACCAAAGCGACCAGGATCTCAGTCGGGTTCCTCGCCTTGTGCCTGTCGGATATCGACATGTCCGCCCCATTGACGCCGGCTCCCTGGATCGCAGTGAATTGGAACGTCTGGATTGTGTTCCCGAACTGACGCCATCCCTCGGAGAGGTTTGTGAACATCTCCAGGAAGATCGGGAGCGTCGAGCCGTCAGAGCTGTTGATCTCGAACTCCAGCAGGCTCCCTGCTAGAACCTCTATGACTCCCTCGTCTGGGTCCAAGACGCGCTCATTGGCGCCATCCACGGAGATTGTGCCCTGCCAGACTGGCGCTATCCCGTCCACGATCGTGGAATCGGTCCAATCGGTCGTGGCGCCGTGGAAGTCGTAGCACGTTGCCTTCACGGTCATGGTCTCTCCGTGCGAGAATCCTAGCTCAGAGGGCGTCACCTCGATCCAGTGGCTCTCGTAGGCGGCGACCTCCAGGCCTTCCCTGCTAACGCTCCAATTGATGCTCGGAGTCTCAAGCGGGTTGTCCGAGCAAGCGGCCGAGAAGGAGGATGATATGTCCAGTGTGGAGTAGATTTCCGTATTGGGGAACCTGGATGCGGATATCGTCGGGGGGCCGTTCTGTCCGATGGTGATCCTGATGTCGAAAGCCACTGGGGCCATGGAGCGGTTCACTGTGAAGCCGTTGGGATCCCCCCCGATGATCTCGAACATGGGGCTGTACTTCACCTCCCAACCATCGGGCAGGCCGACCCTCATCGGGACCTCCTCCACCATGGCGCCTACCCTTGGAAGGTCGACCAGCCGCATCGTCCTGTGGTCGGTCTCCCCGGAAAGGTTCGCCATCTCAACCCACCCCCATGAGCCGTTTGTCCTGTTTACGGGACCCTCCTCAGGGGGGGTCACGATGACAAGGACTCCTTCGTTCGCCTCCATCGGGGAGTAGTCCACACTGCAGCAGCCACCAAGTTGGCCGTCCGTCCAGTTCCTAGCCGAGGCGACAATCTCCGCGAAGGCCGAGGCCTCGTCAGAGTCGACCCAGCCGTCCGAGTCGCCGATCTCCGAGTCTATCTGCCCGAGCAGCCCGAGCGACCTGTTGCCCAGAAGACCAGTGCCATAGCTCTCCAGCACAGTGATCTCGGCAAACCACGAGGCGTTGATTATCGAGTTCTCGGAGATGGGTTCGCTGAAGTTCAGGAAGGAGCTCCCCTGGATCACCGATGGCGCCTGCTCGCTGGAGTACCCCGAATCCTGGGGGAGTTCTTCGAACGACCAGGCGCTATTGGGCATCGATAGCAAAATCACCGAGACCAGAGCCGCGATAGCCTTGCTGCCTGATCTGGAGGGCATTTCAAACACCTATGGCCCGGTCCGGTGAACTATCACGGACCCCGACGAGTCGACCCCCAGGGGGATGATTCGGTTCTCGGCAGGCAGCTGCCGTGACAGCTCCCCCCTCAATCCCTCGTCGCCATAAACGAGCAGGAACCCGCCTGCACCCGCACCCAGAAGTTTGGCGCCCTTGGCTCCGATACCCATCACGCGATCGTACAGGTCGTCGATCGTCTCGTTGCTAACGCTTGCCGATGTGGCCCTCTTCGAGACCCAAGCATCGTTGAGTAGGGAACCAAGGGAGTCGAGGTCCCCGTCCTCGACCATCCTGGCCGCATCGTCGGCCTGGGACCTGATCTCAATGAGCCTGCTCTGCCTCTCGTCTGGGTCTTCTGGGCTTCCCGAGAGGACCTCGCTCGCGCTCCGGGTCAGTCCGGTGTACACTAGGCTGAATTTCTCCGAGATCTCTTCGGCCCTGCCGCCTCCGACCGGGATTGGGGANACGGAGACCCCCTCGGTGCTGAACGATATCGAGTTGANNCCCCCGAAGGAGGCTGCGTACTGGTCCTGCCNGCCTATCGGGGCCCCCAGCACGTCTATCTCNATCCTGCAAGCCTCCTCTGCNAGTTGCTCCTTGGACGCCTCGTGTCCGTTGAATGCGTGCATTGCGTTNAGGAGCCCCACGGTGACGGAGGAAGAGGANCCCAGTCCGGTGCCNCGNCCCGGGATGTCCGCGATNGTGNCCACCTCGACTCCGGACTCCAGCCCGGTTAGCCTCATTGCCTCCCTGACCAGGTCGTGCTGAACGTCATCGACCGAGTCGACGTTCTCCGCAGACGAGTAGGAAACCCTGATGCTGTCGTCGAATCTCTTGTTTATGGTCACGTAAACGTACCTGTCGATTGCCAGCGAGACTACTCTGCCGCCGTTTGGGTTGGCCATCGAGAAACCGTCGATATCGGTCCCGCCGCCGCAGAAGGAGACTCTGAGCGGTGTTCGGCTGATTATCATCGGAGTCCGGGGACAGAGGGTCACTCATCAAGACGCCGGTATGGGCAAAACGACCTGATTATGCAATGACAAGGCATATGAGAGGACCGCTGCCGCGAGAAGCAGAGACCCATGGGCGACCTAGTGACGATGGACGACCTCACCAACGAAGAGATTGACTCCGTTCTGGTGGTCGCTGAGAGGCTCGTACCCGTCGCCAGGGGGGACGTCCACCTGCCCCTGCTGGAAGGCAAAGTGCTCGCGAACATGTTCTTCGAGAACTCCACCAGGACCCGGATGTCATTCGAGACGGCCATGAAGAGGCTGGGCGGCTCGGTCATGAATTTCAGCTCGATCGGGACCTCGGTCTCGAAGGGCGAGACCCTGTTCGACACGATGCAGATGATCGATGGCTACGCCGACGTCGCAGCGATCAGGCACCCTAGGCAGGGAGCGGCTCAATACAGCGCAGATGCGGTCTCCATACCCATCCTCAATGCCGGGGACGGGGCGGGCAACCACCCCACNCAGACCATGCTCGACCTGCTTACCATCCGCCAGGCCCACGGCTCCATGGAGGGNCTCAACGTCGTCCTGGTGGGGGACCTCCGGTATGGGCGGACAGTGCACAGCCTGTCTCACGCCCTTGTCAGGTTCGGGGTGAGCCTGACGCTGGTCTCGCCGCCATCCCTGAGGATGCCGGACGAGATCGTTTCGGACCTGAGGTCGCATGGCGCAGAGGTCGTAGAGACCGAGACCCTGATCGAGCAGATACCCAATGCCGACGTGATCTACATGACCAGGATCCAGAAGGAGAGGTTCCCTGACGAGGACGAGTACGCCAAGGTGGCNGGCATCTACAAGCTCAGTGCCTCCGACCTCACGGGTGCGAAGAAGGGCATGGTGGTGATGCACCCNCTGCCCAGGGTGGACGAGATCGACCCGAGCGTCGACTCGACCGACCACGCGTTCTACTTCCAGCAGGCGTTCAACGGGGTCCCGACCAGGATGGCCCTGCTCTGCAGGAGCCTTGGCGTCGAAGTTCCGGAGGAGGTGGGCTGATGTCNGAGATGAGGAGGGTCACCGCCATAAAAAACGGGACTGTGGTGGACCACATACCGTCTGGGAACGCGCTCATGGTGATCCGGATGCTAAGGATCGACGTTTCGAGGTCGACCCCGGTTTCCCTGGTCATGAACGTGCCCAGCGACAAGGTCGGGCGCAAGGACGTCCTCAAGATCGAGGACAGGGAGCTGAGCCAGGAGGAGCTGGACAGGCTGGCCCTGATAGCGCCGGCAGCGAGCATCGCGATAATCAGGAACCACGCGGTCGCGGAGAAGCTGGTTGTTGACCTGCCATCCGACCTAATCAACATCGCATCGTGCTCTTTCTCGAACTGCATCACCAAGAACGACAGGGAGCCGCTCCCGCAGAGGCTCAGAGTNATCAGCCAGGACCCGCTGGAGGTCAGGTGCTACTACTGCGGAAAGGGCCAGGAAATCTCCGAGCTGATTGACAACATCCTCTGAGGGCCCCCCTGGTTGCGAAGGTCGGGCATCGACTCAGTTAAACCGCAGGCTGGCCCCCGACGCCCATGGCATTGTATGGACAAATGGAAAAGGCAACAGAGAACAGGGACGCGGGCGCATATTCGGAGCTGCTNCACCCGGATTTCGAGTTCGTGAGGCACCAGTCCGGGACTGTGATGTACAGGGACCAGATGGTGGAGATGCTGAAGGTGATGATGGCCAACGAGAAGGTGGTCATCAACGACTCCAGGTGCATCTACGAGAACGATGAGATCCTAGTCGAGCACTCCATGATGGACTTCCCGGACGGGACCAGGGAGGCGGTCATGGGCGTCCACACCCTGAAGGACGGGCTGATCGTCCGCACCGAGACCGGCGCGACCCTCATATCCTGAGCGCCCNCAGGCATCAGAGGCTGGTTCCCGAGGAGGGNTTCAGAGCCCGCCNGGGACCATCATCGCTAGGACCTCGCCGTTGCAGACCAACTCCACGTCATCGGCTATGTTGATCCCGCCGGCCCCCCAAGAAGCGCTCACGGCCTCGCCTATCGTGGAGTAGTGGTCGCTCTCGATCACCGAGTTCATCGTATCCATGTCAGGCCAGATTGTGCCCGCAACGACCCTCTCCCCATCGGCGACCAGGGCGCCCCTCATGCATCCGTTCTGCATTGCGTATTCCAGGAAGTGCTCCTTCCAGACATTCACCATTTCTTCCGTAACTTCGTTGCCGCCAGTCTTGACGACCCAGTACCTTGCTATTGGCATGAGGAGGAAATACCGAGCATCCGTATAACCGTTCCTGTATGCCGAATAACGGGGAAAGAAAGACTATATTTTCGATGGTACTAGATTGGACGTGATCGACGCAATTGTCGACCTGGCGCACAGCGAGTTGGTCGCCTATGCTGGCATGCTGCTGATACTGAGTGCCTTCTTCATGGAGACTCGTGACATCCTGCACAGCAAGGCAGCGCCATATCTGGGGCTGATGGCGATTGGCTCGGGGTTGCTGGCAGTTCGCGCTTACCTCATCGACGAATGGGCATTTTTCATCCTCGAGGTTGCATGGTTTGCAGCCGCGGTGGTTGGATTGTGGACATTGGACTCAAAGCTCTCGGACGGGTAGCCGTTTCAAACCGTTAAATCTAATTCGTGGCGAATGACCAATGGCCCGTGGACTATGTCCGGACAGCGGTGGTGCTAGCCCATCCAGTAGCGGCCGTCCTAGTGGTTTGGCTCTTCTTCAGGCAGAGGGGATGGAGGGGCCAATCGACCCTGTTGAGGGGGGAGGAGAGGGTCGCTGCGGTTTCAGCGCACGAGTCCATGGGGGACAGGATTGCCATCATCAGCATCGGGATCGTGGCTCTGGCGTTCGCCTCGAACATGGCCAGGGGGGTAATTGACCACGGGGATGCGACGCGCTTCCTCGTCCCGGGCTTCCACGGCATCACGGGAATAATGGGGCTGTCCCTGATGCTCTACCTCTGGAAGCTTGGCAGGGACACGACGGCGAAGAAGGCGTCTGGGGAGCCCTTCAGCGGAACCAAGGAGAGGCATGGCAGGATTAGCGACCTCCTGGGGGTGCTGATCATCATCCACTCATTCCTGGGATTCCTGTACATGCTGAGCATCCTCTAGGACGCCAGCTAGATGTCGTGCCCGACATGCTCCGTGCTCTCGCCCCAGCATTCCGCATCGGGGTCCTGCTCCGGGCCTTCTTCATGCAGGCAGGGGTGGTGGTTGGTGAACACATCATCATAGGCCAACCAAGGCCTGACGATCCACGCGTGGACCATCCAGTATTCCCCCAGGTTGACGTTGACCCCGCCCCTGTCGTCGCACGTCTCCTCGTCTAGGTTCTCCCCCATGACCAGGAACTCGCTGGTTCGGAAGCACAGGGAGTCGTGGCGATGCCACCAGTCGTTGTCCCCGGTGAAGCCCTCGGGCGGGGAGTCCGCTGGGGCATAGACGAACCAGGCGAAGCCGACCAGCTCCGAGTCCCTCTCCTCGCCCCCGTACATCAGGAACTCCGGCTTGTCATGCTCGAACAGGTCGTCTACCCTGGTTCCCGGGAACCTCGGGTCTTGCGCATCGAATCCGGGGTCTTCCATCGAGAACCCGTTCAGCATGACGTGGTGGGTGCCCATCCCCTTGGTATAGCCCACCGACATCGTGTAGCCCGCATCCTCAGCATCGCCCAGGGTGGGCCACTGCATTGCCCACTCTATGGCATCCTTCAGCTCGTACGTGAGAGGCTCGCACAATTCCGGGCCGAGTTCCCCCTTGGTCATCCCCTCGTACGCCACATCCACGTGGTGCCCCCCTATCCCAGTTGAGTTGCACCACCACGGGTTGGTCTCCGGAACATACCCGCTCAGGGGGCAGTCGGGCTTCCCATCGCCGTCGAAATCGCCGCAGAAGTCAGGGCCCTCGGTATCGATCAGCTCGCTCTCATCGTCGATGTAGCGGCCCTCTTCGATGGCGTCCTCCGCCGACAGGCACCCTGCCAGCGGCATCGGGATGAGGAGCAGGAGCACCATGCCAGCCGCCGCTCTCATGCCAGGGCGTCATCAGGAGGCCGAATAAATCCATCATTCCGAAGCCTCAAGGATCATGGGAGCAGTGGGGTTGATTGCACACCACCATACCCAGAGGCAACATGCATGGGGACGTGCGAGCACCCTCTCAGGCCATCCTGCTGACTGGATTGATGCTGCTGGCAGCGACCTCCGGGTGCCTGTCGTCCATCAAGGAAGACGGTCCCTCGGACGGGGGGGACGTGTCCTACCCGTCGATATGGGATAGGCACACGCTGGACTGGCAGACGAACCACACCTACTCCTTCCTCCTCGAGCCCGGGCCGCACGAGGCGCTCGGCGTCCAGGAGGCCTTCATCGAGGTGGACACCAGCGAGGTCTGGGACGTCGGGCCCGAGGTGTCCACCGTCCACCTGTCGTACTGGCTCCCCAGCAACACGCTGGAGGGCGAGACCGTCCCCGTGATAGCCGTGATCAGCCCCTACTTCTCGTACGGCCAGCCGGGGGACGAGTCGAGCCCGACCAACGTCGTTAGCGCCGGCCGGGGGGAGTTCATCTTCCACAACTTCGTCCCCCACGGCTACGCCTTCGCGCAGGTCAGCGTCTTCGGCACCGAGCTGTCCACGGGGTGCTTCGACTACCGCGGCCTCGGCGAGGGCCTCGGGATCCACCACGCTGTCGAGTGGCTAGGCTCCCAGAACTGGAGCAACGGCCACGTCGGCCTGTACGGCAAGTCCTACGAGGGCGCCACGCAGTGGGAGGCCGCTGCGATAGGGAGCGAGTACCTCAAGACGATCGTCCCGATCTCCGGGACCACCGCGCTCCACCCGCTGCTCTACAAGAACGGCAGCGCCGAGGCCAGGAGCCAGGTGATGCACATGAACTACTTCTCCAGCACGGTGGACTACAACG
>PBOU01000146.1 GCA_002724415.1 Planctomycetaceae bacterium
CCGCGGCTGAGGCGAAAGGGAAGGCCGGTGCAAAACGCAAAGGTGGCGGCAAGCGATCCGGATCCGGGGCCTGCGCGGGGATTAGTGGCTTCCTGAAACGCCTGGACAAAGATGGAGATGGTAAGGTCTCCAAGGCTGAGGTGGCGGAGATTCCGGGATTGAACGCCGCCTTTGACGGCGCCGACACCGACAAGGACGGGTTCCTGGATGCTGCCGAATTCGCCAAGATGTTGGCAGCCTTCAAGGCGGCTCGGGGCGGCCAGTAGGTCGTGACAGGCCTGCGTGTGGATTGGATACACTCGAATGCATAAGGCTCTCAAGAGTCTCCGCCTGCATTTTTTGCGCAGCGTTCTAGCCGCCGTTGGGGTGTTGATTGGTGTCACCGCCGTGATTTGGCTGGTTGCCCTGGGAGAGGGCGTCAGTTACCAGGCGCAGCAGTTGATCAAAGAGTACGGTGCCACAAACATCATCATCCGGTCGAAGCCTCCGGCGGTGGCTGCTGATACAGGGCGGGTGAAAATCTACGGCCTGACCCGCCTTGATTTCGAACGGATCACTGCAAGGACTGGTGGCTCCAGTTCTCCGTTGGTGATCAATACGATCGAACGCGCGGTTCCGATGCGCGAAATGTCGATGGAAGTGCGTTACTTCGATCGAACCTGCGATGTCCAGTTGCTGGGCGTCATGAAGGAGTACCAGGAGATCAATCACCTGGAGGTTGATTACGGCCGATTTTTGAGCCGTGGTGACTCGGAGAACAAGGCGAACGTGGCCGTGTTGGCCTATGGAACAGCCAAGGAACTTTTCCCGTACGAAAATCCGATTGGTAAAACGATACGGTTGGACCAGGATTTTTATCGGATTGTTGGAGTGACCGGTAAGAAACAGGATGCGGCGGCGATCGGAGACAGCATCTCTGGCCGGAGCTACAACAAAGATGTTTATATACCACTTGAGACGTTTCGGTCGCGTATCGGTGATCAGGTGCCGGTGTCGATCGAATCGTTCGAGAGCGAATTGATCGAGATCAACCAGATCACGGTGACCGTGAACAATGTCGAACGTGTCCCGGAAACGGCGGACCTGATTCGTGTCCTTCTGCGTGAATTGCACGACGAAAAGAATCCGGATTTCTCAATTACCGTTCCGATGGAGTTGCTCAAACAGGCTCGGACGACCCGGATGATGTTCAACATCCTGTTGGTGGTGATTGCGGGAATATCACTACTGGTCGGTGGCATCGGAATCATGAATATCATGCTGGCGACCGTCACCGAGCGGACGCGGGAGATCGGTATTCGTCGGGCGCTTGGGGCCACACAGGGAGACATCAAGTTACAGTTTCTCGCAGAAGCCTCAGTTTTGACCGGCATTGGCGGGGTGTTGGGCGTGGTGTGTGGGTTCATGTGTTACCCCGTTGTCGATGTCATCATGCCGGCGTTTGAGTGGTTTAGCCCGGACCTGTGGAACAGCCTTCCAGCGGAAATTCAAAACATCCAACCCCGAGTTGAAATGTGGTCGGTGATCCTGGCTTTCGCGATTTCCGTCGTCGTTGGTGTCACGTTTGGCTATCTTCCCGCAAAACAGGCCGCCCAATTGGACCCCATTGAAGCGCTGCGACACGAGTAGAGCGTGTCCAGTCGGGGCTGCGGCGCCGGGTGAAACGGCGGGCTGACGATGGGACGCCGAGGGGTGGTCAAGAGCCAGGCCGGTCCGAATTGTACTGCGGCCCTTTGCAAGGCTCGGGTGACGACGTGCGGTTTGATTAGTGGGTGGGGGCGGAGGCCCGGGCCGCTCGGGCGATTTTGCACTGAGGGAGATGGTGGCCCAGTCGATTGATGGCGGCTTGCGGCACGTCGAAAGGCAGAATCAGCAACCGCAACTCCACAAGGTTCTGCAGGTACCGCAGGTCGGCGCCAGCGATTTTGGACNTGTGGAGGTCCAAGTGTGTAAGGTGGTCGAGCTGGCGGAGTTTGGCCAGGTGATGTTGGTCGAGTGGCCCTCCACCGAGTTCGACTGATCGGGCATGTCCNTGGTTGTCGAGGAGGACGGTCGCCTGNAGNTCTTTTTNTAGGGTGCTGGCAGCCTCGAGTTGTGAAGCGGTGGGGGCGGAGNGGCCCCATTCAGCGACGGTGGTGTAGGTCGANGTGATTGCGCCGCCGGCTCCCGAAATGGCCAGGGCGAGGAGNATCGCGAGAACCCCGTGTTCCCACCATCGGTTCCTGTATTCCATGCCGATGTCGGCGGCTCGAGTGCTCAAAATCCAGAGTCCTCCGGAAATGACCGGCAGCAATATCACCTGGAGGGCGTTGACCACCAGCGTGATGGCAACGAAGTCTGGCATCCCCGGAAGCGTCCAGATCAATGGAGAGACCAAGCACCACGTGGCGACACCCCGGTAGAGCCGGGTTGTCCGGAAGTCCGTGTCCGCGAGATTGGCCTTTGGCGACCGCAGTCTTAGCCAGGAATGACTGGCCAGCATCCCCAGGCCGAGAGCGTGACCAATGAGAGAGGTGAACACGGCCGCNAAAATTCCGGCGTAAAACAGCAGCTCTCCGAACCGCCCGAGTCGGGTGCCGAGAAGCCATGGCAAGTCGTCCATTGTTTCNATGGTGCCGCCCTGGTCGTGAAGTGTTTCGGCGCCGAGGGTCCAGATCGAGAGGTCCAGTACCAGCATGACGGCCATGGCCAAAAGGAAATCGTAAAACTGGAGTCGCCGNAANCGAGGGCCTCGCCATCCCTTGTTGGCGAGGAANTATGGGTAAACCAGGTTCATTAGCGAGCCGCCCACTGCCCCGATCATTCCCATCGCGACCAGCAATGGACCGTATTGGCCTGTTTGGTGTGGCAGTTCGAAGGAGATGAGCCCGGAGGCGATTTCTGCCGGCTGTGGCTGGACCATGATCGCGGAGCCGAGNAACGCAACCGACAGCAGTGTCAGGAGAATCTTGAATACGACCTCGACCCGCTGTAGCGCTGGTCGGAACACGAGTAATAATGCCAGGGCGTTCTAGGCTGCAGCCCAGATCCAGACGCTGCCGATGCCGGTNGCGTTGAAACAAGCTTCTCCGATNCCACGAGTCATGTAAGCGCCGTAGAGATGCCCCATCAACACGGCTGCCACCAGCAACAAGGGAGCGTAGCCACGGTGGAGGCGGCAGAGGCCATCCACGAGGTGTTCGCCGCGTGGGTTGCACAATTGATAACGTGCAATCACGGAAACCATGACCCATCTCATCGAGATGGCCAGGACCAGGACCCACATTAACGAATACCCAAAGTCGGCTCCTGCAGTTCCCATTTCCACGATATCGCCGGCTCCCAGCCAGGTCAGCACGACGACAAGTCCCGGCCCGAATGATCGCAGGTATCCGAAAAAGGAGCTCGGAATCGCGTCGGGGCTTGGGGNGGTGTCAGACACGGTCGGNGGTCACTCCGGGGANGGGAATTCGGGGTCGGGAACCGACTGGTCGAGGGGGAAAATCGGGCGCGGGCACCGAGAGAAAGGCAGCGAGTGGAGATTGGCACTCGTGGAGCCGGGGACATCAACCGGTGCAATCGCTGCNGCGAGCGACTCGTAGTGAGTGCGAAAACCATTGGGAGACTTGGCGACGACAACGTCGTAGTTTGTTGGGTCGAGGCCGTGTGAGGTGAAGACTGCGAGACCGACGACATACACGCTGCGTTGTGTGATCAACACATCGATGTGGCCGGATGATTTCTTGATTCGAACAACGGCGGTNTCGCCGGCCGTCTCGGGTTTGCCCGATTCGTAGGTGAAGTGGCCGTCGTGGGTGCTCACAACCGTTGCGGTGACCGGGAGCGGTGTGAAACGGCCGGGATCCCGGGTGCCACCGAGGGCNATGTCTATTGTCGCTCCGGCACCGGCCTGGACGGCTGCGGCGGCCGCTGGNGCATCAACAACACTCAGCAATGCTGTGCCGGTGAATTCCGTTGCGGTGTCGTTGGNGGCGGCGATCAGCCCGGACAGGATGGCATTGCTGTCTCCCGAGGCTCCGCTGGCTGTGGCGTCGGCGGCGTCAGAGAAAACCACGAGCCCGTCCGTGTTGTTTGCGGTGTCAATGGCNGTNGACAGCGAAACAAGTTCNGCNTCAAGCCGGTGCCGCCGTTCCCAGAGGAATCTCGCAATTTTTGANGCCGCCNGCGTGGCCGTGTTTGTGTCATTGTCGGTCGTGATCTCGACCCATGANCGNAGGCCTGGNACGTCGGTGAACGGATTGCCGATCAGGACGCCAGCNGCCAGCCCGGTAGGGGACGCCTCGACTTCCTGGCACATCCTGATGGCTTCGCCAAAGAGTCCGGTTTCAGTGAGCAGTTCATCACCCCGAACAAGCATCGGTAATGGGATGCGGCAGGTGGTTGGGGTGACCTGCCCGGAAACCAGTTTCAAAAGCGCCTCGGCAGCGCGGCGTCCGGTCGAGTACTGGTCGACGTGTGGATAGGTGTGAAATGGAACGAAGACCGGAGCATTGTGTTGCATACGGGCCGTAAATATTCCGTGCAGGTCCATCGAAACCACCACCGGCAGTTCCTCACCGAGAATCTCACGGGCTCTTTGAAGGACCCGTCCCTCCGGGTCGCCTTCCTTCTCACCGGCCATTGCACCGTGGAGGCAGAAATAGACTCCGTCGAGATCCGGATGAATAGCGAGCGACTGGGTGAATTCGTCTATCAGGCGATCGAGATCGCTGTCTCGTATCGGTCCGCCGGAAACAGCCCAGGCGGCCATGCCGCCCAGTGGTTCGACGGTGAGGTCGGATTCCTGGAACACGTCGAGTGCACCGGCTATCTCGGTGTCGGTGCCACGTCTGGCCGCCAGCAGGTCATCCCCGTGAGCCTGGTGAAAGTCCTCGTAGAGCGTCAACTGGGGGTTGAAGGAGGAGGTTTCCTGTTTCAGTTCAACAACAAGGATTCTGAGCGACATCGTAGTGACCTGTTTGGGCTGGTTGGCCGTCGCCGGTCATTGTATCGCCGGATCAATCGGAAGGCAGCTAAGAGGCGGTGGAGCGGTGGCGCCCCTGGGCTCGCCGGATCCGCTGCAGCCAGCGGATGGCGTCTGTGACCAGTGGGTCGCGTTTCCCTCCTTGTCCGACTCGCCCTTTGAGAACCTCTGTCATCTTTTTCTGGGCGGCGTCGTAATCCTGTTGAAGATGTAGCAGTTGGCCCTCGTAATAAGTGACCACCAGTTCATCGGCGATCTGACCGCGGTACCGATTCAATTG
>PBOU01000147.1 GCA_002724415.1 Planctomycetaceae bacterium
GGCACTGCCGGAAAAGCCCTTGAGCCAGTCCACTCCCGAAGACGAACCGTCGTAGGCCAATCGGAAGGAGTAGGCCAACTGGCGGTTGCCTGATTTGAGATTTGGGTTTGGACGTGTGTTGCGGACACCTTTGCTATCATCGATATTTCCGTTTTGGTTATCGATGCCTGACGAGATGAGAAACTCGAAGCTTAGGCCGTCAACACCGGTGTCACCCCAGAATCCAGTCGAGCCTTCCATCCAGGTCGACGGGATGATGTATTTATACATGATCGGCCGGTGTACCGAGTAAAACAAGGTAGGCTCGTGGTACAGGTTGATGGAGCCAACGGGTATCAGTGAAAGACCCAGCGAGCGCCAGTTCAACCAGTCATTGATTTTAACGTCGGCATAGAATTGCTCCAGTTCCAAGGCTCCGCGGAAACGGCTATCGTCCTTATCGTCAACGCCACCGTGCTCGATCTCAACCTCGGAGTTAAAGAAAATCCAGTCGTTTATCTGATAGGCGGGCATCAACACATAGCGGTGCGGGTCGAAGTAATTGCCGCTCGTTCCCTTCGTCCAGTTGTACTTAGACTCGCCGTAGAAACGGAGGGTCATTCCGGAGGATGATTGCAGAGTTGCACCACCAAATGGGTCATCAGCATCCGGTCCGCCACCATCACGCAGTTGCCGCAATTGGTCGCGCAACTCTTTAAGCTGCTCTTCCATGGCCTTGATGCGTTCATCGGGATCTTGGTTCTGCGCCTGCGCTTGGCCGACGCCCAACACCAACAGGGCCAAGATTGCGATACGAACCGCCATCGCCCTGCCGGAAAGAAGTTTAGATACGTTTGTTTTAATTTTGCGATTGAGACTTAATCTCGGAACGGGGCGAAATTAATGAGACTGCGTCTCAGTGTCAACACCTTTTGCGTTTTTTTTTAAAAAAAATTTTAATGACGAAAAAACCCTGAAAATTAAGGTATTTGTAGTTGCTGACAATTATTCCCAATATATGGCTTGGGGTTTTATCCGATCCAGTTTGGTACTATGGCCAAACTCCACGGGGCCTTGCTGGCTTGTGGGCCCTGTAGCATGATGGATCCAGCAGATTCATCCCGTACACGTCGCCCGTTGATCTCAAACTGATAGGCATACATTCCCATGGGCAATTCCACAGCAGCTTGCCAATGATGTTTTCGCCAAGTCATCGGAATGCGCTCTTGGCGAGAATCTGGGAAGTGCCCCCATAGAAAAACCTGCAACCCATTCTCAGCCGAACAAGTGAAGATGGTCTGCTTGCTGACCGGGTCGTAGTGATGCATGACTAATTTAGTGTTGGTAGAGCTCGTGCCATGGCTGGCGTGATACCTTGTGTGGCAACCGATGCGATGAGGCGATTGCGGTAGTCGTACATCTCTACCACCTCTTCACCACACGAACAGCCGCACCTTATCACCCATGCCTGATCTACCCGCGATTGATCCCATTGGAATATCACGCCGGGGCTCTTGAGTTGGATCATGTTATCTTTCTGCTCAATGCCGGCGATCTTGGCTTGGCAAGTTTGCTTGACCAGAGAATTCAGGACAGTGAATCGCTGCGGGTACCCAACCTTCTGTAATTCGAAAAAAAACGCGGGTAACGCATTACGTTCCACGCGCCTGCAAATGTCAGGGCGCTGTAGCCACTCGCGTCGCCTCGCCTCTATCCAGCAAAGCATGCTGGAGGGATTGGGGCCTGGGTTTTCAGGAAGCGTCGTGGCTGTTTGGTGGGCACGCGCTATTTCTGTAAACACATCCAGCCGTGATTGGCGGGTCAATCGGACTTGGAGAGCCATGCCATCAACGCCGGTGGCCTCTAAGCGGAACGCCTTTCTACCCTTTTCATCAGTGCGTTGCACCGCCCACATTTGCCGGCCTTGAGTTATGTCTAGGAAAACATTGGAGTGGGATTCTTGACACTCTAACTGGCCTTTTTCATNCCAGTGAAAATTCGGGCCGATATCAGCATCAGCACTGAACTTGCGGTGTAGCATTGCTCCAGTTGAAATGCAGGTGAACCAGAATTCGTTTAGCTTGCTCAAGGCGTCTCCCAATGTCCTGCGGTTCAATTTCAGACTCACCCGCACCTCACGCTCAGGCCGAATGCGGAGATTCTCCGGTCGGATACCATGCTTCAGGGCTTGTTTCGGCTTGAGATTGCCGTGTTGAGATCGCCGGGTGGGTTTTTCCATCTTGGATTTGTTCGTGTTTTATACGGATTGACGAATTTACTTCTTGGGGACAACGGGATTTTTGCGGGTTATCTTTTTTAGGCGGGCAATGATTACACCATCTTCACGACCAACGAGCCGTCCATTATGTAGGTCGGCAATGGCGATTTCCTCATCGTTCTTGAACTCGATGCGTTCGCCTTTCTTAGCCTTCACGGCCTTGCCCTCGACAATTTCGATTTTGCCGCCTTTCTTGAAGCCAGCACCAGGCAAGCCCCCATTGTAACCTACGGCGCGAAATCGGCCATCGCCCAACGCGAAAATTTGAAGCCCATAGGGGATCTTTTCGCCATCGTCAAAGTAAGTGCCTGTGTATTCGCCAGGAAATTGACTGCCGGCTGCCTTCTTGGCTCCGAAGAGGTCGGATTCATTGTCCGCCAGTAGCACAGGCACGGAGAAGAGAAAGAGTATTAGTAATATTTTTTTCATTATTCTTTTACAGATATAGGTTAGTTCCATTATTCACAATCAACTCTCCAGAAAAGGCTTTAATAGCGTTAATCAAGTTAACTGAACGATTCATTATGATCCGATATTAAGGTTCCTTGAAGAAACTCTCCCCAAGAACCCGCCAAACACCAGCCGGGTGAAAATTATACAACCCGGACGGGATTTTTCCNGGAGTTGGCAGCATAGGGAAGAGTCACCAATCTTAGCGCAATCCGACCCCAAAAAGAGTTAGCTGTAAACAACCCGGATTTGGCCACGAAGGCACCAAAAAGAACCCACGTAGCCTATATGCACATGAGACTCAATCTCATGTGCGTGAAGAGAGATTTATTGAGAATCGTTCTCAGTGTCAACTGATTTTTCAATTTTTTGCCGATATAACTTCGCCCCGATCAAGTGGCCAATGATACCTACCAAAAGTAGCCAGCCCAAGAGGTCGTGCAGTTCGCGAAGTAGGTTGCCAGGTTGTTCCCAGGTCTCATGGCTCATTACCATTAATGGGTACTGAAGCAGCACACCTGTGGCGATCAATCCGCCAAACACNATCATCAAAGGAAGGCCTGTCCATAGATTGGCGCGCATCCGCCAGCCGGCGCGGGCGTGTTGAAATAGAATCCAGCCGAACATCACTGCCATCGCCGGGCTAAGCAACCCATGCCAAGCCCTCCAGTCAACNGTTGCTCCGGAGGGCTTTNTCAAGGNTGGATCTTCGTTACCCTTTGTGGTGGGTTGATCGTCCGTTTCAAATTCCGCACCAGCATTTTCAAACGCCGCCTGCAACTTGTCCACGCCCGTATCTGCNGCTTTGCCGGGCTCAACTTCTTCCTGCTCCAGTGACTCGCTCAGTAGGAATCCTGTAAAAAAACTGGAAAATATCAACACCAATACCNCCGCCTTTGCCGTGGGAGAAAGCTGGGTGGGGCGCTGGGAGGGCCTGGGTGAGTCGCCCATGATCAGCTGGTCTTGTTCTTGCAGGCGCCGAGCTTCTTCATTTCCTCACAGCTACCCGTGATGCGTAGTTGCTGCGACTTCACTTCAAACCCCAACTCATGGCTGATCTTGTTTTCCAGCTTGTCAAGTTGGTCGCTCTCAAATTCCACAATTTTGTCGCAATCTTCACAGATAATATGGTTGTGGTTTGGGTGGTCGGCATAGTTCGGGTCGTAAATCTTGTAGTCCTTACCGAAGTCCATCTCATGCACCAGCCCGCTTTCCGTCAGAAGAGGGAGCGTGCGGTATACCGTCGCTCGTGACACACTGGCATCCCGTGCGCGCGCCATCTCCAGCAATTGCTCGGCGGTGAAATGCTCCTCGGTGCTGAACACTGTGTCGATGATCGCCATACGTGGAGACGTCACGCGGAGGTTTTTCCCTTCCATGAATTTCAGGAAGCGTTCCTTGGCGTCGATATGAACCGCTGTGCCCGAACTCGACATGGCCCCAGTATAAAACCCTCCTACACCAAGTCAACGCGCGGTTGTACCCTGCNGCCAAACCTGCCAACGTCCACTCATGCGCATTGAACTGGTGAACACCGGCAGCGAGCTGCTTCTAGGCCGCGTGCTGAACTCCCACCAGCAATGGATCGGNCGCGCACTAAGCGACCGAGGATGGGACATTGACCGCCAAGTCACCATCGCCGATACGGGTTCCGCCATCGAAGCCGCAGTTCGCGAAGGTCTCTCACGCGCGGATTTGGTCATCACCACCGGCGGCCTCGGCCCAACCGCCGATGATATTACCCGCGACCGTATCGCCGCCCTATTGGACCGCGAATTGGTCGAGGATTCCACCGTACGAGACCATATCACAGCCATATTTAATAAAATCGCTCGTCCAATGCCTGATAGCGTTATGGTACAGGCGCAAGTTCCCATCGGCGCACAAGTCTTGCAAAACGCGTACGGCACTGCCCCCGGCCTGTTTCTTGAATTGGCACCGAACCCCTTCGGTGATGGCCGTAGCACTGGGTGGCTTCTCATGCTTCCCGGTCCTCCGCGGGAATTGCACCCCATGATGACTGAACAAGCCATCCCCCTTCTGCTCGAGAAATGTCCTCCGCCGAATCCCCTCACCACCCGCACATTAAAAGTCGCCGGCATGGGTGAATCCATGGTGGAAGAAAGAATTGCCGGCCCGTTGGAGCCAATTGCCGCGACTGGCCTCGATATCGGCTATTGCTCCCGCAGCGGTGAAGTTGATATCCGCTTGCGTGCNGTCGATAGCGCAGTGGTGGAACAAGCAGAAACTGTCGTTCGCGAGACCATCGGAGATCACATATTTGGTNNGGACGACGTTACCTTGGAGCAGACNGTNATTGAGGGTTTAACGCAACGTGGCAAGACACTCGTTGTNGCCGAGTCTTGCACNGGCGGCTTTCTTGCCCATCGCCTCACCAACGTTCCCGGAGCATCCGCTGTGTTTCTGGCAGGCCTTGTTACTTACAGCAACGAGGCCAAGCAGACTGTTTTGGGAGTGAAGGAAGAAACCCTCGCTGCCCATGGTGCCGTCAGCGCAGAAACTGCCTGTGAGATGGCCGAGGGTGCACGCACCAGCCACGGTGCAGACTATGCGCTCGCTACCACAGGCATTGCCGGCCCCACTGGTGGTACCGAGGGAAAACCTGTGGGCACTGTCCATATCGCTCTGGCAACTTCAACCGGCACCCACGCCATCAATCCTCGTAATAACTTCGATCGCGAAACCTTCAAGTTCATTACCACTCAGCAAGCCATGGATCTCTTACGTCGCCAACTCTAGCTCAGGCGTTAATCTTCAGATCACAAAAAAACCCGCGTAATACGCGGGCTTCAAATTAGTTAATCGTGGGCTTCAATCCGCCCCGTCCTCCCCAATGGCCTCCACTGGGCAGCCTTCCATCGCCTCCACGCACAGAGCCTCCTCCTCTTCATTTTCCGGCTGCTTGTAGACAAACGAATAGCCGCCATCCTCATTCCGCTTGAAGTTGTCCGGTGCTGTCTCGCGGCACAGGTCACAATCAATACATTGTTCGTCGCAGTAGTACTTGCCTGCTGCGTTGTCTGGGTATTTGTCGTCTTTTTCCGCCATGTCTTAAATATCCCGGGCGGGAAAGTGCCGATTTCCCGTGCGAAAATCAAGCTGATTCCGTACCCTCCATCCGCATGCCACGGCCGCGTCAGACCAAGATTCTAGCTACTCTCGGCCCCGCCACCGACTCTCTCAAGGCCGTCACTGCGCTAATCGACGCTGGCGTGGACATCTTCCGCTTAAACATGTCCCACGCACGGCATGACTGGGCCGCCCGTGTCGCGGGTCTGATACGCCAAGCCGCCGATGGTCGGCCCATCGCTGTGCTTGCCGATCTTCAAGGCCCTGCCATTCGTACCGCCTCGGTGGAAACCCCGTTTCAACTCCAACCCGGCCAGCCATTTACTTTCACCACCGACGACAGCGAACCTAGCCCGCAGTCCGTTGGTGTCAACTACCCTGGCCTTGCCGATGACATCTCCCCCGGTGACACCATCCTCATCGATAATGGCCTGATACGCATGAAGGTACTGGCCGAAAAAACCGGCGCCATTGAATGCGAAGTGCTTGTTGGCGGTGAGATGGGCAGCCGCCGTCATATCAATCTTCCGGGCGTGAAGGTTAATCTCCCCGCACTCACCCAAAAAGACCACGCCGACATCAAGTGTGTCCTTGGATTGGAAGTGGACTTTATTGCTCTCTCCTTCGTGCGCGAGGCCAAGGATATCGCCGAGTTGCGTGCTGCTGTTGCCGATGCCCCACGTCCACCGCGTCTTGTTGCCAAGATCGAGGATCAGCATGCCGTAAAGCACCTCGATCCAATCCTTGAGGCTACCGATGTCATCATGATTGCCCGCGGCGATCTTGGTGTCGAGTGCCCCTACGAGGAACTTCCTATAATCCAGCGCCGCATTGCCAAGCTTTGCCAGCAGCGCGGCTGCCCGGTGATCGTGGCCACCCACATGCTGGAGAGCATGATTGCCAGCCCGCATCCCACGCGAGCTGAGGTCACCGATGTTGCCAACGCCGTCTTTGAACAGGCCGACGCCATCATGCTTAGTGGCGAGACTTCTGTTGGCAAATTTCCGGAAACCTGCGTCGAGGTGGCCGATCGCATTGCCAAGCGCATCGAGCGTAGCGGTGGGGCAAATTACCACAAGGCCGCCCAACTCAATGATCCCCGCGAGAAACTTGCGCACTCCGCTGTTCGCATGGCCAACGATCTTGATGCCGCTGCGCTCGTAGTCTTCACTCGTGAAGGCCGGATGGTTCCTGAGGCCGCATGGATGCGCCCCCGTCGTGCCTCCATACTTGCCTTGTGCCTAAATGAACCTGTCGCCCGTGCCTTTGCCTTGCATCGCGCTGTGCGACCGGTTGTGTTGCCTTGGGATGAAGGTGATCCTGATGAGGTTACCGACTTTGCCCTAGCCGAACTGGCCAAGCGCGAGATTCTGCAAACCGGCGACACCGTGGTCGTCATTAGTTCCGAACTCGCCGTCGAGTCCATCGCCGACTCCATCCAGATGCGGACGGTTTAACGGAACACTTCCAGCGCCTCGTAGGTCAATGCCAGCACCGGCTCGGGATAGATGCCGATGAATACCAGTGCCATCGCGCAGGCAACCAAGGATGCCTTGATGGCTAGCGGTACTTCGAATGGCGGCTTGTCTTCCGGCGTGTCATCCGGACGTAGGCCAGTGGACCAGTAGATTTCACGAATTATTCCGAAGTAGTAGTAAAGGGAGACGATGACGCCGATGATCGCGATTGTAATCAGTGTTACATAGGGCAGGCCAGTGGCTGCTCCATCAATGACAGATTTCAGTAGGAGGAATTTGCCGAGGAACCCGGCTAATGGTGGGATGCCCGCAAGAGAAATGATGGACAAGGTGAGTACTCCGGCCATGAGGGGCGACCGTCGGTGCAGGCCGGCCAGTATGCTCAGATCCTCTCCTTCCTCTTCGGTTGAGATCTGACAGATCACCACGAAGGCGGCAATGACGGCAAAGAGGTAGCCAGCCAAATAGTATAAAATAGCGTTATACCCATCTGTAGACAGGTTGCCGTTGCCGGATTGCAGCGCCACGAAGCCGAGTAGCAGATAGCCGGCACTGGCGATGGAGGCGTAGCCGAGGAGTCGCTTGAGGTTACGCTGGCGCAGCGCACAAAGACTGCCGTAGGCAATGGTGGCGGCGGCGAGCCATGGGAGAAGCGGCCAAAGCAATTCTGCGTGGGCTGTGCCCGCCTCGTGGAGGATGCGTAGGAGCAGCACGATGCCCGCGGATTTGGACCCGATGGAGAGGAACGCAGTGACTGGGGCGGGTGCTCCCTCATAGACATCAGGTGCCCAGATTTGGAATGGGAATGCGGCGATCTTGAAGCCCAGTCCGGCCAGCAGCAGTAGCAGGCCGAGATGGAGAATCTGCAATTGGCCGCCCTCAAAATCGGCGGCGGGGCGGGCTAATGCCGAGAAGTCCATTGAGCCGGTGACACCGTAGATGAGAGCGATGCCGTAGACCATCATCGCCGAGGCGGCCGCGCCAAGGATGAGGTACTTGATGCCAGCTTCGAGTGAACGTTCGCGGTGGCGCTGGAAACTGGTTAGCACATAAAAGGTGATGGTGATCAGTTCAACGGCCACGAAGAGCATGGGGAACGTCGTGGCAGAGGCGGCAAACATCATGCCCACCAGCGCAAACAGGACGAGGGCAGAAAACTCTGCCACGCCGGTGCGCAGACGGCCGGCAAAGTCCGCGGCCATCACCAGCACAAAGATCGCGGCAGCGATGAAGATGTGTTTAAAGAAACGTGCAAGTGGATCGAGCGCGAAGCCGGGGATGGCACCGTCGTCGACGCCTTGAACGAAGGGGAAATGGATGCTTTGCGCCAGCACGAGCAGTAGGCCCAATGCGGCGATTTGGCCGAGGGATCGTTTGCCCTCGCGCGGTGTCCACAGGTCCACCAGCAGCACGAGAAGCCCAATCAGGACCACGGCAATTTCCAGGCTGACGAGTTGCAGGTTCATCGATGGGCAGTTTGTTGCGACTGGGCGGGCACGATCTTTTGTGCGCTGGCACTGATTTTGTCGGTGAGCAGGCGCGGCCAAAAACCGAAGAGAAGCAAGGCAGCCAACAGAAGGGCGTAGGGCAGCTTGGCGCAGAAACCGGAAGCATCTTTGGGCGTGGACTCCAACTCGCATTCGGGGCCGTGCAGGACATTACGTACGGCACGCAGCATATAAACGGCACCGATGACGAGTGCGCTCCACACAGTAATGACCACGGCGGTGTGGTGTCCGGCTTGCCAGGCACCGAAGAAGACGGTGAGTTCACCAACGAAATTTGCGAATCCTGGCAAGCCACAGCCGGCAAGGAGTGCCATCAGTAGCGCGCTGCCGATGAACGGCATGGCGCGAAGGAGCCCACCCAAACGATCGGTGTCCAGCGTGCCGACTTGCCAGTGGATGTGGCCGGTGAGTCCGAACGCCAGTGCTGCTAGCAGGCCGTGGGCGATCATCACTGTGACCGCGCCAGTGACGCCGATTAAGTTGACGCTGGCGATACCAATGAACACGAATCCCATGTGTGCGACTGAGGAATTGCCGATGATCCAGTTCAAGTCCTTCTGTCTCAGCGCGACGAGGCCACAGAAGAGAATGTTGCCGACCGCCAGCCAAAGCATCAGTTCCAGCCACCAGTTGGCCTCGGGGAATTGCTCTGTCATCGGCAGCACGATGCGGATAAGACCATACAAGCCGAATTTCTTGATAACTCCCGCGTGCATCATTGCCGTTGCAGTGGGTGCTGAGCCGTATCCCAACGGCGCCCAGGTATGGAATGGCCACAGGCTCACGAGTACCCCGAAGCCGAGAATGAGCAGGGGCAGCACGAGCGGCAGTGCGCCGGTCTCGAAGTCATTGGCACCTATGGATTTATAGATGTCGAGCAGGTTGAAGCTTTGCCCCATAGCGAAGTACAGGCCAAGAATCCCCGCCAGCGCTAGCAGTGCGCCGAGACTGAGGTAAAGGGTAATCTTGAACGTGGCATAATTGCGATCCTCGCCGCGGCCCCAAACACCGATCATGATGAAGGTGGGCACGAGCGCGAACTCGTGCAGGATGTACATCGAGAATAGGTCGAGCGACACAAACGAGCCTAGGATGCCTCCGCTCATCAGTAGGAGAAGAATGTAAAATTCCTTCTCTCGCCTTTGGATGTCGCGCGCGCAGCAAGCTGCGGCAAAGGCAACCAGCGCGGCCATCAGCACAAGACCAACGTTGATGCCGTCAACGCCAACGTGGTAGCTAATGCCGAGTGAGGGAATCCATTCGGCCTGCTGGGTGAACTTGAAGCCGTATTCCAACTCCAGCGGATTGGCGTTTACCATAGGGACGCCCAGCGGATTGTCGGCAGGAGTGCCGAGGTCGGCAAAGGTGCCGGGTCCGGCTGGTGCTTGGTCGAACGCATTGAAAACGCCCGCCGCGAGCAGCAGCGAAACCAGCGTGGCACCCATCGCGCCCGCACGGAACCAGCCTCGGCGATCGGCTGGCACAAATACCAGCGCTAACGCCATCAGAAGCGGGATCCCAAATATGAAGGTGAGCGGTGACATGATTTAAAAGAGAAACATCCAAAGCAGTGCCAGCACACCGAGGACCAGTAGTAGGGCATAGGTCTGCACGTTTCCGGTCTGCAGCAGGCGCAGGAGGCTGCCGGAAACATGGGTGAGGCCTGCAGCGCCCTTGACGCCCAAGCCGGCGAGAATCCAGCGGTCGACGAAATCTGCGGCGCGGGCCAGGGCCTCTTGTGTGGATCGGTTGAGAATCTCGTAGACCTCATCAAAGTAAAATCGGTTGCGCATCCAGCGTGAGGCCTCGCCGATGCGGGAGGGCAGGGGATCCGTCTTGGCCTTGCGGTAGAGTGTATCGGCGGCCATGAATCCAGCACCAGCGGCTACCAGACCAGCAAACATCGCCCAGCCCAAGTGAGGCATGATTCCAAAAAAACCTGCGAAAACGCTGGGGATGGCAAGGATCAACAATGGCACGACCATGACCTTTGGCGACTCGGCGGCCTTTTTGGCGGCGGTGCTGCGGTGTCCGCCGAGAAAGGCCACATAGACAAGGCGCGTCATGTAAAACGCAGTAAGCACCGCCACGCCAGTGGCCAGCAGGAAGAGCGGCAGGCTTGTGTGCAGGGCGGTCTCGAGAATGGCGTCCTTGCTGAAGAAACCGCTCATTGGTGGCACGCCACACAGGGCCAGTGTTGCGATAAGGAAAGTCCACCAAGTGATAGGCATGCGGTCACGCAGGCCGCCCATTTTCCAAATGTCCTGTTCGTGGTGCAGTGCGACGATCACCGAACCTGCGCCTAGGAACAGGAGCGCTTTGAAAAACGCGTGGGTGGTGAGGTGGAACATCGCGGGATCGGACCCACCGCAGCCGACAGCCATGACCATGTAGCCGAGTTGGGAAAGGGTGGAATAGGCGAGGATGCGCTTGATGTCGTCTTGTTGCACCGCCATCAATGCTGCAAGCAGCGCGGTAATGCCTCCAGTCCATGCGATGATGGAGAGTGCGTCAGGTGTAAAAAGGAAATCCAGTCGACAAAGCATGTAGACACCGGCGGCAACCATGGTGGCAGCGTGGATCAGCGCGCTGACGGGCGTCGGACCTTCCATGGCGTCGGGTAGCCAGACGTGCAGGGGGAACTGCGCGCTCTTGCCCACAGCGCCGCAGAAAATGAGCAGGCCCGCGAGGGTGGTTACAACACCGGCGGCCTTGAGGGACTCGAAATGCAGACTGCCGGTTTGCTGCCATACTAGGAGAATGCCGAGCAGGAAACCGAAGTCGCCAATGCGGTTTGTGATGAAAGCCTTTTTTGCGGCATCTGCGGCGGCGGGGCGTTCACGCCAATGGCCGATCAACAGGTAGCTGGAAACGCCGACGAGTTCCCAGAAGATGAACATCATCACGAGGTTGTCGGACAACACGATGCCGAGCATCGAGAAAGTGAACAGGCTCAGGCCGCCGAAATAGCGCGGAGTGGCGTCGTCATCCTTCATGTAACCCCATGAATAGATATGGATGAGGCTGCCGACGCCGGTGACCACGAGAAGCATGAGCTTGCTAAGTTGGTCGAGCACATAGCCGATGGATAACTCGAACACTGGCCCGGGCGCTGTACCAATGGTTAGCCAGCGGATGCGCTCAGGTGCGCCGTCGTCGCCGAAATACAGGTATAGGCTCATGATGAAGGCGATCACGATGGCACCGACGGATAGGCCTGCGCTGAGGGACTTGTGGCGACGGGTGAACAGAAGGATAGCCACAGCTGCCAGCAGCGGCAGGAATAGCACGGCATACGGCATGAAAATCGACGTGGTGGTGTTCACGACAATGTCCGCGCCCGCAAAGGGGTCATGTGCCTGCTCTTCTGGCATCTAGAGTTTCAGTCCCGTGAAGTCGGTGGCATCGGTGGTTTGGCGCTTGCGGTAGAGGGCGACGATTAGGGCCAGGCCTACAGCGACTTCGGCGGCGGCGACGGTGATGATGAAAAAGACAAGGATCTGTCCGTGCAGGTCGGCGTTGAAATGCGAGAACGCAACGAGAGCGAGGTTGGCGGCATTGAGCATCAGTTCAAGTCCCATGTACATGACGATGAGGCTGCGGCGGGTAACGACGCCCAGCAGACCGAGGCAGAAGAGCACGGCACTAACGACAAGGTAATGGTCGAGGCCGACGGTCACTCGGGGGCCTCCTCGCGTTTGCTTAAAAGGATACAGCCGACCATCGCCACGAGCAGGAGAACAGAGACGATCTCAAAGGGGAGCAGGTACTCTGTGAACAAAAGTTTTCCGAGGTCGGCTGTTTCGCCGGCGATGGTTTCGCTGGCCAGCGGTTGCGCGCCCCCTAGGGTGCCGGCGATGACGAAAGCGAGACCAAGTACGGCCAAGGCACCAATGCCGGTCGCGAATTTTCGATAGCGGCGCTGTTCGGCTTCCTTTAAATCCAGCAGCATGATGACGAAGAGGAAGAGGACGATGACGGCGCCGGCGTAGACGAGGATTTGTACGGCGGCGAGGAAGTAGGCTTGCAGCAGGACGAAGAGGCCGGAGAGGCTGATGATGGTGAGCACGAGGAACATGGCGCTGGTGACGGGGTTGCGGCTGAATGGGTTGAAGACCACCAGCAGACCGCAGAGGAGCGTGAGCGCGCTGAAGATGTAGAATAGGGTGTCGGCCATTAGTCGTTTACGGGGAAAGTGTCTTGGGCGCCGGCGTCCTTTTCTTTCTTGGCCCATTTCTTGATCCGATCCTCGTGGGTGCCGCCGTGTTCTAGGAGTTTCTCCTTGTTAAAAATCATCTCGTCGCGGGATTGGCCGGTGAGGGCGTAATCGCGGCGCATGAGGTTTTCGTCGTAGCCTTTGTAGTAGTCCTTGGCAAGGTAGATGGCTTGCTCGGGGCAGACTTCCTCGCAGTAGCCGCAGAAGATGCAGCGGAGCATGTTGATTTCGAATTCGGCGGGCATCTTCTCGGAGTTGGCGCGGTCAGCGGGCTCGCCGTCCTCGCCGGGCGGGGTGATGCGGATGGCCTTGGGCGGGCAGACAAATTCGCAGAGTTGGCAGCTGACGCATTTGGTGGCGCCGTCTTGGTCACTGACGAGGTAGGGTGCGCCGCGAAAACCCTCGGGCACGGTCCATAATTCCTCGGGGTAATTGAGGGTGGCCTTGAACTGGTTGTCCNGGTTTTTGTCGGCGTAGACGTCAGATTTTTTCCAAGAGAAAAAGTGGCGCAACGTGACCTTAAATCCGTTCCAAAGNGCCGGCAAGATACAGGCGCTCGAACAGGCTCANCTTGGCTCTCTTGACGACTTTGGCCATTTTATTTCGCGTTTAAAAAGTACAGCACGATTGCGGTGACGATGATNTTCGCCANCGCGAGGGGCACGAAGCGTTTCCAGCCGATGTCCATGAGNTGGTCGTANCGGAAGCGCGGGAGCATCCAGCGCACCCAGATGAACAGGCCCATAAAGAGCAGCAGCTTGCCGATGAAGATGCCGACTTGCAGCAGGCCCACGGCGAGGGTCTCAGCGGGGGCGTTGAGGCCGGCGACAGGAAGCGTCCAGCCGCCGAGGAACAGCACGACCATCATGGCGCTGACGGCGATCATGGCGGCATATTCGCCGAGGAAGAACAGCGCGAATTTCATCGAGCTGTACTCGGTGTGGTAGCCGCCGACCAGCTCGGTCTCGGACTCGGGCAGGTCGAACGGCAGCCGGTTCGTTTCCGCGAACGCGGCGATGAGGAAGATGACAAAGGCGAGCGGCTGCTTGAACACCAGCCACGCGCCGTCGGCTTGGTAGGCGATGACCTTGCCGAGGTTCAGGTCGCCCACCAGCATGAACACGGGCACCACGCTCATGCCCATGGCGATCTCGTAGGAGATCATCTGCGCGCTGGAGCGGATGCCGCCGAGGAAGGGGTACTTGGAGTTGCTCGCGTAGCCGGCCAGCACGATGCCGTACACGCCCAGCGACACGATGCCGAAAGTGTAGAGGATGCCGACGTTGAGATCGGCGATGACCGCCTGCTGCGAGCCGAGGTTGGAGCCGAAGGGGATGACCGCGAGCGTGAGCAGCGCCGGCACCATCGCCACCGCCGGTGCCAGCCAAAAGTACGCCTTGCGCACGTGCGCAGGGGTGAAGTCCTCCTTGAGGATGAACTTCACGCCATCCGCCGCCGGCTGGCCGAGCCCCCAGAGCTTGATGTTGGTGAACGGAATGCCCACGCGGTTGGGCCCGACGCGGTCTTGGATCCAAGCCGACACGCGCCGCTCGGCGACCACGGAGTACGCCACCATCGGCAGCACAACCGCGAACACCGCGATGCCGATCTTCACCAGGCTGAACAGCGCGAACTGCTGTGCCGGGGTCAGGCTTTCAATCCAACCGGTCATTTTTTATTCACCACAGAGGCACAGGGAGCACAGAGATTTTTTTATCCTTCTCTGTGACCTCTGTGTCTCCGTGGTTAAATTCATCTGTTAAATCTCCACCGTGGCCCCCGTGTCGCCCAGACCGGCCCACGTCAGCTCCGCCTTGCGGAAGGCGGGCACGTTGGCGGCCATCTGGTTGAAGAGGCCCTCGATGCTGTTAAATCCGTTGCCGCCGGTCACGTTGGCCGTCAGCTCGTGTAAAAACTCCCATTCCGCGCGCGCGTCGCCCGGCGGCTGCAGCGCCTGCATGAACTTTTGCACGCGGCCCTTCACGTTGGTGAAACTGCCGCGCTTCTCCGCGTGGGCGCAGCCGGGCAGCAGGTAATGCGCTCGCTCGGTGGTGGCGCTGGGCAGGATGTCGCTCACAACCAGCAGCTTGAGCTTTCGCAGCAGCTTGGGCGTGATGCCATGCTTGGTGACGTCCTCGCCGAACACGATGAGCGTGGTGATGTCACCCGACTCGATGCCCTCGGCGATGCGCTTGAGGCGCAGGCCCAGCCGCTTGGTGGTCAGGCCGATCAGCCGCGCGCCGGTGCTGTTCGGGTTTTTGTCGGCATCGACCAACAGGCCGTCCGCCTCGCCCTGCCGCGGGACGCAGTCGGTGAACGCCTTCAGCTTCTTGCGCAGTTGCGCCAGCAGCCACAGCTCCTCATTGGTCTGCCG
>PBOU01000148.1 GCA_002724415.1 Planctomycetaceae bacterium
ATCGGCCCCAGGCGAGTCTATTACCACGACGGCGAAAACATCGTGGCCAGGAATCGGGACACGGGCAAAACCGCGTGGTCAGCAGCCGGACCGGTCAAAACAAAAATCAATTTCAACTTCGGGCCCAAGCTGGTTCTCTACAAGGACGTCATCCTGTTCGCTGGTGGTGACCGCACCATGCGGTCACTCGACGCAAAAACCGGACACCTCCTCTGGACTGCTCCCCATGACCAGTCTGGTTACCAGTCACCCGAGGATCTGCTGGTGATGCAGGATCTCGTGTGGTCAGCTCCAACCACCCGCACCAAGGACACGGGCGTTTACACCGGCCGCAACCCGCGCACCGGAAAGATCGTCAAGTCGTTTTCACCAAACGTCGAGACATACTGGTTCCACCATCGTTGTTACATCGCCAAGGCGACCGACCGATTCTTGCTCCCGTCGCGAACCGGCATCGAATTCGTTGATCCACAAAAACAGGCATGGGACATCCACCACTGGGTCCGCGGCGGCTGCCTGTACGGGATCATGCCATGCAACGGGCTGCTCTATGCTCCACCACACAACTGTGCGTGTTACCCCGAGGCCAAGCTGTATGGGCTCAATGTGCTCGCGCCAACCACCGCCACTCGTCGCCGCCCGAAGCCACTCTCCAATGAAGAGAGACTGCGACGAGGCCCAGCATTCGACGAATTGCAAAAGATCAACGTCACCAAGCCCGACCCGGCCGACTGGCCCACCTACCGTCATGACCGTGGCCGAAGCGGCTCCACACCTTCGGCTGTCTCCCCACACCTCGCCACGACGTGGCAGACGAAGCTCTCGGGCCGCCTCACAAGTGTCGTCGTCGCTGACGGCCAACTCTACGTGGCCGAAACCGACCGGCACACGCTTCACGCACTGGACGCCCGGTCCGGCAAGCCATTGTGGTCCCATACAGTCGGTGGCCGCATTGACTCGCCTCCCACGATATCCGGTCCGCGTGTTCTCTTCGGGTCCGCCGACGGACAAGTTCACTGCCTCCGAGCAAGCGACGGCGTGCTGGGGTGGAGTTTCCAGGCAGCTCCGGCCGATCGCCGGATGATGGCATTCGAGCAACTCGAGTCAACATGGCCCGTGCATGGCAATGTGCTCTTGCGAGATGGCGTCGTCTACACGGTATCCGGCCGGTCCACCTACCTCGATGGCGGCTTGCGAATGTTGCGACTCGATGCCCGCACCGGTTACAAACTCTCCGAAACGGTGATGGACGACAAGGATCCTAAAACCGGCAAGAACCTGCAGTCCACACTGCAGACTCTGCAGATGCCGGTCGGCCTTCCCGACATCCTTTCCTGTTCCGACGACCGGGTCTTCATGCGGAGCCAGGCTTTTTCGTTCGATGGAGAACGGCTTGCCATGGGACCACATTCGGGGAATCCCGCGGTACAGGGATCCGTTCAAAAGGGCAAAAACGCGCACCTTTTTGCCCCGATGGGTTTCCTGGACGGGACCTACTTTCACCGGGCGTACTGGGTCTTCGGCCGGAGTTTTGCCGGCGGACACGCCGGTTACCACCAGGCCGGCAAGTTCACTCCGTCTGGTCGGATGCTGGTTACCGACGGTGACACCATCTTCGGATTCGGTCGCAAACCACAATACTACCGCTGGACCACGACAATCGAACACCAACTGTTTGCGGCCCCATCCACTCCCCCCCAGGAAGCGCGTTCCGCCGTTGACGAACAGACCGCGAGAAAAAATGCCCGCCGCGGAAACACGTCCATGGTCCACGTCCCAAAGACTCCCATCCTCAATCCCAAGGGAACCCCGTTCACAATCCAGGCCCGGGTCCGTGCCCAGCGACAAAACGGGGTCATCGTCGCCCGAGGCGGACCGGCCGCCGGCTTTGCCTTGATCCTCGTCAACGGCAAACCTCGCTTCCTGGTCCGCAACGCGGGAACCCTGTCAGTCGCCACCAGCCCAACTGCCATCACGGGCCGCTGGGTTCACCTGGCCGGACGACTCACAACTGACGGCACCATGCACCTCTTTCTTGATGGAAAACCAACCGCCACGGCCAAATCGGCAGGACTTCTCAAAGCCGACCCGATCCAGTCCATGGAAATCGGTGGAGACGACCAGGGCGCCGTCGGCACCTACAAGAGTCCATTTTCATTCACCGGACAGATTGACGACGTGCGGCTGTTCTTCGGCCCCGTGACTGACTCGGAGATCGCAGCACACCATGGCGCCCCCGCAAGTTCAAAGACAGCGGCTGCACGACTGGTCCTGAATTACAATTTTGATGACGGAAAAGCTCGCGACCAAACCAAACACGGCCACGACGGCCAACTCTCTGGTGTCAAGACCGTCAAATCTCAACGCGGCCTCGCGCTTCGGTTTACCGGAAAACCGGGCCGACAGGCTGGCTCGTTCGTCAAGCCACGATGGACAAGCGATATTCCAGTCATTGTCCGAGCAATGGCCAAAGCGGGATCCACGCTATTCGTCATGGGACCGCCGGACCTCGTCGACGAGGAGGAGTCATTCCGATTGCTTGTCGGTAAGGCCAAGACAATCCAGGACAAACTGGCCAAACAGGACGCCGCGTTGAAGGGCAGCGAGGGAGCAGTGCTGCTGTCGGTGTCTGCCATTGACGGAAAGACACTGGCTCGCACAACCGTGGATGCGTTGCCCACCTGGGACGGTCTCGTGGCTGCTCGCGGGCGGCTCTATCTTTCCACCACCGACGGTCGCGTGATGTGCCTGGCCCCGAAACCCGCCTCACCCTAAACGGCCGCAGTTCACTTCGCCTCGCCGGGTTTCAGCGAGGACAGACTCTTGATCCACTCCTCAACCAGTGACACGGCCCTGCGATCTGCCAACATCGTCGCCAGTTGAGGCATCTGACCGCGGCCGCGAGTTTCCAGTCGCTTCAACAACACGGACCGTTCCGGGGCGCCCGGCACCACCAGACGCGGATTCTTCAACTTGAATCCTCCGTGCAGGGGTTTCACATCCACCAGCTTGGCCTTGGCGATTGGAGTCGAAAAATTCAGTTCGATCTGGGCGTTCCCGCCACCTGCGGCAACGTGACACTGTGCACAATTCGCATGCAGGTACGAACGAACTCTCAACTCCAGGCTCTCCCCCACAACGTACGGGTCAACAAGGGCCCCCTTGGTCAACAGTCGCCCCGCCAGCATGTGCCCCGACGGCACCTCCGGCTTGTACTCTGCCAGCCCCCGTTTCACCGCGTCGGCGTTTGCGCCCTCATCCTCCAGTTGCCTTTTGTACCTCGCTTTCAATTCCTCTGCCGTAGCCACCGAGGACACCCCAAGTTCCGCAAGCAAGCTCAATTGATTGACTGCAACGCCCCCGTGAGCGTGGTCCCGATTCATCTGGACCGTAGACAGTCCCAAAACGTATTCCGCTGCACGACTATGACAGACCATGCATTCTGAACGCGACGGGTAATGCCATGTCAGTTCGCGCACAGCGCCGTCATCTCCAAGAACGTCAAACACATGGTCTTTCCCGTCGCTGTTCACCAGCACCGCGTCCGTCTGTTCATCGTTCCAACGGTACGAATACCCGACCCATTCCCCCTGCTGCCGATGCAGCAACCGCGTCTCCACCCAGCGTCTTGCGCCCCGCATTGGTCGGTCATTGGCACGCCGCACCACATTCAAACCAAACGACTTGACCACGACCGTCCCATCCGGAAATGACCAACCCCGAGTCGCATTCCCGGTATTGACCTTCTGCACGACCGGACGCCCCTCCTTGTCCTGGGAAACTGCCAGCGCGATATAGCGTTGCTTGTGAGCCCCGTCGGACCACAAGGGAGAATTGACGCTGTAGGGAATCAACGCCGGATGAACCCGGTGTCCTTTCACCGACTCGAACAAGCCGGTACGACTGAGTTGACGGGGAAACTTTCGGCGCGGCGAGTTTGCCACCGGGGCACGCCGCAAGGCATAAAACGTCGCCGGCTTTCGATAATCGACCAGCAACATGTTGCCGTCCGCGTCGTGTCCAAAACCAACAAGCTGGAGCGTGGTGTCGGCAATTTCCTTGTGCCAGGCCACCTTGTCACCATCCATCTTGCCAGCCCAGATCTTCCCGGTCGAATAATCTCCGTAAATGTAGGCTCCGTACAGATCCTTGAAGGTTTTTGCCGTGTACACCACGCCACCTGTCATCGACCTGGCTTCCGAATGTGGGTGTTCGAAAGTGGGCTTCACGTGAGGAGCCGGCCCCAGTTTTCTCTGCAAGTAGAACGGATGTGATCCCTCGTAAACGCTCCACCCAAAATTGTCCCCCTTCCGAACACGGTAGATCTGCTCCCACAGGTCCTGCCCATTGTTGCCCACCCAGATGTCTCCGGTGAGCGGGTCAACCGACAACCGCCACGGATTCCTCAAGCCAAAGGCCCATGTCTCTGGCCGCACCCCTTTCATGCCCACAAATGGATTGTCGACGGGGACCGAATACGTCTTCCCCTTATCCGGCTTGTCGACATTGATTCGCAACACTTTCGCCAGCAGCAGATCCATTTTCTGGCCGGTGACATTCGTGTCGGAATCGGAGGTGCCGTCGCCGGAAGTGACGTAGAGCATTCCATCATGACCAAAACCAATGGCAGCACCATTGTGGCCGTTTGAGTCCCAACTGAGGATCACCCGTTCTGCACCATCCACCACCGCAAATCCTTTTTTCGGATCCAGCGTCAACTCGATAACCGTGCATTCCTTGCCACTTGGTGTCTTTGACTTGCGATCGCCTCCCAGATAGATCAACCCGTTTTTCAGAAAATTCGGGTGCGTGCAAAGGCTGTACTGGATGCCGTCACTGGTGTGCAACACCTCGTACTTTCCGGTTGCCGGATCATCAAACGTTCTACACAGACGTTTTCCACCTCGATCGATGAACAGCAGGCGTGTCGAACCCGGCTGCAGCATGACAAACATCGGATTGTCCAAGCTCAACTTCGGGTAAATGGGTTCGACCACGTAGGGCAGGGGGGGGTCTGGCCGACCGACAACATGACTCTTCAATGTCGCCAGGTTTTTCTTCAACGTCTTGACTGCCTCAGGAACCGCGACTGTTGTCGGAAGGTCTGCCGCTTGGGCAGTGACTGCAACCAGACCAAAAACCGTGGACAACAGAGCGGTTCGACACAGGCAGTTCATTTTTTGTTCCGCATTTTGACACGTGGAGTGCGTCCCATCCCCAGGAACGCGACAACGCCCCATACTACGGTGACACCCGGTTGCTGCCCACCCGACCCGTGTTATCCTTGCCGTCTTGATCTACTCACTGTTTTCAAATCGGATTGCCCGGCATGTGCTTTCGATCAAGACGCCTCAGAACACTCACGCTCACCCTGTCAGGCCTCGCCTTTGGCATGACATTGTCGTGCACAGTCGACGCCATGGCCCTGGACACTGAGACCCAGGCCAAACCGCTGAACGTGTTACTGATCACCGTTGACGACATGAACTGTGATTCGGTGGGAATCTATGGCTGCCCAATCCAGGGCATCACGCCGAACATTGACAAACTGGCATCACAGGGGATGAGGTTCGAACACGGGCACGTGACAATTGCCATTTGCCAGCCCACCCGCGCGGTCTGGATGACGGGGAGGTACCCGCACCGAAACGGTGCACTGGGGTTTGACCCCATCACCGCAGGCGTTCCCACGCTACTCGAAAGCCTCAAGCGAGCAGGTTACCACACAGGTATTCTTGCCAAAGTGTCTCATGTCATCCCCACTCGCGGCCGGCACTGGGACGTCGTAGTTCCCGCCAAGCAACTCGGAACCGGCCGCGACCCGGACCGTTACTACCAACACACCAAAACGTTCCTCAAACAGGCCACCGCTTCCGGAAAGCCCTTCTTCCTGATGGCCAACTCGCAGGACCCTCACCGCCCGTTTGCCGGAAGCCTGCAGGAACGCAACAAGGTCCGAAAAACGCGAAAAAACAAGACGTCGAAGAACAAGACGAATCGGCAAAAAGACCTAACGCTTGCTCCGATCCCGCGTCGCTACGACCCCAAGCAGGTCCCTGTTCCTGGCTTCCTTCCCGATCTCCCAGAAATTCGACAGGAATTGTCCGAGTACTACGCCTCGGTTCATCGCGCCGACCAGATTGTCGGTGGCGTTCTGAAGGCACTGGACGAAGCTGGTCTCTCCAATTCGACGCTCGTGATGTTTCTCTCAGATCATGGCATGCCACTGCCATTTGCAAAAACAAACTGCTGGCGTCACTCCACACGAACCCCCTGGATCATCAGGTGGCCCGGCGTTGTCCGCCCCGGTAACCACGACCGACAGCACATGGTGGCTGGAATCGATCTGGCACCTACGATTCTCGACGCTGTTGGACTGCCTGAATTGCCACGGTCCGACGGTCGCTCTTTTACCCCCGTATTGAAGGGGAAATCTCAGGCTGACCGCGGCCACGTCATCACGCACATCAATCGCACGGCGGGTAAACGTGATTTTCCAATGCGGTCGGTCATCGAACGCCGTTACGGATACATTTTCAATGCCTGGTCGAATGGAACAACCGTGTTTCGAAACGAATCGCAATCCGGCCTCACCATGAAGGCGATGCAGAAAGCGGCGGCCTCTAACACGTCAATTGCGGCAAGAGTCCAACTGTTCCTGAAGCGAGTTCCTGAGGAACTCTACGACTACCAAACCGACCCTGACGCACAACACAACCTGGCCAGCGACCCAAACCACCGCAAACTCCTGGCGCGCCTTCGGACTCGCCTACTCGACCACATGCAGTCCACCAACGACCCCCAACTGCCGGCGTTCATCAGGGCCACCAGATAACATCGCCGCTTAAAAAGAAAACGGGAGAACACCGCTTCGGTGTTCTCCCGTTTCGATCAGTCTGTTTCAGACGATCTTTTGCGCCGCGAAAAAACTACTTCGCGGGGCTACCCGGCAATTTGCCAGCCTTCAAACGATCGCCGAAAGTTTCCTTCTTGTCTTTGGCAACCTTGACCTTCTCGGTCTTGGTCAAAGCCTCGACAATCTTGGCCACAACTTTGCAATTCTTGGCCGGAAGGTTCTTCCCCAGAGCCGCGCCGTAATCGTTGCGTGGCTTGCCCTTCTCGCCCGTCTTCTTCTTGCGGTGACACGTGTTGCACTTGGCCTTTGTGGCAGCCTTGACATTCTTGTACTTCCCAAGAAATGCCTTCTGGTACTGCGGTCGGGCGTCGGCTTCAGTCGCCGCCATGAAGGCAAACGCCAAAACCGCCACGCCNCCGAGNGTCAAAATCTTCGTCATCCAATTGTCTCCCGATTCAATGATCCCGCTAAGTCGTCGGACACTCCGAAACCGTTTCGGAANCCCGTTTATGGCNCCCAAGCAAAACNCAGGCAACCTTCGACGCCGTATCGTATNAGCCGTTATTTAATTGAATTGAATTCGGCCTGTCAACCGANTGGCTACGTCTACCGNNTTGGAGGAATAGCGACTTCTGGATAGCTGGGCGCCTCNTCTNCGCTTGCNCCNCCAACAGTNGCNGTCTCCCGCTNTATCGACACAATNCNCCACGCCNNCACAACCNCTTTCTCAAAAGTTTCGAAACGGTCATCTGGCAATCAGATCGCGATCATCCCACGGCCGCGTCCCGTTCTGCCGCCAGGCTCTCGACAAACCCGGCGTGCCCGTCAATCGCACGGGCCAATCCGTCTGGTCCACCGTCAATGTCCATTCGGCGGGCCAGGAACATAAACTCGGCCGTTTGGCGGTCCGGCACAGTTAGGTCGCGTGCATCACCCCGCACCACTCTTAGTGAATCAATTAAACGGCGTTGAAAGACGTAGGCTTCTCGAAGCGACGACCAAACCGTGTGCTGCAGGATCCCCACCTCGTGCAGGGAGTCAATCGCTTGCAGCGTATTGGTGGTGCGAACCTCGGAAAACCGATGGCCATGCTCCAACTGCCACGCCTGGACAAGGTACTCCGAATCCACAAGGCCGCCGGGACTCAGCTTGGCGTTGAACGAACCGGCCCGCACCAATTGTCGCACTTGCCGATCCCTCATCGCTCGCATCGCTGCGACGTCACAGGCCCCGTCACTGTAAATCCATTGATCCCTGAGCATTTCCAGTTCGTCCCCAAGTGACTGACTTCCGGCAACCGCTCGAAGCTTGACCATCGCTTGACGTTCGAATGGCCAGGCGGGCCCATCGTCCCGGTAATACGAAGCAAACGCCTGCAACGAACTTGCCAGTGGCCCGGCCTGCCCATGAGGCCTCAAGCGAAGATCGAGTTCAAACACGCCGGCTCGATGCGACCTGATTGCCCCCAGCAATCTTTCCACAACGCGGCGGTAAAATTCGGCGACCGCTGGCACGTCGGCTTGTTCGGCGGGCGGATCGTAAACACACACCAATTCAATATCTGAGGCGAAACCCAGTTCCTGGCCGCCAAACTTACCCAACCCGACAATCGACACCCGTCCTGGCGGCAGAACGCCCATCTTGTCGGCGACATCCTCGCAACAGATTTCCAGAGCCCGCTCCAACACGCAGTCAGCGACATCACCCAGTTCACGCGAAAACAGGCCGAACTCACGATCAGGCCACACGATGTGCCGCATATCCGCCACGAACATTTCACGATCTTTGAATGCATTGAGGCTGACCACCCGAGCCTCCCAATCGGTGCCCCCATCGACCTCCTCTGACAACTGCCGACGCAACTCGAACCGTTCCCGCGGCCGCTGAATCAACTCCACGTCCGTCACGAGTGGGAACAACGTCTGCTGCTGCAGCCGCAACACATCCTGCCACAGAAACTCACTCACCCCAAGAACTCGGGCAAGAGTCGCCAACACTTCCGGTTTTTCGAGCGACGTCACCTGTGCAGCCCAGTCTTCCTCCTGGAAGAGATCCGACAGCAATTCCCGAAATTGCCGCAGGGCTGACAACGGGTTGGGCGATTTTGGCAGCAGGTGTGTAAAGTGCTTGATCAACACGACCACGGTCTGCAGTTCTCTGACTCGCCGTGGATCCGTCAACTTGTTTCCCGACACATCCACGACGTGAAGCCGGTCGCGAACACGACTGCCTTCGGTAGCCACAACCAGTCGTCGGATTTCGATTCCCGCGAGCGAAAGTGCATGTGCACACTCGTAGAGGAACCCAACGGTATCGTCGGCCTGGATCGTCAACACAGTGGCGGAAGCCGACACATCATTGTCCACCACGATCTCAACCGGCAGCAGTCGCCCCCCCGGATCATCGACCGCCGTCACATGGCGGGCGACACGATCGGTCAACCTCGCCAGAACTTCTTCCCCTCGACCGGCAGCAGTTTCTTCCACGAATTCCACCAGGTCGCAGTGGTACTCCGACCACAACAAATCCCAGTCAGCATCAGCCGGAACACGCACTTCAAACGCATCGACACAACGCGACCGACCGCCGGGAACGTCCTGCGTGAAGGCATGCCCGCTAACAATATCCACACCATGGACCACCAGGAGCCCACAGATGGCCACCAGCAATTCCCGGGAGTCAAACGAAACGAGGGTCAATTCCGCCCGCCCCGCAGTCAATCGAACCGGTTCGACCATGACCGTACCAAATCGATCCAACTCCTCGAGCAACATCTGGTGCCGTGACCTCTGCTCGGACGTGAACACTTCCAGGTACAGCGGCTCGCTAAAAGTCTCCGGCTGGTCCACCGGAGCATCTTCACCTGGTTCTCCAAGGATCCGGTCAAACACCTCCCGTATTTCACGACAGTGGGCCACGTAATGTGCCCCAAATTGTTCGGCGTCAGAAAAATCCAGCCGCCGGGCAAGATAGGACAATTCGCCCTCGTCGCCGGGCAATACATGAACCTGCTTGTTGTGCATCAATTGCAATGAGTGTTCGATCGAACGCAACAACAGGTAACCACTGGACAGCTTTCGGTATTCATCGGCTCGCAAGCAGCCCGCAGCGGCCAATGCAGCCAGCGACTGGAGCGTGTTCGTCCCCAGGATTTCGGGATGTCGGTCGACGTGCTGCAATTGAAGAAATTGCGTCACAAATTCGATGTCTCTGATCGATCCGACACCCGACTTCACTTCACCGTGTTCGCGGACATCGCGTGGCAATTCGGCCTCAATCCTCCGCTTCATCTCCCTGACCGTTTCGCCCTCACCCACGATCGATCCCCGCTTTCGCAACAAGCGGTTCACGTCCTCAAGCACCCGGTGCCCCAACAGGTGGTCTCCGGCAACCACACGCGCTTTGACCAGGGCCTGCAGTTCCCATGGCGCAGCTTGCGACTCCAGGTAGTCCCGGTAGGCTTCCACCTCAGCAACCAGTGGCCCCGAGCGACCCCAGGGGCGCAGCCGCATGTCCACCCGGTACAGGAACCCCTCAGCCGTCATCCGCCCCAACTCACGGACCAATTGCTGGCCAACCCTCAAGGTCTCAACCGACTGACTCTCGCACAACAACAACAAATCGACATCCGAACTGTAATTCAGCTCCTCGCCCCCCAGTTTGCCCAGGGCAATCACAGCCAGGCCCGATTCACCCGCCACTTCATTTCCGACCAGCCCAAGCACCGCCTGGATCGTCGCGTCGGCCAACAACGACAGTTGAAGAGTCACGCGGCGGAGATCCATCAGCCCGAAGCAATCGCAAGCCGCGATCCGCAACAGTTCCCAACGCTGAACTCTCCGCACGGCGTCGACCCCACCGGACCCGTCAGCCAAGACCGACGCGTGCATGTCAGCCAGAAATTCGTCGCGACTCCGGACCTCGGCCAAGGACTTCGATTCGGCCAAACGCTTGAGGCATTCCGGCCGCTTGAGTAACAGCCCGGTGAGGAACTCGCTGTTTGCGAAGAGCCGAACCAGAATTTCCACGGCCCGAGGGTGTTTCTCCAGGTAAGCCACCCACTCGGCAGTATCGTCCCACTGGGCCAGGCAACGACGCAGATTACGAAGCGACACATCAGGAGCCGCCGTCTGCCCCGTCGTCCCCAGAAGCGACTCGAGCAGCTCCACCGACAACAGGGAGTCGCCCGCGACTTCAACCAGGCCCCGCCAATCGTCCATCGCCGCCGATGGGTCGACAAACCCCATCCCGGCGAGCGATTCAGTCACACGCCAATCGTCGGAGCCTGCGGGTTGCAACAGCCAGCTGGCCGTTTCCGCATACATACCCCAACTCCCGACGGTTGCATCACCAGTCAGTCAGTTCCACGGAAACCTCAACGGACGACATCACAAGCTGGCATCGCCTTTCGGAACTCCGTAACGGCATCTTCGCTCACATCGGTAAAGCTGAGGTTGAGCTCCTTCAACGCAGGCAGTTTCACCAGGCTCTTGATCGAATTGTCACTGATCTTGCTGCTCGAGAGATTCAATGTTTGCAGCCTGGCATGTCCCACAAGAGCTGCGACCCCCTCGTCGCCAATCCCCGTGGAATCGAGATTAAGCCATTCCAACTGCGTCAGCCCTTTCAAGTGCCCAAGTCCCGCGTCTGTCACTTGAGTGGACCAAAGATTCAGCCTCTTCAACTTCACCAGGTTTGAGAGGTTCGCCAAGCCCGCATCGTCAACCAATGTTTCACTCAGATCAACCCGTTCGACAGCCTTAGCTCCAGCCAGCACTTTCAATCCGGAGCCTTGGACAGCCGTATCGCGCAGGACAACCGTTTTGAGTTCCGACATCCGCCCCAGGGCCCCCAACCCTTTGTCCGAGACACCGGTACGAAACAGATTGATTTCTCGCAACTTCGTCATCCCGGCCAGAGATGCCAGCCCATCATCTGAAATCGCCGTGTCCTCCAACACGAGCGACGTCAGGCCTTTCAATCCCGAGATGGATGCCAACCCGTCGTCAGTGACCTGTGGATTCCGCAATTTCAGACTGCGAAGTGTCTTCAATTGGCCAAGATGTGCCAACCCGCCATCGGAGATAAGAACGCAACCACGGACATCCACCAACTTCAATTTTTTCAGGGGCAACAGGTGGGCCAACGCATCGTCACTGATATTTGTGTAAAGCAAATGCAGTTGCTCAAGACCTTCCAGCAGAGCGAGATGAGCCAACCCCTCGTTGGTGACATTTGAACATCTACGCAGATTGAGCGACTTCAATGTCGAAATTTTCGCAACGTTCGCCAACCCATCATCAGTCAACTCGGTGTTCTCCAACCCAAGACTTTTGAGCTTCTTCAACCCGACCAGTTCCCCGATCCCTTCATCACCGATATTGGCGCCCCAGATTTTCAAATCCTCGAGATCCACGAGTCCCGCGAGCAAAACGCACTGTTGATCGGTGAATGGACATTCGGTCAAGTCCACCGAGACAACCGCCCCATCCAGCCGCGTCCAGCGGCCTCCGGCGTCTTTGATTGCGTCGACCGCCTCCTGCTCTCTTTTTGTCTGTTCAGCCTGTTGCTCTGCACTCCGCCCGGTGGTCGGTTCCGTAACTCCCTCATCGGATGTGGCAACCGGGTCCGAGACCGCACCACTGTCGTTACCGGTCATGCCGGAATCCGACGGACACCCAGCCCCTGCAATCACTGCTGAGGCGGCCAACAAGCAGGCACTTGTCCGGAGTCTGACAAAACGTCTCATTGCGTGTTCACCCTGCGACAGAGCACACGGTACGAGTGTGCAGGTGGCAAAACAGTCGGACGACGTGGTCCGAAACGGTCAATTGCCCCAATTTAGTCGCGGGAACCTACCAAGGCAACGACTGCCGGTTCCCCGACCAGGCGGGGAGGCAAACCGTTGCTGCGGGTGACAAAACAGGGGCGACGCCAGTTGTTCCGCTCTCACCCACCGTGTTATCATTCCCGAAAGTCGCCACAAGCGGCCACACACTTCCCACCATCAGATCCACATCCGTTCCAGGACGACTGACATGACCAGCCCCAGCACATCCAATTCAACGCGTCGAGATTTCCTGCACACCTCCGCAGCACTTGGAACCGCATTCTGGGTCGCATCGGACCAGGAATCCTGGGCAGCCCCGAAGTCGCCGAACGAGAAGATTCGTTTCGCCTGCGTGGGAGTTGGTGGCAAGGGGGGCAGCGATTCCGCCGACGCGGGTCGACACGGAGATGTCGTGGCCATCTGCGACGTTGACCAGAACACCCTGAACAAGGCTGGCGGCCGATTCAAGAACGCCAAAAAGTTTACCGATTACCGCGTGATGCTCGAGGAAATGGCTGACAGCATCGACGCCGTCACCGTCAGTACGCCCGACCACAACCACGCACCCGCCAGCGTGATGGCAATGAAGCTCGGAAAACACTGTTTCACGCAGAAGCCGATGACCCACAGCCTCTACGAGGCCAGGCAAATGGCACTGATTGCCACCAAAAACAAGGTTCAGACCCAGATGGGCAACCAGGGCACCGCGTCGAACACGCTTCGAGAGGGCGCCGCCATCGTCCAATCCGGTGTTCTCGGACAGATCAAGGAGGTCCATGTCTGGACCAACCGCCCGGTCTGGCCACAGGGTGGACCACGCCCCAAGGCCGCCACCCCCCCGAAGCATCTCAACTGGGATGTCTGGCTGGGTCCCGC